>NZ_NBIU01000001.1 GCF_003245365.1 Helicobacter valdiviensis
TTATTGTTAATCCTAGTGGGGTAATAGTAACAGAGAGTGGAAGTATTAATGCTAATAAGTTTGGTATTTCTACATCTCCTATTGATACAGATACACTTAATGCTTTTAAAGAAGCTAATAAAGCTAATAATGGTGTAGGTGTATTAGCGCCTTTCTCTCCTGTGTTTAAATCTAATAGCACTAGAGGAGATATTATAAACAAAGGAAGTATTCAAGCTAATGAAGTAGTAATGGTGGGGAATAGAGTAATACTAGAAAAAGCTTTTAATGATAAGGGGGAATTTAATCAAATTAATACAAATAATATTAGTATAGAGGGAAAAGATATTAGTATTGATGTAGCAAGTATTAATGGCAATACTCTAAATTCTTTAAGTGCTAAAGCTTCTAATAAAGCCAAAGCTTATTTAGATGCTACTGGATATTATTATAATACAAGTTCTTGGAATGTATTTGATAAAACAAGTGGAAATAATCTCACAAAAGATAAATATGTAGGAATAGGTAGTGATAGAGATTGGTGGCATTTTGCAAAAGGAACTAATGAAAAAGAAGATTTTAGAAATACTGCAAAGGAATATAGACTTACAAGTGATATAGACTTTGGGGCAAAGCAAGGTAAAAATTATGCTAATTATTGCATTGAAGGACTTGGTTGCACTTCTATGATTGTAGGGGATAGTTATGCCTTTAGCTCTTTTTTTAATGGTAATGGATATACACTGAAAAATATTAATATTGATACGACCAATTTAGTAAATAAACCTCAATATGTAGGGATTTTTGGTAAAGCTAGTAATGCTAATTTTGGTAATATTATTGTAAATTATGGCACTGGAGGAATAGAAGCTGATTTTCAAAGCAGGAAAGAATTTGGAGTAGGTGGTTTTGTGGGGAGTGCTAGGGATTCTGATTTTAATAATATTTCTTTAGCTTTGGAGGGTATTAGAATTTCTAGCATTGAAGATTTTAAAATAGGTGGATTTGCAGGAGAGATAGATGGTGGTAAATATAACTCCATAGAAGTAAGCATTAAAGATGTTATTGGAAATGGAGAAGCGTGGGGATATTCTGGTGGATTTGCAGGAGAGATAGATGGTGGAAAGTTTGAAAATATAAAATTATCTAATATGAATAATATCATTGCTGTTAGTGGTAGTAATGCTCAGACTGGAGGATTTGCAGGAATGATAAGGGAAGGCGAGTTTAGTCAAATTTCTCTAGGAGATATCATCAAAATAGAAGCAAGTAGCAATGCTTTGTTTGTAAGTGTAGGTGGCTTTGCTGGGAAATTTACAGGAGGAGGTATAAAGTTTACAAATATCTCTTTGGGTAATATTCAAGAGATATTAGGCTATTCTAAAAAAGAACAAGTTCATGCAGGAGGTTTTGTGGGCGATGCTTCAGGAGAGATTACATTTGAAAATATTTCTATTGCTGGATTAAATAAAATAAGTGCAACAACGGAAGGTGATAATTCTAGAAATACGGCTGTGGGTGGTTTTTTAGGTTATATTTTTGATGGAGAAGACAAAATAGATTTTAAAAAGATTTATTTATTTTTTGAAGAGGGGACAACAATGAGCGTTTCTAACGATTCTAAAGAAATGGGTAAATTCTATGGAGGCAAAATAGGAGGAGGTAAATTAGCATTTGAAGATATTTATATCTATCATAAACAGGGTGAATTGACAAATGCTACCGAAAATGAAGGCATAGTAACACCATATACCGATAGGGATAATGCTTATAAAGACTTTACAGGAAAAATTAAAGATATACAAAAGCCCATAATTAGTAATATCACTCCTCCAAATAAAGAGCCAGAAGTCCCAGAGAGCGGTTTAGATGAAAATGGGCTAACTAAAATTACACTTAATGAAAATGATTTTAGTAAAGAGTTGGTGGAACAAATTATTAATGAAATTTATTCTATGAATTTTGTTATTGATTTGCAAAAGCATTTTGATAAAGAGGGTAATTACATTTATCCTGAATCTTTAAAGCAAACCCTTTCATTTTTAAGAGCTTTTAATGGAGAAGATGGAGCTTTACAAGAACTCTTGCATGATAAAGACTTTGCAAACTCTCAAAAAGATATTGTCCATATTGATAAAATGGCATATGATTTTGTGGAAGGAATGAAAAAGATAGAAGAAAGGGTAAAGTTTTTAAAAGAATGTGAAGAGCTTATCAAAGAATATAATGAGGTTTTAAAAGAAGAACAGAAAATGAGTATTGCAAAGAAGATTGAAGAAAAATTGGCAAAGATGAAGCAGTATCAGCAAGATTTGCTAGCAATCGTAAATCATGGGGAAAATAAGCAATATGATATTTATAAGGCTAATGGAGATAATGTGGGTGGATATGTGAAATTTACAAATCCATTTAATTTGGTTTGGGAGGAAGATAATAGAAACGATAATCAAACTATAAATGCACCTACTGCAAGCATTGTTTTTAGAAATCAAATCAAAGAGGTTTTTGTAAAACCTGCCGAGGAGGTTGCAATTGATGAGGAAGAGGGGAGGTTAAATAGAAAAACTTGCTATGTTTCAGATAATTTTAAGACAAATAATCCTTGTATGGCACAAAGAATATAGAAGAAATTCGTATTTAAGATATCTAGCATATAGATTTATAAAATTTCAAGAGGCACGGACACTAAGTCCGCTAACCTCTTAAAATTTCATAAAAGCTAAAGCTATATACCGTAACTACTAAAATTTATTTAATTTCTTAGATAGCTAACTTTTAAAAAACCTTTTAAAACTTTTATTCTATTCTTAGCTAATAGAATTTAACACATTGTCATTGCGAGAGTTCGTAGAACTCGTGGCAATCTCTTTTAAAGATTTAAAAATATTCTTCTTTTATTGTAAAGCTTTTTAAAAAACTCAAATATTCTATTGTTTTACCTTTAGATTGTTTTTTTGGACTGCCACATTTCGCTTCGCTTCGTTCGCAGTGACAAAGTTAGAATATCATTATAGGTATTTATCTGTCATTACGAAGCTCTTTAGAGCTGAAGCAATCTGAAAAATAATCAAGAAGCTTAAGTAATTTCATTAGACTGCCACGACTTACTAGCGTAAGTCTCGCAGTGACATTTCACCTTGTTATTATTGCAATAAAAAGTTGTTTTGTTTCGCTCAATATAATAATAAATTTTGTAATAAAAATTTTTAAACTAATCTTTTTATGCTATAACTGCAACGCTTTAAGCTTTGTTTTTATTGTCTTTATAGAAGATGTAAAAAGGAGCTAGTATGGAATTAATAATTTTATTTATAATTTCTTTAATAGTTCTCATTCTAGTTTCAAAAAGAAACTAGAAAAATACAATCTAAAAACTCAATAAGTTTCTAGTTAATACCTGCTTAACTTAGACTTAAAGTATTTTAAAAAATTCTTCTAAAGGCAAAGAGCGAAGCTCCCCGCAAGCGTAGCGTAGTGGGACGGAGGCTTCAGGTAGGTGCAGGGAGTGGAACTCCCGCTCGCGTAATGAGGAATTCACAACCCCAGCAAAGTTAAAATAAGCAGGTTAGAATCTTTTCTTTTTGCCTTTTTTGAAATCTTGCAATATTTATTATGCGGATTATCATAGTTTGATTTTGCCTTTGTGAGTATTGGATTGTCACATTTAAAAATTTGATGGATTGCTTAGAATGTATAATAAGAATATAAATAATAAAAATAAAGTCTATTTTTAGACAAAATAAAAGATAAATTCTTTGTAAAATACTATAAAGATATGGAAAAAGCATTGAGAAAGTTTATGAAAACTAAAAGTGGAAAACTATTCCACTTTTAGTGTAGCCATCATTCCTAAATCTTCATGCTCTAGAATATGACAATGATACATTCTAAGTCCTTTGAAATCTTGTTTCATTTTAAGTTCTAAAGTTTCATTAGGACGAACATTAATGGTATCTCTTAAAGCTCTAAAAGGAGCTTTGGTTTTTTTGCCTTTAAAGGTGGAATTAAGCACTTCAAATTGTGTGCCATGGATGTGGAATGGATGATCCATATGGGATTTATTGGTAATTTTCCATATTTCTACTTCGCCTAGTTTTGAGGTAAGTTGGGCTTTATCCATTGAGAAAATCTCTCCATTTAACAAAAACATACTAGCAAGTGCATTTTTAATCTCTTTATTGCTTTTTTTGCCTATGCCATGCATTTTAGAATGATCCTCACTCATCACCACTTCTTTAAAGGCGACAGGCTGTCCCAAGTCTTCTAATTTTCTTAATGAATTTGGAATTTCTTGTTGTATGTTTTTAATATCTAAAGTTGCTAAGAGAGTGTCTAGCTTTTCTTCTTGAACCATCATTTTATCTCTATCATAATAAGTGCTAATGAGTTTAAAATCGCCAATTTTGCTTGGTTTTATGATAACTTCAGCGCGCATTGCAGGAGCTAAAAAGAGTTCTTTTAGCACAACAGGTTTTTCTATTAGCCCTCCATCAGTGCCAACAAGAATAAATTCTGCGTTTTCTATTTTTAAATTTAAATATCTAGCAGAGCAAAAATTATAGATTCTAATTCTTTGGGCTTTGTCTATGGTGATTTGTGGCTTATGCTCTCCATTTATTAAAAGTGTATTGCCTTCTCTTCCATTGAGCCAATCAATAAGGTTATTTGCAGGAATTTGAGCGGATTTGTCAAGTTTAATATCGCTAATCACCCAATCTTGCTCTTTTAAATGAGAGAGTGCATCATTTTTAGATTTAACAACAAAAACACCCGCTAATCCCATATATACTTGTTTTCCTGTGATGTAGTGAGGATGTGGATGGTACCAATAAGTTCCAGCAGAATTTAAAGGAAGCTTAAAGCTATAAATTCTCTCTTCTCCTGCTAAAATGGGATCATGTGGATTGCCATCTTGTTCAGGTGGGACAGGTAAGCCATGCCAATGAATGGTTGTGGGTTCTTTAAGGTTATTTTGGACTTTGATTTCTACAAAATCGCCCTCATAAACTTCAATTTTAGGAGCGGGAATAGAGTGGTTATAAGCATATACACGCGTTTTTTTCTCATCAATAATATTCAATTCCACTTCATCAATGCTTAAAGTTGCTTGGAAAGTATTTTTTTCTTTGCTTGTATTTTTTAAGAGTGGTAAGGGCTTTAAAGCTTTGTTTTGTGGAAATTTACTAGAATCTAGCAAAGGCAGATTAATATCTTCTAGAGTAATGAAACTTGTGTCTATATTAGTGTGATTGCTCATATTATGGTGATTTGTGTGGGAGTTATGCATCATTGTGTGTTTGCTGTGATCCATAGCATAAGTGCTACTAATTGCAGCTAATCCTAAAGCATTAAATTGTAAAAATTGTCTTCTATTCATCTTTAATCCTTAAAAATTAGTAAGAAATTGAGGTAAAATTATAAAAATAAAAGAGTAAATGAATAAAAAATGATACGCATTATTATAAAAGAATACTAAAAAACTAAGTTTTTTTAAAAGAAAAAAGATTATAATTCCGATATTTTTTAAAAAGTGAAATTTAATTTCTTAATTTTGGGGATTTTAGTGATACGACAAAATTTTTCTACCAAATTAGTCAATAATCTTATGCGTTATGCTACTAACAATTATTTGCATCTTGAGCCTGCAAATTTAGACAAGTTGCCTCCTCCTTTACCTCATAAAGTTAAAAATAAAAGTTATCTTTTATATATCCATGTTCCTTTTTGTATGACGCTTTGCACTTATTGTTCTTTTAATCGCTTTTTGTTTCAAGAAGATAAGGCGAAAAAATATTTTGAATCTTTGCGTCAAGAAATGCTTAAGGTAAAAGAGCTGGGTTATGATTTTAGTTCTATTTATGTGGGAGGTGGGACAACCTCTATTATGCCAGATGAGCTTTGTAAGACGCTAGACTTGGCTAAAAGTCTTTTTGGGATTCAAGAGGTGTCTTGTGAGTCTGATCCTAATCATCTACAAAAGGAAACTTTAGAAAGTTTTAAAGGTAGGATAGATAGGCTTTCAGTGGGGGTGCAAACTTTTGATGATGGAATTTTAAGGAAAATTGGAAGATATGAAAAGTTTGGCAGTGGAGAAGAGACAATTAAGAAGCTAGAAGGGGCTATTGGTATTTTGCCTATTTTGAATGTAGATTTGATTTTTAATTTTCCAAATCAAACCCAAGAGATGTTAGCTAGAGATTTAGAGATTATTAAAAAATTAAAACCCAATCAGCTTACTACTTATCCTTTGATGTCTTCTCCTTCTGTAAAAAGTATTTTAAAACGCTCCATTGGGCTTGTTAATCTGGATAATGAAGCAAAGCTTTATGAGCAAATTTTAGATACTCTAAAAGAAGATTTTACTCCGCTTTCAAGTTGGGCTTTCTCACATAAAGGAAGTGAGATTTTTGATGAATATGTGGTGGATAATGATGAATATGTGGGGATTGGTTCTGGTTCTTTTAGTTTTTTAAATGGAACTTTGTATGTAAATACTTTCTCTTTAAAAGAGTATTCAAAACGCATTAGCGAAGGTAAAATGGGAGTGGTAAGGCAAAGAAAGTATTCTAAAAAGTCTCAGCTCCAATATCGCCTTATGGTAGAGCTTTTTGGAGGCAAGGTGAGTGCAAAGCAATTTAGGGAAAAATATAATAGCAATCTTGAATGGGATTTATTTAAAGAATTACTATTTTTAAAATTAACAAAAAATATTTATAAAAAAGGAGAGGATTATTATCCTACAAGAGAGGGTAAATATCTCTTTTTGTCTATGATGAAAGAATTTTATATAGGTATGGATAAAGTAAGAGAAGAATCAAGAGCTATGTTAAAAGAAGAGGATATGTAAGCTTAGGTAAAGCTACCTAGTAGAATTTGCCTCTTTTTCTTCTTTTGAATTGCTTATATTGTCTTGTAGATAGTTTTCTAGCTTTTTGGTTTGATTGTAAATAGGTTCTTGAATATCTTGAATAAATTCTTGAGTTTTATTGCTCTCTAGAAAATCATTTACCTTTTGTGTGCCTTTTTGTAAGCCTTCTTTTCCGCTTTCTAACGCATTTTGTAGGGTTTCTTCACTTTTTTGTTTGAGATTATCTATTTGGGAATCACAACCCATAAGCAAAAAGATAAAGCCTAAAAAAAGTAGATGTTTTTTCATTGAGCTATTCTCCTTATGATTATCACAAATTTTTATAATGAGCTATAATTATAATGAAAACTTTTTTGCAAAGGAATTAAATTGGAGAATTTTAAAGAAGTTTTTTTAGTGGCAGAATTATCAGCAAACCATAATCAAGATAAAAAGTTAGCATTAGAAACTATAAAAGCAGCAAAGTTAAGCGGAGCTAATGCAATCAAGCTCCAAACTTATACGCCAGATTGTATGAGTTTAGATTGTGATAGAGAGGATTTTAAAATTAAAGGCACTTTGTGGGAGGGGAAGAATTTTTATGCGCTTTATAAGGAGGCAATGACGCCTTGGGAGTGGCATGAGGAACTTTTCTCTTATGCAAAGAGTTTGGGACTTGTATGCTTTTCTTCGCCTTTTTCTAAAAAAGGTGTGGATTTTTTAGAAAGTTTAGGAAATCCAATTTATAAAGTAGCTTCTTTTGAAATAGTAGATTTGGAGCTTGTGGCATATATGGCACGCACAAAAAAGCCCATCATTTTATCTAAAGGAATTGCAACTTATGAAGAAATTTGTGAAGCCATTAAAGTGTGTAAAGAAAATGGGGCAAGTGATATTACACTGCTCCAATGCACAAGTGCTTATCCAGCACCTATAAATGAAGCAAATTTATCTCTTTTACCTAAGATGAAAAAAGACTTTGGAGTAAAGGTGGGGCTTTCTGATCATACTTTGGGGAATCTTGCAGCAATTAGTGCAGTAGCATTAGGTGCTAGGGTGATTGAAAAACATTTTATTTTGGATAGAAAGTTAGGGGGGGTGGATAGTGCCTTTTCTATGGAGCCACAAGAATTTTTAACTATGAGTAAAGAGATTAGAAATGTGGAATTGCTTTTAGGAAATGGAAGTTATGAGCTAAGCCAAAAAAGTAAAGAGGGTAGGGCTTTTATGCGTTCTTTATATGTAATAGCACCTATTAAAAAAGGGGAGAGGTTTAGTAGAGATAATATTGCATCAATCCGTCCAGGATTTGGTCTAGCGCCTAAGTATTTGTCGCAGATTTTAGGAAAGGTTGCTAAAAAGGATTATGAGTTTGGAGAAGCCTTGGGGAATGAGGAGATTGAATAGTGTGTTTTAGTAGCTATACTGATAGCACAGGAAGGGCTTTGCCTTGTTTGCAACCTAAATCTGTGATGGTTTTTTATTGCTTGCTATAGATTTTAGAGGTGAGAAAGTTTATAAATGGAAAGTTGAATTTATTAAGGTATTTAATGCAATGGAAAAAATGCTTTGAAAGTAGTAGTTTTAATGATTTATCTTTGATTGATGTGCTTAAAAGTTCTAATCCCATCAAAGATGAATGCAAAAGAGAAATGACAAGACAAAATGATAAGGGTTTAAGTTTTGGTAATATGGCTGTAAGGGTGGGACACAGTAAATCAAACATTGGAAATTATTGTTTAGCAAGGAGATAAAATGGTAAATTGCAAAAGTGTTGATGAGCTGTGAGTTTGAAAGTATTATTGATTTGCTAGATTTTGTTTGTAATTTAATAATGCAGAAAGTAGCGTGTATATGCTAATTTCAAGCTTTCTTGCTTTGATAAAAATAAAATTCATACTATGCTTGAAAATAAAAATATTTCTTTAAATGCTTAGATTTCTTGCCCTTGCTTGCTAGAATATCTTTTAGTTTTTCTGTAGTTTCTTCCATATAAATGTAGCTTAGAATGTTTTAGAGTTTGCATAAATACTCCTTATTTGTTTATAAAAGTAATAAAAAGCATAAAATTTCAAATTGTAAGAAAAGTTTTTAAAGCAAAAGGAAAATAAAAACAAAAGAAGAATATTTGCATTAGAAATCAAAGTGAAAATACTAAAAATATTTAAGAATATTCTTAAAAACTTAAAAACGATAACTACATATATTTTTAGAATAAAAGGTGGTTAAAATAAGATTTATAGGTATTTAAAAATAGCTATTCAAAACAATTTATAAGATTATTTTAAGTAAAAATGTAACTATCTCAAGAGTTTTTATTATTTTAGGATAAGAAATATTGGGCTCTAAATTGTATTTAATCAAGCTTTACAAGGCTTTTAAACACTTATTTGGGATAAAACAGACATTTTGGGATTTTTTGCACTTGGTAGAAATTATAAATGGCACTTTTTTATGCGTTTAATATCGTATTTGCAGGATTTTATTAAAAATATCTTGAAATAGTTACACCTCTTTTTAAAATACCCTTCATAGCTATAAAGCTTAAACGCTTCTAATAAAATTGGTATTAATTGCATAAAGTAGTATAAAATTTCAAAGAGAGTTTTTGTTTTTATTAAAATTAACTAGGTATCTATTTTAAAAAAGAAACGAAGATAATTCAGGCTTTAAGAGTGGAAAATCAAATCTTAGGAATTAAAGTAAAAAATGACTTTGAACCAAAGTGGTGTTATTAAGTTTTTTATAATGAAAGTAGGCCATTTTAGTATAAAGATTGCAATTTATAAAAAATCTTTAGAGATAAAAAATGAGTTTTAGAGATTATTTGTGAAATAAAACAAAGTGGCAGGTTAGTTAAAAATATTAAATAAGGCTTTGCCTTGGAGGTTATAAGAATTATTGAAAGGCAATTTTAGTTTTTAAGGGCAAACTATTTTCCTAAACAAAAATCGCCAAACATCACATCAAGCATTTGTGAATATTCATAAGGTTTTGTAATTGAAGCAATAGCTTTAATAGCCTCGTTAATGTGAAAACTAAAAATTTCTAGCTCCCCATTTTCTAAAGGAATTTTAGCTTCTTTTAGAGCCGTGATACAAGAATTGACTGCTTGGAATTGGTGCTGTGAGGTAAGGAGTAGAGCTTCATTTTCTTCTTGTGTGTTTAGAATACTTTCTAGTTTTTGCTTAAAAAGCGAGAGAGAAGAATTTTTATCCTCTTTATTTTCTTCTTTAAGACTTAAAAAAAGAGGGTTAAAGATTTTTAGCATATCCATATCTAATTTTTTTTCCAAATCGGTTTTATTGATTAAAACGAGAATTTTTTTCTCATTTTTGTATTCCTGTAATAAAGAGATGATTTTTCTATCTTCATCTTCTAAGGGCTTGCTATAATCAAAAAGGGCTAGCAATAAATCACTTTCTTTGGCGTTTTGGATACTTCTTTTAATTCCTTCTTTTTCTATAATATCTTCACTTTCTCTAATTCCTGCAGTATCAATAAGTTTTAAAAGATGTCCACCTAATAGAAAGTTTTCTTCAATGCTATCGCGTGTAGTTCCCGCAATATCGCTAATAATAGCACGGTTTTTACGCAAAAGTGCATTTAAAAGTGAACTTTTACCAACATTGGGCTTTCCGATGATGCAAAGCTTAATGCCAGAGAGGAGCATATATTTTTGTTGGGATTGCTCTAAAAGATTAGAAAGTGTTCTTAAAATTTTATCTAAATTTTGGTTTAAATTTTCCACAAGATTAGAAGGTAAATCTTCATCTGCATAATCTATAAAAACTTCACTATGTGCTAAGATTGTGATAAGCTGTGTGCGAAGCGATTCGCAAAAATCTTGCATTTCTCCTTTTAGATGACGCATAAGCATTTTATGGGCAGTTATATTTTGAATTTCAATGAGTTTGGCAATAGCTTCTGCTTGAGAGAGATCTATTCTGCCTCCCAAAAATGCTCTTTTGGTAAATTCTCCAGGATTTGCAAGTCTTGCACCTAAAGAAATACATTCATTAATTAGGCTTTGGGCTATGAAAGTTCCACCATGGCATTGGAACTCTATAACATCTTCTGTAGTATAGCTATGAGGAGCTTTAAAATAAATAACAATGCAAGTATCCAATAAAGAGTGATCGCTAAAATATACATTGAGTAAAAAGGCATGGCGAGGAGTAAAAAAGCTCGTTTCTTTATGGGTGAGTTTGGAAGCAATTTTTAAAGCATTTTCCCCGCTTAATCGTAAAACATTAAGAGAAGATTTCCCATAAGTTGTAGTGGGAGCTATAATGGTTTCATTCATGGCTTAGTATAAAAATCATTGACAATAATAAAACGCTCGCCCTCATTATTTAATCTAAAAGAAACATATTTATTGGGAAATTCTTCTCTTAGTTGTTTTAGAGCTATATGGGCTAAAACTCCATCTAAGGGTTTGGTTTGCGCTTTGCCGGTATTTTTAATAGTCTCAATAATAGGTAAGAGATAATTTGCAATCATTTCTTCTTGATTTTTTAAAAACTCTGCGATTTCTAGGCGTATCATTAAGCCATAAGCATGATTAATCCAATTAAAAATTAAATAGGATATTGCTTTGTAGCGGTAACCCTCTTTGCCGATTAACAATGCTGAATCTTCTCCATCTAGCTTAATATAAAGCGTGTTTGTATCATAAGGTTCAATGGTGGCAATTTCAATACTATAAGGAAGGAGTGATAAAAGTTCATCTAATTCTTGTTTGATGGTGGGTATTATGCTAAGGAATGAAGTTAGAGGGTTCTGTTGGCTTTGTATTGGTAAGGTTTCTTTTTCTTGTGGAATGTTTGGAGTGATAGAATTTTGTGTTGCAGTTTGTGGGGCATTGTTGGCAATAGAAGGCTTGATTTGGGCACATATAATTGCCTTCTTTTTACCAAAACCCAAAAAGCCATTTGAGGCATTTTGTATGATTTCATATTCTAAATCTACAACCGAGCAAGCAAGTTCACTAGATGCTAGAATTAAGGCTTCTTCTAGTGTGTGTGCTTCAAACTTCTTCATTTTACTCCTTTGTGTGTTTATGTTGTGCTATTTCTCTTGCTTTTTTGCGTTCTAAAGATTTGTTGATAATAAGTTGTTGCAAGATAGAGAAGATATTATTTACAAACCAATAAAGAACTAAACCTGCTGGGAAAGTTACAAAGAAAATCGTAAAGATGAGCGGCAAGAATTTAAAGATTTTTTCTTGCATAGGATCGCTAAAGGTTGTTGGTGTAAGATGTTGTTGTAAATACATTGTGATACCCATAAGAATAGGTAATACAAAATAAGGATCCATAACAGATAAATCCTCAATCCATAAAAGCCATTCTGCACCTTTTAGTTCAATGGCATTGTATAAAACACGATAAATTGCAAAGAATACAGGCATTTGTAGAAGTAGTGGCAGACATCCGCCCATAGGATTTGCACCATGCTTTTTGTAAAGCTCCATCATATGTGCTTGGAGTTTTTGGGGTTCTCCTTTGTATTTTTGTTGTAATTCTTTCATTTTTGGAGCAAGATCTTTTAGCTTTTGCATAGAAACCATACCTTTATAGGTGAGTGGATAGAGCACCACTCTAACAATAAAAGTTAAAAGAATAATAGCCCATCCCCAGTTTCCACAAAGATTATAAAGATAGTCTAAAAGCAAAAAGAGAGGCTTTGCAAAAAAGGTAATAATTCCATACTCCACTACATCGCTAAGTGGTGCATAAATGCTTTCTAATAAGCGATAATCTTTAGGCCCTATATATCCATAAAGTTTTAAAGGAGTATTTGCACTAATAAAAGGCATAGGATCTTCACTAGAATTGTTTAAAATCACAGAATTTAAATCATTATTTTTGCTAAAAAGTAAAGTGGTGTAATAGCGATCTACACTTGCTAAAATTGCAGAATTATTGAAATTTTCTTGTTTTGTAGCTTCTCCATCTTCTATTGTTGTAATAGTGCCATCTTGTTCTTTGATAATTACTCCTTTAAATACATAAGTATCGTTTTCTACTTTAGGACGCATACCAGGAGAGATAAAATATTGGTAATTGTTTGGAAGATTGATAGCGACTTCATAAGAACCATTGCTATTAAATGTGATGATTTTTTCTATTTTAAAATCTCCTAAATCTTGTGTTAAAGTAAGAGTTTGCGGAGAATCTTTTATGATAATCTCTGAGCTTGAAGCACTATAAGGTGTATTGAAAGCCTTTTGGTTTAAAATATTATCACTAAAACGAATTTCAAGAGGTTTAGGGTTGTTTGGAGAGGCAATGTCTTCGCTAAAAAGACTAAATTTGTGCGAACTTGCATCTTCTTTTGGGGTTTTTAAATAGCTTTGTGAAATTCTACCTAATCTATCAATTTCAAATTCAAAATCCTTTGCCTTGATAGTGGCAATGATTTGTCTTTGATTTGTTGTGCTATCAGTATTTTGATTGTTTAGTAGCGCAACTATATTGGCTGTGCTAATTTGTGGAGTTGTTGTAGCTTGTTTTTGTGTATTATTGATGGAAGTGGCATTGTTTTCTTTTGAAGGAAAGAAATAGCCATAGGGTATAAAAAAAGCTAACGCAAGAGCTACTGCTAAGATGATACGGGTTTGTGAACTAAGATTGTCAAGTTTATTTAACACGGAATTGCCTTCTTGAAAATTTTTGATTGGATTGGATAGGATTTGACTAGCCAAAATGTTTTTAAGGGATAGAAATTCTTGCCTAAACGAAAGTGTTTTTGAGGAATTATTTGGGTAGGAATGAGCCAATATTCAAAAACACAAGGTTTGGAGAAAATAGGTGTGATTTTCTTAGAAATTTTAGGATAATCTACACCGCCCTTAAAGAATTGGTTGCAACTTAAAAGCCTTTGTAGTGTCTTTAAAGAAGCAACAAAAGGATTTGTAAATAAAAAAAGCTCTTTAGAATATTCAGAACAACTAGGATAATACCTGCAATTATTGCCTAGTAATTTAGAAATATAATGTTGGTAAAAATCCAATAATAGAAGTGCTGGAGCTTTAAGCATTTTGTAAAATCCCTAAACGATGTATAGCTTTTTGATAGCCTATTTTAAGAGTTTGAAAAGGCACTTTTGCAATATCTATTTTAGCTAGCAAAATCATATCGCCACTTTTTAAAAAAGGCAAACTCTCTTTGTAAAGATGTCTAAAACGCCTTTTGATAAGATTTCTGCACACTGCATTACCTATTTTTTTAGAAACACTAAAGCCGACTTTATTTGTGGAGTTGTGATTTTCTTTAAAAAAAATGGCAAAATGCTTGTCATGCCATTTTTTATTGCTTTTATAAGTGTTATCAAACTCTTTTTTAGTTTTTAGGGTAAGCAAGGGTTAGCCTTAGATAGCTAGTTTTTTTCTACCTTTTGCTCTTCTTGCGTTGATTACTTTTCTACCATTTTTAGTTTGCATTCTCACTCTAAAACCATGAGTTCTTTTTCGTGGTGTGTTATGAGGTTGATAAGTTCTCTTCATAGTAAAACCTTAAAATATAAAATAAAACGAGACAAGATTATGCCAAAATTTTACTTAAAACTATCTAATTTTAGTCTTCTTCAAAATGTTTCACTAAAGCAACGGCAATAGCAGCCACAATTTCACTTTCATCTTTTGTGATTTCTGGCATAAGCTCTTCTAGTTTATTTTCCAAATAAGAAGTGTCAAAATTCCCTTTTCTAAAGTCTTTGTCATTGCAAATATTGATTAAAAACGGAATAGTGGTTTTAATGCCTCTTATTTTAAATTCATTTAATGCACGATAGAGTTTATTGACTGCTAAATCATAGCTAGTTGCTTTTACAATCACTTTAGCAATCATAGAATCATAAAAAGGCGGAATAGTGAAATTTTTATACATATAGCTATCCACACGCACAAAAGGACCAAGAGGTGGATAATAAGTGCTAATTGTTCCAGGAGTTGGGACAAAATCATTATGCACATCTTCAGCATTGATTCTAGCTTCAATAGCAAAGCCTTGTGCTTGAATATCGTTTTGGCTTAAATCTAGAATTTCTCCATTAGCAATGCGGATTTGTCTGCCAATTAAATCAAAGCCAGTAATCTCTTCTGTGATGCCGTGTTCTACCTGTATTCTTGTGTTCATTTCCATAAAATAAAAATTATTATAATCATCTACTAAAAATTCAACAGTTCCAGCATTGGTATAATTTGCAGCCTTAGCAGCAGCCACTGCAACTACTCCCATTCTGCGACGCAAATCTGTGCTCATCGTAGGGGAGGGTGCAATTTCTATAAGTTTTTGATGGCGTCTTTGGATAGAGCAATCTCTTTCTAGTAAATGGATTGTATTTCCATAATTATCTGCTAAAATTTGGAATTCTATATGGCGAGGATTTTGGATATATTTTTCCATAAAAACATCATCGTCTTTAAAGAAAGTCAATGCTTCTCTTTTACAAGCTTCAAAGGAGCTTTGCAAATCTTCTTCTTTAAAAACAACGCGAATCCCTCTACCTCCGCCACCACTACTGGCTTTTAAAATTACAGGATAGCCTATTTTTTGTGCAATTTTTTTAATCTCATAAAGACTTAGCGAGTTTAGTGGTTCAGTTCCTGGAACTACTGGGATACCATTTGCTATCATTAAATTTCTTGCTGCATTTTTATCTCCCATCTTAGCAATAACTTCGTGGCTTGGGCCAATGAAGATAAGTCCTGCTTCTTCTACTTTTTTAGCAAATGTAGCATTCTCGCTTAAAAAGCCATAGCCTGGGTGGATTGCTTCTGATTCTGTTGCTTTGGCTGCTTGGATAATCAAATCTGCATCCAAATAGCCTTTAATAGGATCTTCGCTAATGGCATAAGTATGTGTTGCCATTTTAACATGTAAGCTATCTCTATCAGCTCTTGAGTAAATAGCAACCGATTCAATTTTTAAATCATTACAAGCACGGATAATACGCACAGCAATTTCACCACGATTTGCAATTAAAATTCTTTTAAACATATAAGACTCCATATAATACTTAAGACTTATTTTATACTTTAAAATTTAATTTTTGGGTTAGTTATCTAAAGATTGTCTAGAAATATGATAAAATCTAGCATTTTTTACACATTTATTATTGAAAATATAAAGTAATAAGGAAAACTATGGATTTTATTTCTGCTATTATTTTGGGAATTGTAGAGGGACTTACAGAGTTTTTGCCTATTTCTTCAACAGGGCATTTGATACTTACTTCATCACTTTTAGGCATTAAACAAGATGATTTTTTAAAAAGTTTTGAAGTAATTATCCAGCTTGGTTCAATTTTGGCGGTGCTTTTTGTATTTTGGAGAAAGTTGTTTCAAAATAGTCTTTCTTTATGGATTAAGCTTGGGGTAGGGTTTTTGCCTGCTGGAGTTTTAGGATTTTTATTCCATTCGTTGATTACAAGGATTTTTGAGGAAGTTATTACAATAGCAATTATGCTAGTTTTGGGTGGAATTGTATTTATTTTGGTGGAAAAATTTTACAAAGAAAAAGAGCATCATATTAGAGAAGTAGAAGAAATTAGTTATAAACAGGCTTTAATGGTAGGGTTTTTTCAGGCTTTGGCAATGATACCTGGGACTTCAAGAAGTGGGGCAACAATTATTGGTGGCTTGCTACTTGGTTGTTCTAGAAAAGTTGCTGTAGAATTTTCTTTTCTATTGGCAGTGCCTACAATGATTGCAGCAAGCGGTTATACAGCCTATAAAAATTATGCAGTATTTAATATGGATAATCTTTTGATTTTGGGTGTGGGCTTTATAGTGGCATTTTTTAGCGCACTTTTGGCTATCAAATTCTTTTTAGGTTTTATTTCAAGATTTAATTTTGTTCCTTTTGGGATTTATCGTATTATTTTGGGTGGAATTATCTTCTTATTTTATTTTGGAATTTTTTAGATTAAAGTAAGCTAGAGCTAAAAGCTCTCACTTCTTTATCTAGCAATAAAAGTTCTTCAAGTGAGCTAAAATTAGAATTTTCAAATCTTTCTAAGGATTGAAAAACTATCTTGCTGATTTCTCCAAAAAGAATTTTATCTTCTAAAAAAGCTGCTACTGCTATTTCATTGCTAGCATTTAAAATAGCACCATATTGTGGATTTTCTAAAAGGGTATTTTTAAGTTCCCATAAAGGGTATCTTTGTGTGTTGATTTCTTCTAGTTTATAGTTAGAATTTGTGATTGTAAGGGGTGGAATAAGTGGAGATTGTAAGTTTTCTAGGAAATTTTGCTCTAGTCCTAAAGAGAGTGCATAGGCTATAGGGAGTTGCATATTGGCATTTGCAAAGTGTGCGACTAAGCTTCCATCATGAAACTCTACAAGTGCATGGATATGAGAGTTTCTTTCAATAAAAGCATGAATGTTTTTGCTTTTAAACAGCCAAAAAGCCTCCAAAATCTCAAAAAGCTTATTTACCATACTTGCCGAATCGATAGTGATTTTATTTCCCATTTTCCAATTTGGGTGTTTTAGGGCAATTTCTGCTTTTTGGTTAGGAATTTTAGAGATTTCAAAATCTCTAAAAGCACCCCCGCTTGCAGTAATATAAAGATTTTTAAAAGGACAAAATACATTATGGTTTAAAAGATAGCTTAAGCTAAAATGCTCACTATCAATAGGGATGATATTTTGGGTATCTATCAAGCTTCCACCCACTACCAAACTTTCTTTGTTAGCAAGTGCTACTTTTTTATTAAGTTTTAATGCTTTTAGTGTGGGTTCTAGCCCTAAAAATCCTACGAGCGCATTAACTAAAAGTGTGCTTTTACTAGCTTCTATTGCCTCTATTAGTCCGCTCTGCCCAAAAAAGATTTCGCCTTTAAAATCTTTTGTAATTTTTTCTTTATCTTTTTTATCTGCTATGATAATGTTTTGTGGTTTGAAAATGGAAATTTGCTTGTTTAAAAGTTTGATATTATAGCCAACACCTAATGTCTCTATGGGGAGTTGGAATCTTTTTGCGATTTCTAGGGTGTTAATTCCAATAGAACCGCTAGCTCCTAGTAATATCATTAAAAGTTACCTTTAAAAATTTCTAACAAAATATACATTAAAGTTCCTCCAAAGAAGTATCCATCAAGTCTATCTAAGATACCTCCATGTCCTGGGAAGATTTTCCCACTATCCTTGACACCTGCTGTGCGTTTAAGATAACTTTCATAAAGATCTCCAAAAACACTTGCAAGACTGACTAAAATGCTAATAAAAAGAGAATAAGAAAAGCTGCATACTCCAAGCCCACCTAAAGTTCCAAAGATAGTTGCACAACTTATTCCTATTAGCACTCCTTCTTTAGTTTTATTAGGAGAAGTTTTACAAAAAGTGCTGTTTGCAAAAAATTTCCCTCCAAAGAGTTTCCCGCCAAAATATGCTGCACTATCACTAAGAGCTACAACAATAAGCAACCAAATAATGCTATTTATTCCATAGTTTGCATAAAGATAAAAAAGAAAAATAAAAGGCACACAAGGATATAAAAAAGGCATAAAATGCTTGATTTGTCCTTTTTTGGTGTAAGCTTGATAGGAAGCAAGCAAGATAGCTACTAAAAAGATAAGCTCTAAAGGATTTGGGTAAAGATAGACACCTATCCATAAAAACATCATAAGACCTAAAGCCCATAGAGGTGCTTTAAAACCGCAATAAAGTTTATAAGCTTCATAAAAGCCTATTATTAAGGCAATCCCTAAAATCATCCAAATAAGCATTAGATTGTGAAAAACAATCACAAGCAAAATAAAGATTAACATTAAAATAGCGGTATAAAACCGTGTAGGCTCTAAAGTTTTAATTTTCTCTAACATAAAATTTCCCAAAAAAGATTTTAATGCTATTATAAAATAAATAACTTTAGATTAAAATGAGTTTATTAATAAGGATAAAAGCAATGATAGAAAGTAAAGCAATGCTTTTATCTACTATTCCCCCTGTTTTAAAACGCATAAAAAGAGGTAGGATATAAAAATTCTTTTGGCTAAAAGGGAGAAGAATAGGCACTCCACTTGGCGTCATCATATCTCCTAGAAGATGTAAAAATATTCCAAGAGTAATCCCTATCATTAAAGTCTCAAAATTTGGAATTAAAAAAGTTAAAGCAAAGAATAAAGAAACAAAAAAGAAGCTATGTGTAAGTCCTCTATGTCCAGTAAGTATTTTTAGAATATGAGAGATAAAAAATGTCTTTTTACCAAGAAGAGAATTAGGCTCGTCAATATCAGGTAAAATTGCACCAAAGCTTACGCCTATATAAAACTGCCAAAGAAGTATTGAATCTAGAGGAGCATAAAAATGATTATAGGCTAAAGCAGAGAGTGAAGAGAGACTAAGACTAAAGGCTATATGGGTTTTTCCAAGCATGATTTTCCTAAAAATTTTAAAAAATTTAAGGGAGAATTATACTTTATTTTTGGAAGTTTTAATAACCTAGTTTGTATAATGATATTTACTTTGTTTTTGGGAATGTATAGAATGCAAAAGGCAGTTATTTTTTCTATTTTAATGGTTGTAGCAATGATATTTTGGGGAAGTTCATGGCCAGCTGGAAAGGTTTTAACCCAATATACTAGTGCAGATATTATTACTTTTTGGCGTTTTTTCTTTGCCTTTTTTGCTTCGCTTCCGCTGATAGTTTTTCTAAAAATCTCTTTGAGAATTGATACAAATGCACTTAAATTTCTATTTTTGGCAGCTATTTGCAATGCGCTCTATTCTATTATTTATTTTATGGGATTGCGTTATGGAAGTGCAGGTAAGGGAGGAGTTCTTGTTACTACGCTAACTCCAGTGTTTGCATATTTGTTGATGTATTGTTTTAAACGCATAAGACAAGAAAAAGCCAAAATTAAAAAGAATGAGATTTTAGGGATTATTTTAGGTATAGTTTCAGGATTTTGTTTGCTTAATTTAGGGAGTTTGGAAGAGCTATTTGGTAAGTTTAATATTATTTTTATTTTTTGTGCATTTGATTGGGCACTTTTAACAATTATTTGCCAAAGAATCCGCATCCATCCTTTAGCAATTAATTTTTATATTACACTTTTAAGTTTGATAATGTATGCGCCACTTTTTTTGTTTAAAGGTGAAGAAATGGTGCAAATTTTTAGTTTTTCTTATGAGTTTTGGACAATGCTTTTTGTGGTCTCGGTGCTTTCTACTGCAATTGGGACAAGTATTTATTACATGGGGATTGCTGCAGTGGGTGCGACTAAGGCTAGCACTTTCCCTCTTTTAGTGCCTGCTACAGCATTAATTAGTAGCTATGTGATTTTAGGAGAGATACCTAGCGTTTTGACCCTTTTTGGAGGAAGTTTAGCGATTTTTGCAACCTATCTTATTAATATCTATAAACCAAAAAACAATTAATCTTTATTATAAAATATAGCAAAAGATGTGAGTAAAATTTTAAAATGTCGCATTTTGCGACTTTTTATCTTTTTATATCTTGATCTTAAATATTTTATTTTAAAAGTTTGGATGAAAATCTTTATTGTATTGTCTTTTATTATTAAAATAATGTAAGTATTTTTGAATATATTTTCCTAAAAGATTGCTTTTTAGTTTAAAGCTTTGTAAAATATAGATAGTTTTCATTTTCTAAAATCTTGTATTTATCACTCACAAACTTATGGTTTTTAACATCTATTGTATAAGCTAGTTTAGATAACCTCTCTTTAAACATTTTAATACCTAATAATTTTTTTGATTATTTTTATAAATTACCCATTACAAACTATTAATAGCTCTTTTATAGAAATATTTTAAAAGTGAAATTGATAATAAGTTTTCTTTGAATTTTTTATTTTATGAAAGGTTATTATTTAGAATGCAACAACCAAAAAAGTAAAAATGTTAAAGTTCTCTATGCGACTTTCTGCAAGGAGACTTTAAAATTTTTAGAGTAGAGTTTATAGCGTCTAAATATTGTATTAGCTAATCTTAGTATAAGCATTAATAGGAATTTTGCTAAAAATTTCTAAGATGGTTGGTAATTGCTTTTTAAAACTTCTCTTGTAAAAGATGGCATTAAAGCCACTTTTTCTTTTTGAAATAAATAACAGGAAAGATGGTAGAAGCAATCATTACAGCAAGTGCTACTGGATAGGAATAAGTCCATTCAAGTTCTGGCATATGGGTGAAGTTCATACCATAAATTGTTGCAATAAGAGTTGGGGGCATCATAGCTACAGTTACCACTGTAAAAATTTTAATGATTTTGTTTTGTTCTATATTGATTTGGTTGGAAAAAAGCGTTTGGATATTGTCTAAAATCCCCATATTAACATTAGTAAATTCTACAAGAGAATTAATATCTTTTAATACAATGCCTAAATCTTTTCTTACATCCTCATCGGCTTTTCTGGTTCGGATAAGAGCAGCAATTGCAAGACGCTTATCAAATAGGCTATCACGCAAACTAAGATGCATTTCTTGCAAAGTGGAGAGCTTTTCTAAGATTTCATCTCCTAATTGCTTCTCGCCCACAACCATACGACGCAAAAGGCGTGTTTCTCTAGCAATGCTTTCTAGCATATCTGCATCTTTTTCTACGCGTAGTTCAAAGATTTTGCTGATTAAATCAAAGCCATCTTCAAAGTTTTTTGGACTTGCTAAAACGCGTTGCTGTATCTCATCAAATACGCGGAATTCACTATATCTTACTGTAAATAAAATTCCTTGTGCCACTAGAAATGTAACAGTTTCATTGTGGAGTAGATTTTGTTCATTGGGGCGTGTTAGAAAGTAGGTATTTATCGTAACTGTTTCACTATCTTCCCAATAGCGTGCAGATTCTTCAATCTCTTCCCTTTCTTCTTTGGTAGGGATTTCAAGCATGTAGGTTTTAGAAATATAGGCAATTTCTTCTAAACTTGGATGTAAAAGATCAATCCATAAAATATCTATATTGGACGCTATGGCTTCAATAGAGAGAACACTCTCTCGCACTACTAATCCATTGCGTTTAATAAAAAAATTCATCATTTAAGCCTCCTAGCTTTGGAGGCTAAAGCCTCCTTTAAAATGTATTTTGGGGTGGTTCTCCCATAAATTATCCTTAAAATTAATCTCTTTTATCTAAAACTTCAAAAGCTGGTAAAACAATACCTTCTAATAGCTCTAGACTTGCTCCACCACCTGTTGAAGTAAAACTCATACTGTCTTTATTGCCTGCTCTATCTACAGCATCCGCTGTATCTCCACCACCTATAACACTATAAGCATAGGTATCAGCAATAGCATGGGAAATGCTAAAGGTTCCGCGTGAGAATTTTTGCACTTCATAAACGCCAAGTGGTCCATTCCAAATAATTGTCTCACTATCTCTAATGACTTCATTAAAAAGCTTTACAGTAGCAGGTCCAATATCTACTGCAGCTAGATTGTCAGGTATATCTTGTGCAGGAGTGATTTTGATAATTTGAGGATTTTTAATATCATCAGTTGCTACCACATCTACGGGTAGATAGATTTTTACACCTTTTTCTTTAGCGGATCTTAAAATATTTCTAGCTTCTTCTAATAAATCTTCTTCAATGAGAGATTTTTTGGTATCGTAGCCGACAGCTTTTAAAAAAGTATTGCTCATTGCCCCACCAATGATGATTTTATCTACAACATCTAAAATGGAATTTAACAGTGTAAGTTTAGAGGAAACCTTAGAACCTCCTACAATCAAAAGCAAAGGGCGAAGAGGGTTAGATAAAGCAATGGCAAAAGAGTCAATTTCTTTTTTAAGAAGAAGTCCAGAAACTTTTTGTTTGGCAAATTGAGCAACACCATAGGTAGAAGAATGCTTTCTATGAGAGGTTCCAAATGCGTCATTTACAAACACATCACAAAGAGAAGCTAGTTTTTGAGAGAGAGCAGAATCGTTTTTCTCTTCGCCCTCATAAAAGCGGATATTTTCTAATAAAATCACACTGCCATCTATAAGTGTATTTAATACAACTTGTGCGTTCTCTAGGCTATCTACAAAAACAACATCTTTGGATAAAAGGCGTTCTAGTCTTTTTAGAATATGCTTTAAAGAAAAAGCATCACTTTTGCCTTTTGGGCGTCCTAGATGGCTTACAAGAATGATGGATTTTGCACCATTATCAATACAGTAATTAATCGTAGGGATAGCCTCTCTAATCCTTGTATCATCGCTAATGTTTAGCTCATCATCCATAGGGACATTAAAATCAACACGGATAAGAATTCTTTTATCTTTGATGTCAATTTCCCTAATGTTTTTTACATTTTGCATGATTTGTATATTTTTACTCATTTTTTACCTTGCTTTTTATGAAATTTATTCTAAAAATTCTAACTTAAAATGGCTTAATTATCAATATTAACAAAGATTTTTAGAAATAAAATAAAAATAAAATTATTTAAGTAAAATACAAATTTAAGTCTTCTAGCTATTTGCAATTATGGAGTTGTGAAAAGCTATTTTTGTGCAATATGTTTAAAATCTTGGTTATTATGGATATGAGCCTTATTACACAAATTTAAAGCGGTATTTAGACTTACTAAAAGCGGATTTTATAAAGCTTTGCCCTTTTAATGTGAAACTTGATGTGTTTTTTTGTTAATATAGCTTTGCAATCTATATAATTTTAAGGAATGGTTGTAATTTTTCGTTTTTAAAAGTTTAATAATTCTTTATATTATTTGGGTTTATTTCTTGGATAAAATCTTTTATGTATCAAAGGTGTAATTTTAGAAGTATATAGCTAAATCTTATTTTGTTTAATGCTTTATAATAAAGAGTGGTTTTTATACTCCTAAAAATTACTAATTTACTCAAAAATTAACCTTTGAATTTTATTTAAGGATTTAATAAAATAAGACTAATAGCCATAACCCCCATTCCTAAAACCAAACCATAAAGACTATCATGTGCTTTATCATAAGTGCGAGCTGATGGTAAAAGTTCATCAAAGGAGATAAAAACCATAATTCCTGCCACTACTGCAAAAGTAATAGCAAGAGTTAATTCGCTCACAAAAGGTAGTATCAAAAAAGCCCCTACAAATGCACCAATAGGTTCTGCAACTCCTGAAAGTGCAGAATAGATAAAAGCTTTTTTCTTATCTCCTGTGGCGTGGTAAATAGGAAGCGAAACTGCCATTCCTTCTGGAATATTATGAATAGCAACGGCAACTGCTATGGCAATTCCAAAAGATAGATTATCAAGGCTTGAAATAAAAGTAGCAAAGCCTTCAGGGAAATTATGGATAGCAATTGCAAGAGCTGTAAAAATACCTGTGCGTTTTAAAGCGTGTGTATTGATTTTGGCTAAAGGAACTCCTAGGTGAAAACTAGGAATTTTTTTGGGATTTTTGGGGAGAGGGCAGATTTTAAGTTCTGAATAGTCTTCTTTAGGTTCATGAGGATTGACATCTTCGGGAATTAATTTATCAATAATTGCGCTTAAAATTATTCCACCAAAGAAACATAAAAGTGCTAGAATTTCTCCAAAATTTGAATGATAATATTTTCTAAAATCTAAAAAAGCAGAAGGTAAAATCTCCATAAAAGAAATATAAATCATAACTCCTGCAGAAAACCCAAGCCCAAAAGAAAGAATTCTTAAATTATCTTTTTTAGAAAAGAAAGCGATTATGGAGCCAATGGCAGTGCTAAATCCTGCTAGAAGTGTTAAAGTCATTGCATAAAAAATTTGTGTCCAAGTAAAATCCATAAAATAAAAACCTTTATTAAAAGATAAAAATTATTAAATGATAGCACAATTTTTTAAATGAATGATTAAAAAGGCTACAAACTATTAAATATAATTAAATTTTTAGGATAATTTTAGCATATCATTATATAATACCCTTATATTTAAATAGGGAGTTAGTTTATGGAAATTTCAAGCAATTATAATTATGGAAATGCCTTTAATAACGCACAAAATGGAATGCAAACTAATATGCAAAATCTCCAAAGTGGTATGGTAGAAACTTCTAATACTGATTTAGCGCAAAGTAGTGTAGAGACAATCACAGCACAAAATGGTGTGGAGGCAAATGCAAAGGTTACACAAAGCCAAGATTCTATGATGCAGAGTTTATTAGATATAATGGCTTAAAATGTAAAATAAGGGCTAAAAGTATTAAATTTTAGCTCTAAAAAGCTTGCTAAAACTTAGAATAATAAAAACTATTATTAATAAGTAAAAATTATATTTTATTAAAATATAAGTCAATAAGGGCTAAACTTCTTTCCTGTCGTCTCTTTTTAGCGTTAGAGCGACATAATTTTTAAGGAGGCTTTATGAAAATTAGCTCTTTATTGTCAGTTTCGTCTATTTTGTTGGCTTCGACATTAAGCTTAAATGCAGCTAGCTCTCTAGTGCAAGAAGCAAAAAATGCAGGCTTAGCTCCACTTCCAAAAAATCAAAAAGAAGTAGAAAAAATTTTAAAAGATATGGGTGTTAAATTTAGTCCTTTTACAGAGGAAAAAGCAGAACTTGGAAAACAACTTTATTTTGAACCAAGACTTTCAAAAAGTGGATTGATTTCCTGTAATACCTGTCATAATTTAGGACTTGGCGGTGCAGATGGTATTTCTGCAGCAGTAGGACATAAATGGACAGCAAACCCTCACCATTTAAATTCTCCTACAGTATATAACTCTGTGTTAAATGCTACACAATTTTGGGATGGTAGGGCAGGTAGCTTAGCAGATCAAGCTAAAGGTCCAATTGAGGCAGAACCAGAAATGGCAACTCCTGCAAAATTAGCGGTAGAAAAAATTGCTTCTTTGCCAGAATATGTAGAGGATTTCAAAAAAGTATATGGTAGAAGTGGTGTAACTTTTGATAATATTGCTGATGCGATTGCTACATTTGAGCGAACTTTACTTACTCCATCAAGATTTGATAAATTTATGGAGGGAGATGAAAATGCACTCTCTAAAGCAGAAAAAGAGGGGCTAAAATTATTTATGGATAAGGGCTGTACTGCATGCCATAGTGGTGTAAATCTTGGTGGGACAATGCAAGCTTTCCAAGTAGCAGGGCAATATAAATTTGCAAATTTAGGGGACTTTAAAGGTGATGCAAATGGTATGGTAAAAACTCCTACTTTGCGTAATGTAACTGAAACTGCTCCATATTTCCATAATGGTGCATTTTGGAGCTTAACAGATGCAATTAAAGAGATGGGAAGTATCCAACTTGGAATTAGCATTTCTGATAAGGAAGCAAAATCTATTGCTACTTTCTTAGAATCTTTACAAGGAACAAAACCACAAGTAGTGTATCCACAACTTCCAGCTTCTACAGAGAAAACTCCTAAGCCAGAACTTTAAAAATTACCACCTTTTGGGTGGTGGTTTAAATAAAAATTTCATATTTATAAAAGATAACTTAGATTAAACAAATATTAATAATAAAGTAGAAATTCATAAATTAAAGCCTTATAGTAAAAATAAGGGTGTATAACTCTCTTAGAATTTTAGTAAGGGGATATAAAAAGCAAAAAACAATTCTTTTAAGAGTTTTTGGCAAAATCCTATAGTGCAATTAAGCATAGAAAAAGCACTATTCTAATTTTTGCAAACAAGCACAAAAAACAAAAATATCTGTTTTGTTTCAAATAAATGTTTGCAAGCTGTGTAAAGCCCTTTTAAATGCGATATTGGGAGCTATAATCTAATCTAAAATATAAAAGCATTTTAAAGATAGTTGCATTGTTGTTTGGAATAATCTTGCTAAAAGTTTTTTCAATCACTTTTTTAAAAGCTTATTGATTGTATTAAATATCGTATGCAATTATCTAGGGTTTTAAATTTTAAAAAGAGTTGTATGCAAAACTTAAATATTTTTAGATAGTTTTTATTAAATTGTTTGAACTTTTCTAAAATATTTTTTGAATAAAAACCAAAATCACGCTTGCTTTCTTTAAAAATTTTATCTTATCTTTTTAAAGAAAGGTTGCAGATATAAAATGATAGCTTTTTGTATAGCTATATAAGGCTTGTTGTCATAGTATTTCCATATATATATGATAGGTTTGCCTAAAATTAGTGGAGCAATAAAATTACTAGTCTTGTAATAATTTCTTTTTTGTTTTTACTGTGCTTAAGCATAGATACCTTATAGAAATAAATTGTTAGCGTCTTTGCTTTTTTGTTAAAAAATATGTCTTTAAGCGGTAAATTTATGTAAGTGCATTTATTGTGGTTGGTAATAGAAACTCTATGAATTTATTGTTTTTATAATGTATTTAAGTAGTTTGTATTTTAAGGTTGGTTGATAATATTGTGCTAAAAAGAGCAGATTGAAGATGGATAAAAACTAATTAAGATAGCGTTTGGAATGTGGCTTTTGCAAAATCTCTTCATAGAGTTGTTCTAGTTCTTTTGTATAATTTTTTTGGGCTTCAAGAAGTGCTTTAAATCTAAATCCAAGCATTACAATTTCATAGAGTTCGGGTTTATTTTTCTTCCAGTTATAAAGAGTTTTGGTATCAATTTTTAAAATCCCTGCTATATCTCTTTGCGAGAGTTTTTGTGGATTGTTTTTTAACAAAATTGCTTCTCCTTTATGGAAATTTTTGTAAAGTGTATTATTTTTGATAATAAAAATAAACAAAGGAATAATTGCAAAATATATGAAAATAACAAGAAAATATTACTTTGTTTTTTAAAAAGCAAATTTCAAATAGCATTCCTCGCTTATTTAAATTTTGTGAGGTTTTTATGGCTTTATTATCAATTATTATTCCATTTGGGACAAGCAAGGAACGCCCTTATATATTAGATAGAGTGATGCAAAAGGCTAGAGAATTTGCAAGCTATCAAGTAGAAGATGAAGTGGAATTTATCTTTGTAGAAGGGTATTCAAGCTTAGAGCATTCGCAAATCCCCCTTATAATCGCAGAATGCGGACATCAGTATTATAAAGACACAGAGCAAAGTAAATATTCTATAGGGGCTTGTAGAAATTTGGGGGCAATTTGTGCAAAAACTCCTGTGATTATGCCTTTAGATGTGGATTGTTATTTATCAGAGAAGAATCTTAAAAAATTATTAGAGTTTATAAAGCTTAAGCAGATTGCTAAAAATCCTAATGCATTCTTAGTTTTTCCTTGTGTGTATTTAACAGAGCAAGGAACAAATATTATAGAAAATATGGGATTGGAGGATATAGATTCTTTAATTCTTTTTGAATTAAGCAAGGGAAAATCTAATTTAATTAAATTTTATACACCTGCTTCTAGTTCTTTAGTAATGCATAGACATAAATTTTTAGAGCTTGGTGGGAATGATTTTGGTTTTGTAGGGCATGGATATGAAGATTTTGAGTTTATGAGCAGAGTTTTTAAATTTTGTGCAGAATTTGAGAGAATGCCAAGAGAGTTGAGTTATGATGCTAGAAACTGGGCTTTTAATGATTTTAGGGGATTTAGAGCTTGGTTTTCTGTTGTGGGTGCTGAAATGCAGGCTTTAGGGATGTATTTGGTGCATTTTTGGCATATTGAGCCTAATCAAAATGGATATTCAGATAATAGAGAATTGAATCATCAAAGGTTTTATAAAAGATTGAAAGAGATTAAAGAAATTAGTGAGGGGCCTGAGTATTTAAATAGCCTAGAAGCACTAGGTAAAAAGGTGCTTTTACTTGATGGATACAATTCTCCAGTTATTAGATGCGTAAGAGGTGTTGGGGTTTATCTTGGGGATTTTATTTGTAAAAGAGAGTATGAATTTTATGAAAATGAGGTATTTAATGAAGCTAAATTTTTAAAATTTGTAAAAGATTTTGAAATTTCTTCAATTGTGTTTCCTAATCCTTATGGTAATGAGCAAAGAAGAGAAATTTATAATTTTGTAAGAGAGAGAAAACTGCCCTTTATCTGCTTTGAGAGAGGAGCATTGCCACATTCTTGGTTTTTTGATAGAAATGGGTGCAATTATGATTCAAGCTCTTATGAAGAAAAGTTTTGGAATAAGCCTTTAGATAAACAAAAAGAGGAGGAAATAAAAGAATACATTGCAACCCTTTTAGAAGGTAATGAGAGCTTAGAAGCACAAGGGGATAGGCAAAATGCAATAGAGATAAAAAGAAAATATGGCATAAAACATAAAAGAATTATTTTTGTTCCTCTGCAAATGCATACAGATACGGTGATTAAGTATTTTACTAAAGAGCCTTTTAGTTTTTTTGGTTTTTTAGAAATTTTAGATGAAATTGCAGGAGAATTGAAAATTGATGATATTGTATTTTTGTGCAAAAAGCATCCTTTAATGCTTGAACTAGATAAGAAAAAATATCCTAATTTAATTTTTGTGGCAGATAATCTTAATTTTATAGATTTACTTTTGGTAAGTTCTATGGTTGTATTAATAAACTCTGGAGTAGGTGTGTATGCGATGATGGCAAATAAGCCTTGTGTGATTTGTGGGGGTGCATTTTATGCAATTAATGGAGTTAATAGAGTAGTGATGAGCAAAGAAGAACTAAAAAGAAGCATTATAGAAATTGTGGAAGGGAGATTTGAGGTAGATTATGAGAAGGTTTTAAGGTTTATTGCATATTTGTATTATGAATTTTATAGCTATGGAAAAAGCACAAAAGAATTGCTAAAAGATGAGAAAAATAATCGCATAATCCATAGAACCCAACAAATAGATTTTTATAAGATTAGAATAAATGGAGTAAGTTATCTAGAAGCACAAAGTGTGGAAAAATATACTTATAGACTAGAGGGAATGGCATATAAAAATTATCTTTATGAGATTAAAAATATAAAAAATAATCCCAAAATTGTAGAAAAAAATAAAGAAAAGTTTTATATCAAATTATCACATACAAAGTTTTATAGATTGTTTAGAAAGCTAGTTACAAGACCTAAGGATTTTGTAATGGATTCTAAAAATCCATTGATGAAGCCTATTAAAAAGATGGTTGGCTAGGAGAGTGGAGATGAAAAAGGTTGCAGTATTTTTATCAAGCAATGAAAACTATGCTTTTGCTTTAGCAAATGTAATTATTGGATTAAAAAGATATGATGAAGATTTGATAGACAAAATTATTATCTACCATGATATTTTAGAAAACACACAAGAAAAGATTTCAAAAATTTGGCATGGCAAAATTAGCTTTATAGAATATACCCATGAAGATTTTTTGAAAGACTTAGGAGGAGATGTGGGGAAAATCCCACTATCTTCTAGGTTTGGAGAACGATTTGTTTATGCTAAATTTCATATTTTTAGGCTTTTAGAAGAATATGAAAATGTAATTTGGCTAGATTGCGATGTGCTAGTGTGTGGAAATATTTCTGATTTTTTATGTGAAAATGTGGATTTTAAATGCGATTGTGGTGGGAGAGTTGATGGCATACAAAAATATTTGGAAATTAGAGGAATAACCCAAAATAATCAAAAAGTATTTAAGCCGGTTGGTGGAGTGTTTTGTATAGGTAAAAACACATTAAAAAATAAAAAGGGAGAACAATTAACCAAAGAATGCTATAAGATATAAAAGAGCTTTATGAATATGGGGTTTTACAATATGTAGCTACAAGTGATGAAATACCTTTTGGAGTTTTGGCACATCTTTATAGATTTAATGTAGAGAATGTTAAAGGAAATTATAATACTTTGCCATCACATTCTTTTAAAAGCAAAATTATACATGCAATGGGTAAAAATAAATTTTGGGAATCTCCTTTTGCATTTAGTGCTTTTTATGAGTGGAATATTAACCATAAAATTTGGGTAGATTTGCTAGGTGGTGATAGTAAGAATGTGCCTAATTTAAGAGAGACAAATTTTGGTAGAATAGATACTCCAAGCAGTTTGCATAATTTTTTAATCCATTATCATTTGTTTTGTCCTCTTTTGCCTATTATGCAAGAATATATTAATCAAAATTTATTTTTTGGACTTTATTTGAAACTTCCTATTAAAGATAGATATTTAGACATTTATTCAAAGAAAATCACAAAAGATATTTTTTATAGATTTGCACTAAACCTTGATAGTGGAAAGCCAGAGAGTGCTTCAAAATGTGAAGTGCAAATTGTATGCAAAGAAAAAGAATATTTAAAAGAATTTCAAAAAAATTTTTTGGAATCTTTAAATCAAGAAAACTATATTCTTAAAAATAACAAAAATGCTAAAGGTGATGAGATAGTTTTGTATTTTACAAAAAATATGGCTTTAGATTATAAAGAGGTAGCTTATCAAATGGATAAGTTAATTAAATTAACTTTTAAAAAGCTAAAGAAAAATAAGAGATTTTTTGTTTTTTAAAATAAAAAGAGGATTTTCTCTCTTTTGTAAGCTTAGTATGAAGTTAAATCTAAAATATGGTATTATGCGGAAAAATTTCCATACAAATGGATTTTAGGAGAAATCTTTAAGATGAGAAAAGCAATTGATTTATTAAAAATGCATAATGAAATAAAAATCATCTCCACCCCTTTAGATATTGAGCTTGAAATACCACATTTAGCTTATTTGGAAGTAAAAAAACAAGAAAGCAAGGCATTGCTTTTTACAAATCCTATTAGCAAAAGATTGGGTAAAAGTTATGAAACACCAGTTTTAATGAATTTGTTTGGGAATTTTAAACGCGTTGAACTTCTAATAGGAGATACACAAAACATTGCTAAAGAAATTGGCTATTTTTTAAAAATGAAACCCCCTAAAGGCGTTGGTGAATTTTTGAGATTTTTGCCTAAAATTGCACAGCTTAGATTTTTAGCACCGCGTGTGCAAAAAGATATTAATTTAGCACAAGAAGTTGTGTATGAGGGAGTAAATGTAGATTTATTGAATTTGCCTATTCTTAAGACTTGGGAAGAAGATGGGGGAGCATTTATTACCATGGGGCAGTGTTATACGCAAAGCCTTAATGGAGAGATAAAAAATCTAGGAATGTATCGTTTGCAAGTTTATGATAGAAATCATCTTGGTTTGCATTGGCAACTCCATAAAGATTCTCTTTCGCTTTTAAAAGAGTATAAAGAAGCCAACCAAAAAATGCCAGTAAGTATTGCAATAGGCGGAGATCCTCTTTATACTTGGTGTGCTACTGCACCTTTGCCAAAGGGGATTTATGAGCTTATGCTTTATGGCTTTATCAAAAAGAAAAGAGCAAAATTAGTAAAGTGTATTAGCAATCCTTTAAATGTTCCTTATGATTGTGATTTTGTGATTGAGGGTTGGGTGGAGCCTAATGAATTAAAAGAAGAAGGAAGATTTGGTGATCATACAGGATTTTATACGCCTATTGAGCCTTATCCACTTATGGAAGTGAGTGCAATTACTAGTAAGAAAAATCCTGTATTTTTAGCCACAGTTGTGGGTAAGCCACCTTTGGAGGATAAATATTTAGGTTATCCAACAGAACGCATTTTCTTGCCACTTTTGCAAACGACAACCCCAAATTTAATAGATTATTATATGCCAGAAAATGGTGTATTCCATAATCTAATCTTAGCAAAGATAAAAAGCGAGTATGAAGGGGAAGCAAAGCAAAGTATGCACGCTTTTTGGGGAGTGGGGCAGATGAGTTTTGTAAAGCATGCACTTTTTGTAGATAAAGATGCTCCTAAATTAGAAAGTGCCACAATTATCCCTTATATGCTAAATCGCTTTAGCACAAAAGAATGTGTGATTAGTGAGGGGATTTGTGATGTGCTAGATCATTCCTCACCTAATTATGCTTATGGTGGAAAGCTAGGTATAGATTTAACAAAAGAGCTAAAAGAAGCCAAAAAAATGGTGCTTTTAAAAGATGAAATACTAAAAGATAAACTTTCTAAAGTATTTCCAAATTTAAGTGTTTTAAGGCAAATTTATAAGGACACTTTAAATCCTATTGTATTGCTTGGTGTTAGAAAACAAGTGAGTATGCAAGAGATTTTTTCTAAAAAAGAGTTAGAAGAGCTTTTGGAGCATTTAAGAATTGTGGTTGTGCTAGATGAAGAGAGTAATGATTTGGATAATCTTTATATGGTGCTTTGGAGGGTTGTTAATAATATAGACGCTAAAAGAGATGTAAAGATTTTAGATGACACGATTTTTATAGATGCGACTAATAAGAGCAAAATAGATGGACATACAAGAGAATGGCCAAAAGAAACAGATTGCACAAGAGCGATTTTAGATGGGTTAAGAGCTAAAGGGCTTTTGGAAGATTTTAGTGATGAAGAGCTAGAAGAGTTTTATAGAAAGTTTCATATTGATAAGTCTTATGCTACTAAAACTTGACAAAAACTTGACAAAATGCAGATTTTATTTTGACAAATTTTTGGCAGAATTTCTAAAAATAAAATTTATAGAGGTGAAAAATGGAAGCACAAACTCTAAGTAGAAAGGCTTGGATTAAAAATCTTGGTGGCTACATTGCTCAAAAAAGAGAAGAGGGATTAAGTGAGAGTGCCATTAAAAAGCATATTAAAGAAGAATTTAGAAAAAGAACAAAAACAGGCGAAAGTATTGCATTTTTACTAGCTTCAATTTTGCTTTTTGTGCTTGTGGGATTTGGAATACATTTTAGTAGCGTGATGTTGATGTGGGAAGCAGATATTCATGCAGTAAATTTAGGATTTTCTCCTACCTATTCTTTGCTTTTAATGTTGCTTTGTGGAGTGTTGATTTTAATCATAGTTGTATCTTATGCGAAGTTTTTTGTAGATTGGTTTAAATACCATAAAAGCTTAGATGAAAGCCTAGATGAGAGTTTTTATTTGAGATTGTTTAGAATTATAGCTTTATTAGGGCTTATAGCATTTGTGGTTATAATGGTAGTAGTGATAATGGCAAGTATGCAAATTGCTAGAGAATATGGCGTAGATTTTAGTGATGTTTTAATAAGAGCAGTGGGAGAGATTTTTGATTGATGTAGGTAGAATTTGTAATCTAGAGATTGTTAAAATTGTAAAAATTGGAGCTTATTTGCAAAAAGGAGATAAGGAAATCTTACTTCCTTTAAAATATCTACCAAAAGAAGCAAAAGAAGGGCAAAATATTGAAGTTTTTCTTTATACAGACTCAGAGGATAGGTTAATTGCAACGACTCTAAAGCCTTATGCTTTGCGTGGGGAAATCGCACTTTTAAGAGTGGTGGATAAGAATAATTGGGGTTGTTTTTTAGATCTTGGTATTGCAAAAGACTTATTTATGCCTACAAAGCAAAATTATCCACTTGGCAGTAATGTGGCTGTGTTAATTAGCACAGATAAAGAGGGGAGACTCATTGCTAAAAATGATATAAAGCCTTATTTAAAGGATTTAAAGAGGAGTAATCTTAAAGTTTTTAGTGAAGTGGAAATTATTCCTTTTAGGGTAACAAATCTTGGCTATGAATGTGTAATTAATGGAGAGTTTTTAGGGCTTGTATATAAAAATGAAGTGTTTAGTAAGGATTTTTTAAACAAAAAATATAAGGCGTATATCAAAAGAATTTATCCAAATGGTAAATGTGATTTAAGCTTAAAGCCTCCTATGCAAAAATCAGATACTAACAAAGAAGCTTGCAAAGTTTTAGAAATATTAAAAGAAAAAGGAGGAGAAATGAAGTTTAATTATGATAGTTCTCCACAAAGCATTTTAGAAACTTTTTCTTTAAGTAAAAAGGCTTTTAAAAGGGCTTTAAGTGAGCTTATTAAAAACAATCAAATTCTTTTGGAAAATGGGATTATTAAAATTAAGTAGTTTGGATTAGGAGGATAGGGGTTGTTAATTTTGGTTTCAAAACAAAATAAAAAGCCCTATTAAAATGAGGATAAATTAGTATTTTTTAGAAAATAAAAATAAGAAATAATTTTAAAAGAGAATTAAATACTTTAAGAAAATTTCCACTAAAATTAAGCTTTATTTTAATTTTGGAGTGAATGATGAGAAAAGTATTTTTTGCACTTCTTTTTTGGGTTGGTTTAGCACAGGCTGAAATTAGTGTAAGTGTGCTAGATGCGACGATAAAAAATAAAAGCCTAAGCGGCGTGGAGCTAACCTTTCAAAAAGATGGCGAATCTTCAAGTAAGGCTTTCACAGATAGCAAAGGAAGCGTGAGTATCCCTACGCCTTTTGGCAAAGATGATTCTAGTGTTACAATGATCTTAAAAAAAGAAGGCTATGCAAGTATGGCAGTAAAATGCCCATGTGATGGCTTTGTGTATGCGATGAGCCCAAATCTCAAATCGCTAGATTCTATGCGTGTGGTATTGCAATGGGATAATGAGCCACTAGATATGGATTTACACGCATATTTTAAAGATAGCCATATTTATTTTCAAAATAAAGAGGGTATAGATACAAATTTAGATGTAGATGATACAAATGGCTATGGTCCTGAAACTATCACAATAAACAAACGCCATAATGGAGAAAAATACATTTTCTTTGTGCATAATTTTAGCTCATGGGCTAGGGAAGTTGGCAATAAAGAGGGCAAATACACGCTTCCACTTACAAAGCTAAGAAATGTTAAAGTGCATGTATATGTAGGCTCTTCGCTTATCCGCACCTATGCTATGCCACCAATTCCACAAGATTTGCAAGATGCGAGAATTTGGGTGCCATTTTATGTTGATGAAGAGGGTAAAATCATTGATAAAAATATTATCATAGATGATAAAAATGCGCGTGCAGGCAGTGATTTTGGAAGCGATTTAGAAAAAGTTATTGCTAAAAACTTTAATCTCACCTATACACAAGCTATAAGCACAGATGATAAAAAACAAGCTAAAATTTTGGATAATTTAGGTGTGGAAGCCTATAAAAATAAAGATTATGAAAGTGCAATCTATCATCTAAAAGATTCTATAACTCTTAATCCAAATGATGCACAAGTGTATTCTAATCTAGGTTTAGTGTATCAAAAAGCTGGAAATTTAGCTGAAGCAAACTGGGCAAATAGAAAGGCAATCGAACTAGCAAGTGGCAATAATGCCAACACCATTAAAGCAAGCTCATACTATAATATCGCGCGAATCTATGAAGAAAAGGGCGAGTATCAAAATGCACTTGATAACTACAAAAAAGCCCAAAACTATAAAGCAAACGCGGTTTATACTAATGCTATTAAAAGAATGGAAGAAAAGCTAAGATAAAATTAAAGCCTTTTTGGGCTTTAAAAATCTAAAAAAATTGTGATTTTTGTTTTTAAAACAATATTTTAGTCTTTAATGGAATATTTTAAAAATATAAACTTTGTTTTAAAAATTAAAATAAGGAGCTTTTAATGCCAAAGATAAAAAATAGCGTTTTTTGTATGATTTTTGTATTGTGTTTTGCTTTAAGCGGTGGATTGATGGCAGCTACAAAAAATCCAGCTAAAAGTGATAGAAGTCTTTATCCTTATGTAATTAATTCTAAAGAAAGTTTTGATTTTGCTTCAAAATTAGAAAATTTAGCATTTTTAGAAGTCTTAGATAAAGCAAATAAAAATTTAGATTCTTATGTGAGTGTAAAAAATCCCAATAAAAAATCTATGGAGAAATATTTGGCATATATTACTAATATTGTTTTAAAGAATACTCAAAAATTACAATGCGTAAAATATGAGAATAATTTTTTACCTTGTTTTAAAACAGATAAGGAAGCTTTGGAGTATTTTCAAAATAATCTTCCAAGTGAGTTAAGGGCATGGCATGAAAATGCACTGCAATTTTATGAAAATTATTTAAAGGAGCAATTACGCTTAAGTGCGCTTTTCCCAAGAATTACAAGTGAAATTTTAACTCTAAATGATAATGAAATACGCGGAGATGAGAGTAAAGACTTTTTAAAAGAGGGAGAATTTAAACTTACTTTTGATGATGGACCTACGAAAAAAGGGGGCAATACAGATAGACTTTTGAAGCTTTTAGGAGATTTGCAAGTCCCTGCGAGTTTTTTTATTTTAGAGGAGAGCAAAAAGAAGCGTGGGGGGATAGAAAAAGAGCTTTATAGAGGATTTATTTTGGGCTATCATGGAGAGGTGCATAAACCTCACACTAAAAAAGAGATTTGGCAAAATGCACCCAAAATGGCAAAAGAACTTTCAGAATTTAATGGCAACTCTTGCGTATTTCGCCCACCTTATGGGCAAAGGAGTGAAGAATTTTCACAAGCTTTGAAAAATGAGGGGTGTAAATTGGTGTTATGGAACATTGATTCACAAGATTGGATGAAAGAAATGAGTGCAAAAGAAGTGTATGATAGGGTATTAAGCCTTTCTTTGCTTTATCGTAAAGGAATTATTCTTTTTCATGATATTCACCCAAAATCTTATGAGATTTTACCACAACTTATAAAAACGCTTCAGAGCGGTGGAGCTAGTTTTGTGGAATAAAATAGTTAAATATTGTATCTGTAAATTTTAAAAGTTTTGGTTAATAATAGAGAGTTGTGATAAAGAATTGATAAAGATAAAATAAAAATATATTTTTACTGCAAAAAGTTTTTATTCTTTATGATGGACTTTTAGGGGGAGAGTGCTGTCTTTTAAGGGATTGCAAAAGAAATAATAAAGAGTTTGCTAGATAAAAAATCATAATGAAAACTAAGAGCAACCAAATAAAAATTGTAATATTATTGCATTTTATATTTTTTTATATTGCATTGCAATAAAATTTATTTTATTTTTTAATAAAATAAACTTAGATAAAATTAATCTTTTTTGCATAATAAAGAATAAAATTGATAACTGTAGGTTTTTAAGAATTGTTTTTTAAAAATGAAAGTATAGCCTTATAACTTTATAAAAGAATTATATTTTTAATATAAAAGTGTAGAATTTACACATAGAATTTATAATAAAAGTATTAAGGTAAAAATATGTAATCTTGTTTCAAAAATAAAATTTTGAAAATATTTTTTTAAAGAAATTTTTGGAGACTACACCTAGCAAAACTTAGCTATTACAGAGTATTGTAAAGATTATAAAATTTTAGTTAAATATATGTAATTTTAATCATAAATTAGTGATTTAATATAAAATATAAAATTACTTTTATTAATATAATTTAACAAAAAATCTATTACTTTATAATTATTTAATTATAGATAAGCGAAAATACGAAAATAAATTTTAGAATTTCAATTCTAAAAGATTAAGACATTATAAAAATTTATATTATTTCTTAAGGAAGAAGGAATGCTACAAGAACTATTAGAGCCACTAGGCAATTTAACTGTATTGATTGTGGAAGATGATCCTTTAGCATTAGAGCTTTTGGAGACACCTTTAGCAAGAAGATGTCATAAAGTATATACTTGCAAAAAAGGGGATCAAGGGCTAAAAATATTTAAAAAAAATCCCATTGATGTAGTAATTAGTGATATTAGCCTAGAAGGCAAGATGGATGGTATTGAGATGGTGCAAGCGATTAGGAAAATATCCCCTAATGTGCCTGTTATCTTTATGACAGCATATAGTGATGAAGATAAACTTACAAAGATAGTAGAGTTAAACAGTGCAGCTTTTATTAAAAAACCTATTGATTTAGAAGAGCTTTTTGTTGTGCTTTTAAATATTAATCGTCAGTTGCATAAAGATACTACAACTAATTTAGGCAAGGGAATTTTTTATCGCAGAAAGGATAAAGTAATTTTAAAGGGTTATGCTATTTTTGAATTAACAGATCGCGAGATAAGCATTTTAGAACTTTTATTAAAGCGTGAGGGAGAAGCAATTCCTTATGAGGATTTCCAAGCACATGTGTGGAAAGAGGGTAAAATGACTATGGATTCTTTAAGAATGCATATTAATAGTTTAAGACGCAAAACTTATTATGATATGATTAAAAATCATTCAAGAATAGGCTATAAACTCCACATTGCTCCAGAGCATAAAAAATAAGCTTATTTTCAAAGCTTTTGTCTCTTTAAAGAGACTTTATGCTACAATTCAAACTTTTAAAAACCAAAAACCTAAACAAAATTATCTAGGAAAACGATGAGATTTTTTTTAAAAATACTATTTATGCTATGTGTTGTAGGTGCGATTGTAGGCATTATTTTTGTAGGTATGCTTTATAGTGAAATAGCAAGTGATACAGATGAAATAGTGCATTATAAGCCTAAAGTTGCTACACAGGTTTTTGACAGAAAGGGCAGGTTAGTTGCAAATTTATTTGATGAAGAGTTCCGTTTTTATGCAAAATATGATGAGATACCTCCAAGATTGATTGAAGCACTTTTGGCAATTGAAGATACTTTGTATTTTGAGCATCCTGGTGTGAATTTAGATGCGATTATGCGGGCAATGTTAAAAAATCTAAAAAGTGGGCGTTATGCAGAGGGGGGAAGCACAATCACGCAACAACTTATTAAAAATCTCGCACTTACACGCGAAAAGACAATTAAAAGAAAAATTAAAGAAATGCTTTTGGCTTTTAAATTAGAAACTATTTTAAGCAAAGAAGAAATTTTAGAAAAATATTTAAACCATACTTATTTTGGACATGGGTTTTATGGGATAAAAACTGCTTCTGTAGGTTATTTTAGAAAAGATATGCAAGAGCTTAGTTTAAAAGAAATTGCAATGCTTGTTTCATTGCCTAGAGCTCCAAGCTTCTATGATCCGACTAAAAATTATGATTTTTCACTAGGTAGGGCAAATAATGTCTTGCAAAGAATGTTTGAAATAGGCTGGATTAGCAAAGAAGAGCTTGAGAAAGGTTTGCTAGAGCGACCAAAAACCTATGATGATACTCTTACAAAGAATGTAGCCCCTTATGTTGTGGATGAGCTTTTAAGAGTGTTAAAAGATTTAAAAGATGTAAAAAGCGGAGGCTATAAAATCACTTTAAACATTGATTTAGATTATCAAGAGGTAGCACAAGAGGCTTTATATTTTGGTTATGAGCAGATTTTAAGCAGACATACAAAAGATGAGAGTTTAAAAGATAAGCTAAATGGTGCTTTTGTTGTGTTAGAAAATCAAACTGGAAAAATTTTAGCACTTGTTGGGGGGGTAGATTATCAAAAAAGTAATTTTAACCGTGCTACACAAAGTAAAAGACAAATTGGTTCTAGCGTAAAACCTTTTCTTTATCAAACGGCTATTGATTCAGGACTTTCTCCAAATCATAAAATTGCAGATATTGCAAGAACTTATGAATATAGGGTAAATGGCGTAAGAAAAGTATGGCAACCTAAAAATTATGTAAATTCTTTTAGGGGGCTAGTGAGCATGAAAGATGCGCTGACTAAATCCCTAAATCTTGCTACAATTAATCTAGTGGAGGAAGTAGGATTTGATAGGATTTATTCTGATATTTTAAAATATGGTTTTAGTAATGTGCCAAAAGATATGTCTATTAATTTAGGAAGTTTTGGGGCTTCTCCATTGGAAATGGCGAGAAGTTTTACGCTTTTTTCAAATTATGGAAAGATTGTGGAGCCACAACTTATTGCAAGTATTCAAAATTATGAGGGTAAAAGCATAGATTTTGAAACCAAAGAAACACAAATTACAAGTGAAGCACAGAGCTTCTTGCTTGTAGATATGCTAAGAAATGCTGTAAATAGAGGTAGTGGAACGAGAGCGAGAGTAGAAGGGATAGAATTAGCAGGAAAGACAGGAACTACAAATGATAATGTAGATGCTTGGTTTTGTGGTTTTTCTCCTAGTATTGAAGCAATTGTATGGTATGGCAAAGATGATAATACACCTATGGGTTATAGCGAGACAGGTAGTATTGCACCAGCACCTGCTTTTTCTTACTTTTTTGAAAGAATGCTAAAGATAGATCCAGCTTTAAAGCGAGAGTTTTCTATACCTAAAGGAGTACAAAGCAGAAAGATTAATGGGGAGATTGTATATTTTACAGAAAAATCTCCTTTACGCGAAGATATTAAAGAACAAAATGAAAGTATTATGTTTTGATTAAGCAGGAAAAATGAAAAACTTTTTTAAACGATTAGCGCCTTATATGAAAGAATACAAGTTGTATTTTTTCTATGCAGTTTTAGGAAGCATTATGGTAGCAGGTGCAAGTGCTTATAGTGCATATTTGGTTAAACCGGTTTTAGATGAGATTTTTATCAATAAAGACACAACTATGCTTAGTTTTTTGCCATTTTTGGTGGTTATGGCTTATTTTGCAAAAGGGCTTGGAGCATATATTCAAGTGTATTATATGAATTATATTGGGCAAAATATAGTAATGTCTGTTAAAAATACACTTTTAGATAAGCTTTTGAGCTTTGAAATGGCGTTTTTTAACCGTTATAGAAAAGGGGAGCTTATTTCAAGAGTTGTTGGGGATATTGGTGCAATACAGAGTGCGGTTTCTAATTATTTTATTGAAGGTATTAGAGATGGTTTGACAATTTTTGCACTTATTGGAGTTGTGATTTATCAAAGTCCAGAATTGGCTTTTTATGGGCTTGTTGTAATGCCGCTCTCTTTAATACCTATTGTAATGATTGCCAAAAGAATGAAAAAAGCTTCTAAAAAAATGCAAGAAAAAAATGCAGATATTTCTTCAAAATTGGTAGAAATTTTTAATAATATTGAGCTTATTAAAGCAAGCAGTGGTGAGAAGATGGAGCACCAATATTTTGTAGAACAAAATAGAGATTTGGTAAAACTCTCTATCAAAACTATTAGAATTTCAGAGCTTACCTCTCCACTAATGGAAACTTTAGGAGCGATTGCTATTGCAATTGTGATTTTTGTTGGTGGATTTCAGGTGATTAATGGAGAGTTAAGCACAGGTGCATTTTTCTCTTTTACAGCGGCACTTTTTATGCTTTATACTCCTTTTAAAAAAGTTAGCTCGCTTTATAGCAAGATTCAAGTGGCGCTTGCTGCAGGGGATAGAATCTTTGAAATGTTGGATAGAAAAGAGGAAATTTGTGATGGTAACAAAACACTAAAAGAAAAGATTGATAGCGTAGAATTTAAAAATATAACTTTAAGCTATGATGGAGAGAAAAAAGCATTAGAAAATGTAAGTTTAAAGTTGCATCATGGAGAGAGTGTAGCATTTGTGGGTAGTAGTGGGGGCGGTAAAAGCTCGCTTGTGAATTTGCTCTTGCGTTTATATGATCCTCAAAATGGAGAAGTGTGTATTAATGGTAAAAATATTAAAAATTTTACCCAAGAGAGTCTAAGGGATAAAATTTCAATTGTAACACAACGCATTTTTATTTTTAATGACAGTATTGCTAATAATATTGCTTATGGTCTAAAAATGGATGAAGAAAAAGTAAAAGATGCTTTAAAAAAAGCTAGAATTTTAGATTATGTAGAAAGCTTAGAAAATGGGATACATACACTTTTAGATGAATTTGGTGCAAATCTTAGTGGAGGGCAAAGACAGAGGATTGCTATTGCAAGAGCAATTTATAAGAATCCAGAAATTTTGATTTTAGATGAGGCTACAAGTGCTTTAGATAACAAGACAGAAGAGGAGTTTAGAGAAGCATTAAGTGAGGTGATTAAAGATAAAATTACTATTATAGTAGCCCATAGATTTTCTACAGTATCTTTGGCTAAAACTCTCTATTTTTTTAAAGATGGTAAAATACTAGATAAAGGCACTCATCAAGAATTATTAGAAAAATGTGAGGAATTTAGAAGCTACTATAAAAAATCTTAAAAATAAAATATGATATAATAAGCTAATTTAACAATAAGGAATTTTGCTATGTCTAATTTATCAAATGTTGATCAAATTACCAATCTTCATAGGAATAATGAGCTTCAGTTGCTATGTTTTAGGCTAGAAAAAGATAAAGACTTGTATGCAGTAAATGTCTTTAAAATACGCGAAGTTGTGAAATACCGCGGAGATATTACAGTGGTTTCACATGAAGGAAGTTCTTTGGTGGAAGGGCTTATTACTATAAGAGAGCTTACAATCCCGCTTATTGATTTAAGAAAATGGTTTTATTATGATGCGCGTGATAAAGGTAGAGATTTAGAAGGATATGGGATCAAAAGAGAAGAGGGCGAAGATGAAGTGATTATGATTTGTGAATTCTCTAAATGGACAGTTGGAGTGAGAATTTATGAAGCAGATAGAATTTTAAATAAAAAATGGACAGAGATTGAACAAAGTGCAGGAATAGGAAATTCAGGACTTAATACGAAGCTTGTAAGTAGAACAAGATATTTTGATGGAAGTTTGGTGCAGGTTGTAGATATTGAAAAAATGCTTGTAGATGTATTTCCTTGGATTGAAGATGAGAAAAATGATGAGATTACAAGGATAAGACAAATTAATAGCTCTAGAGAAATACTTTTAGCAGATGATTCTCCAAGCGTGATTAAGACTATGCAAAATATTTTAAATAAGCTTGGTGTGGAATATAGAACTTTCGTAAATGGACAACAGCTTTTAGATTATATTTTTGATGATACTACAGAAATTTCTCATATAGGTGCAGTGATTACGGACTTAGAAATGCCAGAGGCAAGTGGTTTTGAGGTTATTAAACAAGTAAAAGCAAGTCCTAAAACTTCGCATATTCCAATCATAGTAAATTCTTCTATGAGTGGAAGCAGTAATGAGGATATGGCAAAATCTCTAAATGCAGATGAGTTTATCTCTAAATCCAATCCTATTGAGATTGAAGAAGCACTACATAAATTTATGATTAAATAAAAAACTTCAAATGTTACAAAAAGTGAAACTCAAAATAAATTTTTATTTTGGGTTTTAAATTCCTAAAATCTTACATTTTAAAAAATACTTAAAAATATATATTGACTTATATCAATGCTTTAAAATTTTAATCCTCCTAAAATCTTATATAGCATTTAATGCTATTAAAAATCTTAGGAGGTTTTGCTGATGGATAGACGGTCTTTTCTTAAAACAGCAGCAGCTGCAAGTGCTGCAAGTGCAGTTGGTATTAGTGTGCCTACTTCAAGCTTGGCTAAGGCAAAAAGTGCGGAGGCAAATTGGAAATGGGATAAAAGTGTATGTAGATTTTGTGGAACGGGCTGTGGAATTATGGTTGCCACTAAAGATGGACAGATTGTAGCGGTTAAAGGAGATCCATCTGCACCAGTTAATAGAGGATTAAATTGTATTAAGGGATATTTTAATGCAAAAATTATGTATGGAGAGGATAGATTAAGAGTTCCTTTGATGCGTGTAAATTCCAAAGGCGAGTTTGATAAAAAAGGTAAATTCCAACCAGTATCTTGGCAAAAAGCTTTTGATGTGATGGCACAAAAGTTCAAAGAGGCTTATAATGAGCTTGGTCCTACTGGAATTGGTGTGTTTGGTTCAGGACAATATACTATTCAAGAAGGATATGCAGCAGCTAAGCTTATAAAAGGTGGCTTTAGAAGTAATAATTTAGATCCTAATGCTAGACATTGTATGGCAAGTGCTGTTGTGGGCTTTATGGAAACTTTTGGAATTGATGAGCCAGCAGGTTGCTATGATGATATTGAGCTAACGGATACAATTGTTACTTGGGGAGCAAATATGGCAGAAATGCACCCTATTTTATGGTCAAGAGTAACAGACAGAAAACTTTCAAATGCAGATAAAGTTAAGGTAATTAATTTAACGCCTTATACTAATAGAACTTCAGATTTAGCTGATATTGAAATTGTTTTTACGCCTCATACAGATTTAGCAATTTGGAATTTTATTGCTAGAGAGATTGTTTATAATAATGAAAAAGCAATAGATTGGAACTTTGTTAAGAAAAATTGTATTTTTACGACAGGTTATGTGGATATTGGCTATGGAATGCGAGGAGATATTACACATAAAAAATACAAAAAAGAAGAACTAGATACAGCAGCTAAAGAAAAAAGCAAAGTTATTAGTGAAAATGAAGGAGTAACTTTAAGGTATTTAGGGCTAAAAAGTGGCGATGTTATGGAAAATAAACATAATGCACAAGCAGGAGATCATTGGGAGATTACCTTTGAGGAGTTCAAAAAAGCATTAGAACCTTATACGCTTGATTTTGTAGCAAAGATTGCTAAAGGAGATGAGAGCGAGAGCTTAGAATCTTTTAAAGAAAAATTACAACAACTTGCAAATTATTATATTGAAAAGAATAGAAAAATTGTGAGTTTTTGGACGATGGGAATGAATCAGCATACAAGAGGAACTTGGGTGAATGAGCAAAGCTATATGGTGCATATGTTGCTTGGAAAACAAGCAAAACCTGGAAGTGGAGCATTTTCTCTCACAGGGCAACCAAGTGCTTGTGGAACTGCAAGAGAAGTGGGGACATTTTCTCATAGATTACCCGCAGATATGGTAGTGGCAAATCCAAAACATCGCGAAATTAGTGAGAAGATTTGGAAACTCCCAAAAGGCACTATTAATCCACAAATGGGTTCTCATTTTATGCAAATTATGAGAGATTTAGAAGATGGGAAAATCAAATGGGCGTGGGTGCAAGTAAATAATCCATGGCAAAATACTGCTAATGCAAATCATTGGATTAAGGCTGCAAGAGAGATGGATAATTTTATTGTAGTTTCTGATGCATACCCAGGAATTTCTGCAAAAGTAGCGGATTTGATTTTACCAGTTGCTATGATTTATGAAAAATGGGGTGCTTATGGAAATGCAGAGCGAAGAACACAGCATTGGAAACAGCAAGTATTGCCACAGGGTGAAGCTATGAGCGACACTTGGCAGATTTTAGAGTTTTCTAAACGCTTCCAATTAAAAGAAGTATGGAAAGAGCAAAAAATTAATGATAAGCTAACCTTGCCTAATGTGTTAGAAGAAGCTAAAAAGATGGGCTATAGCGAAGATAGCACACTTTTTGAAGTATTGTTTGCAAACAAAGAAGCACAAAGTTATAAAGTTAATGACAAGCTTTTAAAAGATACTTTAAATTCTGAAGTTCTAGGAGATACTAGAGAAGTAGTAGGAAGCGATGGAGAAGTCTTTAGGGGTTATGGATTTTTTGTGCAAAAATATCTTTGGGAAGAATACAGAAAGTTTGGTATAGGACATGGGCATGATTTAGCAGATTTTGACACTTATCATCGTGTGAGAGGTTTAAGATGGCCAGTAGTAGATGGTAAAGAAACTCAATGGCGTTTTAATGCAAAATATGATTATTATGCTAGAAAAGCAAATAATGGAGATTTTGCATTTTATGGAACTTTTGGCAAAGAGGTGTCTAGGGGAGATTTGATTGCTCCAAAAACACAAGAAAAATATTCTTTGAAAAATAAAGCTAAGATATTCTTCCGTCCTTATATGGATCCACCAGAAATGCCAAACAAAGAATATCCTTTTTGGCTTAGCACAGGAAGAGTTTTGGAGCATTGGCATAGTGGGACGATGACTATGAGGGTTCCTGAGCTTTATCGTGCAGTTCCAGAAGCATTGTGTTATATGAATCCAGCAGATGGTGAGAAGTTGGGCGTTAAGCAAAATGATGCGGTATGGGTAGAATCAAGAAGAGGAAAGGTAAAAGCAAGGGTAGATATGCGTGGTAGAAATCGTCCTCCTTTGGGATTAGTGTATGTTCCTTGGTTTGATGAGAAAGTGTATATTAACAAAGTGTGTCTTGATGCTACTTGTCCGATTTCTAAGCAGACAGATTTTAAAAAATGTGCTGTTAAAATCTATAAGGCATAAAGCGTGGAAGAGCTAACAAGAAGAAAGTTCTTATTAAACGGTGCTAAAGCGATTGCACTTACTCTGATGGGTGGGTTAGTGTGGAGTGCATATTTAAGTGAAGCAAAAGCTAATGTTTTTGTTTTGCGACCACCAGCAGCCCTAGATGAAGAAGAGTTTTTAAAACATTGCATTAAATGTGGTTTATGTGTAGAAGCTTGCCCTTTTGGAACTTTGAAGTTAGCAACACAAGGAGAGGCAATAATAACAGGCACTCCTTATTTTACGCCAAGGGAAGTCCCTTGTAAAATGTGTGTGGATATTCCATGTGTGCCAATATGTCCCACAGAAGCTTTAGATATTAATTTAGTAAGCAATGAAAAAGGTTTACTAGATATTAATAAAGCTAAAATGGGGGTTGCTATTGTGGATAGGGAGCATTGTGTCGCCTATTGGGGTGTGCAGTGTGATGCATGTTATCGAGCTTGTCCTTTAATGGGTGAAGCAATTATCCTAGAATTAAAACGCAATGAACGCACTGGAAAACATTCTTTTTTATTGCCAGTAGTTATGAGTGAAGTTTGCACGGGTTGTGGAATGTGTGAAAATGCTTGTATTACCAAAAAAGCAGCTATTAGGGTTATGCCACGCCATTTAGCCTTAGGAGAAGTGGGAGAGAATTATATTAAAGGTTGGGAGAAGGGCGATGAAAAACGCCTAGAAAATCTAAAAACTAGAGATTTGTCTTTGGATAAAAACAAACAGATTCAAGATTATTTAAATGGTGAGGAATTTTAAAATGAAAAAATATAGATTTTTGATTTTTAGAAGGATTATCCAAATAGGTTTATTGTTTTTGTATATATTGGGGACTTATCAAAGTTTTTGGATTTTAAAAGGAAATCTTAGTTCATCTTTAATCTTTAATACTATACCCTTAAGCGATCCTTTTGCTATTTTACAGTTGGTTTTTAGTGGAGCTATGGTAGGAGCAAATGCTTTGATTGGAGCGTTGATTGTTTTGCTTTTTTATGGTTTGTTTGCAAGGAGGGCATTTTGTGCTTATGTGTGTCCGCTAAACTTAGTAACTGACTTTGCAAATTTTTTAAGAAGAATTTTGAAGATTGATGGGCTAAATAGTTCATTAAGCTTAAAGAGAAGTTTGCGTTATTATATCTTGGCTCTTTCACTGATACTTTCAAGTATTTTTGGCTTGGCAGCTTTTGAAGCAATTAGTCCTATTGGAATATTGCATAGAGGGTTGATATTTGGTTTTGGGCTTGGGATATTTGGTGTTTTAGTTGTGTTTTTGTTGGATTTGTTTGTGGTAAAGAATGGTTTTTGTGGGCATTTGTGTCCGCTTGGAGCCTTTTATTCACTAATAGGGCGTTTTGCACTTTTAAAAGTGCAATATGATTTGGAAGCCTGCACAAACTGCTTAGAATGCAAAAAGATTTGCCCAGAAAAGCAAGTATTAAGCTTGGTGGGTAAAAGAAGCGGTATTGTAAATGCGGGTGAATGTATAGTGTGTGGTAGATGTATAGAAGTGTGTGAAGATAATGCACTAAAATTTAATCTAATAAATTTTGCTAAAAGGAAAAACAATGGTTTATAAAAAAATGTTATTAGCCTCCATGGCTTTGGCGTTAGTATTTTTTGGTTGTCAAGCAGACAAACAGGGAATAGGTGAAGATGAGCTTGGGCTTAGAAAAAGCACGCTTTTTAACGAAAATGCAAGTATTCAAGCCTTTGATTATGAGGGTGCAAAAGCAGCAGGAGAATCCACACTTTTGCAAAGGTCTTTTGAAAATGCTCCTCCTTTGATTTCTCATAGTTTAGAAGGGTTATTACCTATCACAAAAGAAAACAATTCTTGCACCTCTTGCCATTTACCAGAAATTGCAGAAGCAGTGGGTGCGGTTGCGATGCCAAAATCGCATTTTTATAATTTTAGAACCCATAAAGATTTAAAAGGGCAAATGGATGAAAATCGCTTTAATTGTGTAGCTTGTCATGTGCCACAAGTGGATGCACAACCTTTAGTGAAAAATAATTTTTCACCAGAGTTTCGTCAAAAAGATGGTATTTCTAAGTCTAATCTTTTGGATGTTTTAAATGAGGGAGTAAAATAATGTTAAAAAGGAGAGAGATTTTTTCTATTTTTACTTCAAAAAATAAAAAAGAGATTTTAATTCTCCCTCCTTATAATAATGATAGAAGTCTTTTTGATAAAATTTGTAAAGAATGCAATCAAGCTTGCAAGGAAGCTTGTAAAGTTTCTAGCAAGATTTATCAAGAGGGTATTATATGGCAAAAAGATGGGAAGCCTTATATAGATTTTACAACTAGAGGTTGCACTTTGTGTCAAGAATGTGCTAAAGCTTGTGAATATGATGTTTTGAAGGTTCAAGAAGAGCCAAACTGGAATATAAAATTTTCTATTGATGTGTTAAAATGTTTATCACATCAAAAAACTATGTGTTTTACCTGTAAGGATGTGTGCCAAAGTATTACGGGCAAAAAAAATGTGATTGCATTTGTGGGTATGTTTTATCCTAAGATTGAGAAGGATTGCATAGGTTGTGGATTTTGTGTAAGTGCTTGTCCAACTTATGCAATAACTTGGAGTGAGAGATGAAGATTATTTTATTGTTTTTATGTATGATTGGGCTACTTTTTGGGGTGAGTGCTACACATAAGATAGAATTAGAAGAAAATATTACTTCTATGGTGAATTTTGATAAAGAATTGCTTGTTGCTACAGATAGTGGAAGTGTCTATGCTATAGAGTGGAAAGAGGATTTTTTAGAATTAAAAGTAAATAAAATTATTCAGCTAGAAAAAATCCATAATTTTTTTGGTGAGGATGTTTTGCCAAAAATTTTTTCACTAGATAAATTAGAAGATAGACTTTTGATATTATCTCAAGGAGATGATGGAGGGAAAAATCTATTGATTTACAAAGAAAGTCTAAGGCAAGTTTTTTCTTCTAAGGATGCCCTCAATATAAAAAAAGCAAGTTTTTTAGATAAAAAGCATATATTTTTAGCTCTTGCTAGTAATGAAATTATTCTTTATGACTTAGAAGATAAAAAGACAAAATACCAAAAGCAACTTTCAGAAGCTAGTTTTTCAGATTTTTCTTTAAGCGAGAATAGAAAAGAATTTATTTTAGGCTGTGAATCGGGGATTTTATATTATGGAGATACTTATAGTGGAGAGATTTTAAAAACTTATGAAGGGATTAATAAAGATAATGTTTATCAAGTAAAAATGGCACAAAATAAGCAAGGAGAGAAGGTGTTTGTAAGTGCTGGACAAGATAGAGTGGTTGGGGTTTATACAGATAAAAGCAGTAAAAAATTAGAAGCTGATTTTTTGGTTTATAGTATAGGAGTTGATAAGGAGGCTATAAAGGTTGCTTTTCCTTTTAATGAAAAGAGTGATATTAGGGTTTATGATCTTATAGAGAATAAAGAGATAGAAAAATTACAAGGGCATCAAAATTTGCTAAATAGCATTATTTTTCTTAATGAAGAGTGGCTAGTGAGTGCAGAAGATGGAAAAAATATTTATTTTTGGAAGTTAGGGAGATAAAATGCAAGATTATAATGTTTCAAGTGTAGTGGTGATGTGTAAGCCAAAAGATATGTTGGATTTATGGGAGAAGCTACCTAAAATTGTAGGGGTTGAATGCCACTATCAAGATGAAAGTGGGAAAATTGTTATTACAATAGAGGCAAGTTGCATTGAAGAGGAGATTAAGATTTTAAAGCAAGTAGAAGCACTAAAAGGAGTAATTGTTGCACAAATGATGTATAGCTATCATCAAAAAGAACTAGAAAGTTTGGAAGAAAAAATGCAGCAAAGTTTTCAAGTTCCAGATATTCTAAAAGAAAAGGTGGATGCAAAAAATATTGTCTATGGGGGAAATGTGGAAGAGCATTTTAAGAAGATAAAGTAGAGTAAATATTAATAAATAGGCTATTTGGGACTTATTTAAAACTATAAGAAATAGAAAAACAAAAAAGTTTTAAATGTTTTAAAAATAAGATTTTAGATTGCTTTGCTAATTGTTGATAATTTTTTCTATTGTTGTAAGAGTATAGGTGTGCTAACTTTATTATTGTTATTATATGTAAAGCAAAGTGTGGTAGTTTCTTTTGTGTTAGCATAAGGGTTTAATTTGTAGCAGTCCAAAGAGTTGCCCTTAATAGATTGTGCTTCTTGTAGAATGCCATGTAAATATTGCATATTAGCTCACAACGATGAGAGAGGTTTATAATGACATTTTGCCCATCATTATAAGTAAAACACAGTGTTGCGTGATAATCTAAAGGAATTACCATAATCTTATATTTATAATTGCCACAGTCTCTTATGAAGCCTTGTAATAACTTTAGATTGCTTTAGAGCTAAACTCCTTGTAACATGGGGAGATAAGCAATGACACTCTGTTAAGTCATTGTATGAGTTAATGCAGTGTTGCATGGCAATCTAAAATGTTAAATTCTTTGCTATTGAAGGCCTCTTTTGAAGATAGATAAGTGATGGATAGACTTGTTAGTTATTTATTTAGAAATTTTCTTCAAACCAGCCTGCAATGTCGCTTCTAATTGTTTGCTTAAGTGCAATTCCAGCTAGAAAATCATCTGTTTTGGCTTTTTTCAAAAGCGTGGCAAGTCCATTTCTGAATTTAGAAAGATAGGGGTGATCTATTTGAGTGCAATCTCCTAAAAATACAATTCTAGAATCTTCAGCCATTCTTGTCCCAATAAGCTTTACAATGGAATTTGGTGCATTTTGCACTTCATCAAAGATGACAAACTTTTTAGAAATACTTACACCTCTTGCATGTGCGATATCCATAACTTCAATATTGTGTTTTTGTATAAAATATTCTGTGGCCTCTTTGCTTTCTATGCTATTGGCATCGCCTTTGTATTCAATTCTTTTAGCAAGCGATTCTTTTTGCATTTTGGTTATCATAAAATTAATAGCACTAAAAAGCGGATACATAAAATAATTTAGTTTTTGATTTTCATCACCTTTTCTAAAGCCAAGTTCCGCTTCTTTATCATTTGCAGTAATAGTGTTGCGTAGATAGATAATCCCGCTTACAGCACCCTTTTTTAAAAGATGCAAACCAGCTTGAAGAGCAATAAGCGTTTTGCCACTACCAGTTGCACCACTGCAAATGGTAATTTTGTTTTTAGGATGGGTAAGAAGAGTGTAGAAAAATTTTTGCTCCAAATTGATGGGATTGATATAGAGTTTATCTTCTTTGATTTTTTCATCAAAATTAATAAGCTCTAAAGTATTGTCTATTTTAATACCATAGTGTTTTTTACCTGTTAAATAAAGAGAACTTTCGGTATTATCAAGTTCTGTAATTTCTAATAAACTCCAATTGCTCAATGCTTTAAAATCATCATTATTGTGTAAATCCTCTAAAATGCTATTTTGATGTGCGCTAAAGCTGGAGAGAAATTCTATTTTTTGTGGATTTTCTATTTTATCACGCATAAGAGATTGGGAGGGAAGGTTATTAGAAATTGCATAGACTTTTAAGGCAATATCATTAGTTAAAAGAATACAATCATAATCTTTAGCAATTTCAAAAATCCTTGCATCATTTAGCCCATAATCTAAAGATTGTGTTTTATAGTGTGTGCGATGGATAATGTGTAGAGGGATTTTGCAATGGTTATATTCTAAAAAGATTTGTTGGAGAGTATCTCTTTGCTTTGGAGCAAAAATAGAAGGTAAGCTCATCTCATCTAAGACATTACGGAAAAATTCCCTTGCAAAATAGCCTCTTTCATTCTCTAAAGTTTTTTTGCTATCAAGCTCATGGAGAGTAATGTCGCTAATAAAGATGTGGTTTTCTCCATTTTGATAAAGAAAATAGAGATTTTCCACATCATCTAAGATAATGGAAGTGTCAATTAAATAACGCTTAGTCATTATTGACAGTTTAAACATTCAATGGATCTATCCATTGTTTCTTCTGCTTCTACACTTTGTGAGCGTAAGTAATAAGTAGATTTTAAACCTAGTCTCCAAGCTAGTGAATAAATATCATTTAAGTATTTTCCGCTTGCTTTATCTAAGGTGATAAAGATATTTGTGCTTTGCCCTTGATCAATCCATTTTTGTCTAATAGCGGCAGCTTTTATGATATTTGTCTGATCTACCTCATAGGCTGAAGTGTAATAGTTCCAATTTTCTAAACTTAAATTTGGTGCTACAACTGGTATTAAACCGCTTAGATTTTCTTCAAACCATTTGCGTTTATAGATGGGTTCAATGGTTTGTGTGGTGCCTACTAGAATAGAAATGGAGCTTGTAGGAGCGATTGCCATTAAATAACCATTTCTTATTCCTTTTGTTTTAACTTCTTCTCTTAAGATGTCCCAGTCATATACATAAGCAAACAAACCGCCTCTATCCACCAATGCTTTAGCTTCTTGGTTGGCTCTGTCAATAGGCAAGATACCTTGCGACCAAGAAGAGCCGACAAAATCACTATAAACGCCTTTTTCTTGTGCAAGATCACAACTTGCTTTAATAGCATTGTAGCTAATCATTTCCATAAGTTCATCAATGGTTTCTAGGTGTTTTTGGCTACCCCATTCAATCTTTTTTTCTGCAAGCATTTGTGCTTCGCCCATTACACCAAGTCCAATAGCACGGTTATCTAGATTTGTAACTTTTACTTTTCTATTAGGATAGAAGTTTAAATCTACTACATTATCTAGCATTCTAATAGCAATAGGCACAATGCGTTCTATATCTTCTTTGGTGTGAATTTTAGAAAGATTAATAGAAGCTAAATTGCATACAGCAGTTTTGCCTTCATTTGCTTCTCTTTGGGCGATAAAGACTTTTTTGCCATTAATGCTATCTGTAGAAGTGATTTTATTAGAAACCTTTTTGATTCCTAAATCTGTAATAATTTCTTGATATTCTGGATAATCACAAATTGTGCCATCTTCAAACTCTACTCTAATAAAGCAATCATTTGGGGCAGTGTTTTGGAAAATCTCTGTGCAAAGATTAGAGCTTCTAATAATGCCAGAATGGGAATTTGGATTTGCTCTATTTGCATTATCTTTAAAGCATAAGAAAGGAGAGCCCACCTCAAAATAATTAGTAAGGATTTTTTTCCACAATTCTTTAGCTTTAATGGTTTGTTTAGGAATGTTTGGATCTTGCTCGTATTCTTTATATCTTGCCTCAAAAGCCTCTCCATAGAGTTCTGTTAAATCAGAACAAGCCAGTGCATCAAAAAGATTCCATAATCCATCTTCAGCTACCCTTTTCATAAACAAATCTGGAATCCATAAAGCAGGGAAGAGATCGTGTGTTCTTCTTCTTTCTTCTCCGCTATTTTTCTTAATATCTACAAAATCAAAAATATCACTATGCCAAGGCTCTAAATATACTGCTATAGCACCTTTTCTAGTGCCTAATTGATCTACTGCTATTGCTATATCATTAGTGATTTTTAAAAAGGGAATTACCCCTCCAGCTGCATTTTTGTGTCCATCAATAAAGCTACCAAGTCCTCTAATTTTAGAAAAATCCCAGCCAATACCACCACCATATTTACTTAAAAGTGCCATTTCTTTATAAGAGTCAAAAATTCCTTCAATATTATCAGGGCAACTCCCAACATAGCATGAGCTAAGTTGGTGGCGTGGCGTTCTAGCATTAGAAAGAGTGGGGGTAGCAGCCATAACCTCAAAGCGTGAGAGTAAATCATAAAATTGCTCAGCCCAATGGTTAGGATCTTTTTCATTTTGTGCTAAAAACATAGCAATTCCCATAAACATATGTTGTGGTAATTCTATGGGGTTACCTTCTTTATCTTTTAGTAAATATCTATCATAGAGGGTTTTAATGCCTAAATAGGTAAATTGCAAATCTCTGCTAGTATCAATTTTTTTATCCAATCTTGCAAGATCAAATTTTTCTTTCATTCCTTTGATAATGCGATTTTCTTTTTCTCCAAGTTCTAAATATTCTTTTAAGGTCTTATAACCATTAAAGCCATTTACTCTATGGTAAAGATCGTATAAAAAAAGTCTTGCAGCCACATAAGTCCAATTAGGACAATGCACATCAATCTTATCTACTGCGGTTTTGATAAGTGTTTGCTGGATTTCTTGAGTGGTGATTTTATCTCTAAATTGCAATTTTGCATCCACTTCTAGCTCACTTTGTGAAACACCTTCTAAACCTATTACAGAATCTTTGGTGTATTTTTGGATTTTGGTTACATCTAGTGGTTCAATTCTGCCATTTCTTTTGATAACTGTTAGCATAACCCCTCCCTTATTTATTCTTTCTTTTTCTTTGTGTTGGATCGAGCACTTTTTTTCTAATTCTAATATTTTTTGGAGTTACTTCTAAGATTTCATCTTCTTCAATCCATTCTAATGCACGCTCTAGATTTAAATCTCTAGGTGGAGTGAGCTTGATTGCATCATCGCTCCCACTAGCACGCATATTTGTTAAATGTTTTGCTTTAACTGGATTAACATCTAAATCATTTTCTCTTGAATGCTCACCTATAATCATACCTACATAAACCTTAGTTTGTGGTGGGATAAATAAAACTCCTCTTTCTTGAATATTACCTAAAGAAAAAGGTGTGGCTTCACCATTTTCCATAGAAATTAAAGCACCATTGCTTCTAGTTTCTACACTTCCACTAAAGGGGCGAAATTCCAAAAAGCTATTATTCATAACGCCTTCCCCTTTGGTATCTGTTAAAAATTCACTTCTATATCCAATTAATCCACGAGCAGGAATCTCAAATTCTAATCTTGTATATCCTTCTCCCATAGGATTCATGGCTTTTAATTCTGCTTTTCTTCTACCTAATTTTTCAATAACACTTCCAGAATAATCTTGTGGGGTATCAATTACTAAAGATTCAAAAGGCTCGCATCTTTGCCCCTCAATTTCTTTTACAATTACTTCAGGACGCGAGATACTAAATTCATAATCTTCTCTTCTTAGGTTTTCAGCCAAGATTGTAATTTGTAATTCCCCTCTACCGCTTACTTTAAACTTACCTTCTCCTAATTCCTCTACTTTCATGGCAATATTTGTTTGCATTTCTTTTTCTAGGCGTTCTTTTAGCTTATTGGCAGTTACATGTTTGCCTTCTGTCCCTGCAAAAGGAGAGTCATTTACAGCAAAATTAACACTCATTGTAGGTTCTTCTAAATGCATAGGATCTAGTGGGATAGGATTATTGGGATCTACAATAGAATCGCCTACATTAATAGAGTGAAAACCAGCTAATGCTACAATATCGCCAACTTTTGCTTCATCAATTTCAGTCCTTGCTAAACCATAAAATCCAATGAGTTTTGTTATTTTTCCAGTAACTTTCTCACCATTGCTTTTTGCAAGCATTACATTTTCACCCTTTTTTACCTTGCCATTAAAAATTCTAGCAATTCCGATTTTCCCTACATAATTATCATAATCTAGTGTGAAAATTTGGATTTGAAGTGGGCTATCCTCTGTGCCACTAGGGGTTGGGACATGCTCTAAAATCGCATCAAAAAGAGGTTCTAAATTCTTTTTCTCATCTTCTAGGTTTTTAATAGCATATCCATCGCGTGCTGCTGCATAAACTACAGGAAAATCAAGCTGTTTTTCATTAGCACCCATAGCAGCAAAAAGATCAAACACCTCATCTACTACTCTATCAGGTTGTGCTGCGGGTTTGTCTATTTTATTAACAACAACAATAGGGCAAATGCCAAGACTAAGTGCTTTTTTAACAACAAATTTAGTTTGTGGCATTACCCCTTCTTGTGCATCTACTAAAAGCAATACTCCATCTACCATTTTTAAAACACGCTCAACTTCTCCCCCAAAATCAGCGTGTCCGGGAGTATCAATAATATTAATTTTTGTATTTTTATAAGTAATTGCAGTATTTTTAGAAAGGATTGTGATACCTCTTTCTTTTTCAATATCATTGCTATCCATTACGCGTTCATCTACTTGCTCATGGCTTGCAAATGTTCCAGATTGACGCAATAAACCATCTACTAAGGTTGTCTTGCCGTGATCTACGTGGGCTATTACTGCGATATTTCTAATCTCTTGCATGGATTGTCCTCTAACAAATTTTATAAAAGGTGGAATTCTACAAAAATAATGCTTAAAAAATAAGCGAAAATAAAAGGAATGAAATTTGCTTTTAGCTTTTTAGTTAAAGTTTTTTATTAAACATAAAATACAAGCAATGAGGTTTTATAATGCTTCCATTTTTAGATATATCTAGTAATATTCAGGAAATTAAAAATAGCAAAACTAATAAAAAATCTTCTTTAGACACAAAAGAGGAAAAGTCAGATTTTGGGGATTTTTTAAATAATTTTTTAAGCATTTCTAAAGAGGAGAAAGGAGAACTTAAAAAAGATGTTAAAATAAACTCTAAAGAAAACTTGCTAAGTCCCCATAAAGAAAACAAAGAAGTAAAAAATGGCTTTTTGCAAACTTTAGATGAAAAATATAATTTGCTAGATAATTTTAAAGCAAAAACCACCAAAGATATTAATTTTAAAAAAGAAGGATTAAAAAACACTAAAGAGGATTCAATAAATTTTAAGGAAGTAAAAAGTAATCCTCATAAAGAAGTGGAATTAAAGTTAGACTTAAAAGAAGTTAAAACAAGAGATTTGAAGCAAGAAGCACAAAATTTGCAAGAGAAGGTTAAAACTCTAAAAGATGTAATAGGGGTAGCAGAGGAGTTAAAATTAAACCTTAAACAAGTTAAACTGGAAAACAAACAAGCACAAAACACTAACCAAACGCCAAATATTAGTGAAAAATTTTTTGTGAATATTAAAAAAGAATTACCAAAATCTACCAATCTTTTTAATCAAATTTTGCAAGATAAAGAACTTACAAAAGACAATAAAGAAGCTAAAAAAGATAATAAAATCCTTAAAAATATACAAGAGCCTTTAAATATTAAAGAAATGGTTGAAAAAAAATATGATAAAGATTTAAAAGAAATCAAAGAAAGCAAAAAACAAGGGGGAGAAAATATTAATAAAGATGTCAAAAAAGAAATTAAAGAAGAAGTGCAAGTTGTAGATAATAAAACTATAAGCAATAAAAAACTTTCTAAAGATCAAGATAAAAATGAAATGGAAATTAAGGAAGTAAAAAAGCCAGATGAAAATCTTAAAGAAAATAAAGAAATAAATCTTCCCCAGCAAAAAGAGATGAAAAATAAAGAAGTAAAAGAAGAAAAGAGTAAAAAAACACAGAAACAAAAAGATGATGGTTCTCAAATAGAAATTCCAAAAGAAAAAGAAAGTAAGCAAGCTAAAGTGATAGAAGAAGTTAAAGAAAGCAAAAATCAAGAATTTAGTTTTAAAGAAGATAAAATAAAAAATGAAGAGGTTTTTAAAGAGAACATTAATAAAGAGCAAGAAAATGCTAAAAGGACAGAAAATTTAAAAGAAATGCCTATAAAAGAAGTGCAAAAAGAGGGGTTAAAAGAAGCAGTTAAAGAAGTAGTTTTTAACACAGGCTTTAAAAAAGATGAAAAGATATCCAAAGAAACACCGCAAGATAAAAAGGTAAGCAAAGATAAGTATAAGCAGGGTGATTTGTTTGAAATGCTTAAAAATCCTAATTTAGAAGACTTTAAAAATATAACCCAAAATCACGAAGAACAAAGAGCAAGAGAAGTGGATTTTTTAAATAATCTTTTACGCACAGAAAACACAAAAGAAAAAATGGTTTCTAAAGAAACGCAAGAAATTGTTCAAACTAAAGAAAAGGAAAAAGAGAAAAATCAAAATGAAGCTATAGGAGCTAATTTTCAAACTCAAGTTCAAAGAGAGCGTTTCTCTCCATTGCAGACTTTTAGCTATTTTAGCTCCAACTTAAAAGATGTAATTGCAAATTATCGTCCGCCTGTTACAAAGCTTACTTTAGAGCTTAATCCACAAAATTTAGGCAGTGTGGAATTAACACTTATTAAGCGTGGCGATAATATACATATCCAAATAGGTTCCAACCCTCAAGCATTGCAACTTTTTATGAAATATTCTGAGGAATTCAAAAAAGAGCTTAGTAATATGGGCTTTAATGATATTACAATGGATTTTAAAGATATACAAGGAAATTCCATAGATTTTGATTTTAGCGGTAATAGTGGTGGAAATTTTGGGGGAAATAATGGAGGAAATCACAGTAATCAGCACCAAGATTCTAAAAAGTGGAACGAAAATGGCTTATCAGCTTATAAAGAAGCTAATGAAGTGCAAAAAGAAGTGGCACAATTAGAACTTAGCTTTTCATATTACGCCTAAGGAGTAACAAATGACAGTATCAGGATTTAATAATTATATGAATTATTCCTCATTTGCTTCTGCAAGAAGTGCGGCAAATCCAGAAAATCCTCATAAAATTTCAACTTATGCAGATGAAGGAGATAAGGGGGATAACAACACAGGTAATGGTGGCACAGGCGGTGTAGGCGATGGCGGAAATACAGGCAATGGAGGGGATAACAACACAGGCGGTGTAGGAGATGGCGGAAATACAGGCAATGGAGGGGATAACAACACAGGTGATGGTGGAAATGGTAGTAATGGGGGAGACAATGGCAATGGCGGTAATGGTAGTGATAATGGCAATGGAGGAAATGGAGGCAACGGGGGAAATGGAGGAAATAATGGCAATAATGGAGGCAATAATGGTGGCGAAGATGGGGATAGCGGAAGTGGTTTCCCAGGAAATAAGCCTTTACCAGATGATGAGGATGATTTCAATAATGGTTTAGGAACAGAAGCTTTTATGAAATTATTCTTAGAGCAGTTAAAAAATCAAGATCCAACGGCTCCTATGGAAACTCAAGAGATTTTAACACAAACTGCTCAATTAACTCAAGTAGAAGCACAAATGCAGATGAAAAAAGCAATGGAAGAAATGACTACTACTATGGCTTCTATGCAAGAAACCAATAAAGCTACAATTGAAGCACAAGAAAAGTTGGTAGAAGCACAAGAAAAAATGCTTGAAACTATGGGTGTTCTTGCAGGTGCGATTCAAGATAGCTCAATTTTAGGCGGATACAATACTGTAGGAATGATAGGAAATATCGCTGAAACTCCTTTTACAGCTTTGAAAGTAGAGAAAAATGAGGCAATTAAATTTGATCTTTATTTTGATGAGCCTATTGATCCTAGCAAAGGTTCTCCAAAAATTACAATTACTGATAAAAATAATAAAGTAATTAGAGAAATTGATTTGGCTGAAAAAGATGAAGATGGAAATTATAAATATCTTAATAAAGAGGGATATGTAGAGTTTGAATGGGATACAAGAGATAATAAAGGAAATTATGTAGGTAAGGGGGATTATACAGTAAGGGCTGAATATAATCTTGATCCAGAAACCAACAAATACAAAGAAACGCAACTTGGAAGAGGTGAAGTGCAAAGTATTATGTTTGAGGGTGGTGTTCCTTATGTAAAATTAGGGGATAATCTAACCGTTCCAATTATTTATGTAACTTCTTATTATAAGAAAACGGGTGAAGGGATAGAATTACCACCTTTACCAGAACCAGAAAGTAAAAGAAAGGCTTCATAATGGTAGGCTCACTTTATAGCGGAATTAGCGGAATTAAAACCCATCAATTTGGGATAGATGTAACTTCTAATAATATTGCCAATGTTAATACAACAGGATATAGGGCAAATAATGCAGAATTTAAAAGTCTTTTTGCAACGGGATTAGATTATATTAATTCTAATTCCCCTGTTTCTAATGATTATAATTTTGGGGTAACTGTTGGTTCTAATGCAATCAATTCTAATGATGGAACTTATGTGAAAGCAGATGGACAGTTTAATGTGGCCTATAGTGGAAGAGGTTGGTTTGTGGTAGGGACTAATCCTAATGGGCAATTTGATATTAAAAATCCAAATTATCAAGTGCAACAAAATTATTTTACACGCGATGGTTCTTTTAGTCTTGATGGAGATGGATATTTAGTAAATTCTAGTGGTTATTATATGTATGGGATTAATTTGGGCAAGATTGCTCCAGATGGGACATTAACAGGCACAAATAACTTAGAAGAAGATTACGCAAATCTTGGAGGTTCTGTGCTAAAGCCCATTCAGATTCCTAAAGATTTAAAATATGCTCCTACACTTACAACAGAAGTAAATGCTTCTGTAAATTTAAACCGCTCACAAAATGGTAAAGGCATTAGTGATGTGCTTTTAAAACCAGATGGCACATTTGATATGGATAAATTTTTAGCTCAAGATTTTAATACACTTATGGATGCTAGTGGCAAACCCCTTGATGCTAAAAATTACAAAGATATTACTTTTAGTATTGAAAAAAATGGAGTGAAGAAAGATTATACTTTTACCTATGGAGGCACAGGGGAGAATGGCTTTAAAAGTGTTGGAGAATTTATAGATTTAGTGAAAAAACAAACAGGTTTAGATGTAAATTTACGCTTAGATAGCGAAGGAAATCCACAAGATTGCTCTCTTTATGTAAGTAATTATGGAATGCAAGATATTAAAGTGGATATTAAAGGAAAGTTAGCTGATAAGCTAGGTTTAAGCGGAAATGGTTTGGAGCTTGATTCTCCTATGAATCATTTAATTAAAGATTTTGAAGCCAATAAGGATTATGAAGAGGGTGATTATATTAAATATAAGGGATTGATTTTTCAAAAAAATGGAGCAGGTAATGGAGGGGAGAGTCCTATTGATAATGAAGGTTGGACATTAGTAGATACAAGTAGGGCTAATGAGTATGATAAGGGTAAGGTGGAAAACTATAAGGAAGATGATTTTGTGGTGTATGAGGGTAAAGTATATAGACGCACTAATGAAGATATTAGTATGATACCAAATCCAGACAATCCTGATGAAATGATACCAGCACCGCCAAGTGAGGCCACAAAAGGTTGGGAGGAGATTTCTGATGAAGTAAGCGGTAGTATTCCAGAATATGAGGCAGGAGCAACCTATGATACAGATGATCTTGTAAGTTATAATGGAGTGCTTTACCAAAGGGTTGGTAGCTCTAGCACACAAAGTCCTGAAGAGGATAAAGAGGGATGGCAGGTTGTAAGTGCAAATGCACTTAGCACTACACAGCTTAATGTGCCAACTTATGAAACTAATATTGAAGTTTTTAGTGAGAGTGGAGAGAAATTTATTTTAAAATCCCAGTATATTTTAATAGAGCAAGGAGATAGCACAGCTAATCCTCCTATTAATGAGCGTTGGGAGGTTAGAACAGCAATTTATGATTCCCAAGGTAAAGTAATGGTGAGTGATGAGCCTGTGATTAATGAGCTTAGCTTTAATCCAGATGGAACGCCTATAGGAGAACCTTTTGATGTGCCATTTAATGGGGGGAATATTAGGGTAGATTTAACCCAAAGTGCAGATGGTAAAAAATCTAGCAACTTTGCTTATACAGATTCTGCTTTGAAATCTGTTAAACAAGATGGAACAGAAGCGGGAATTATGAGGGATATTACTATTAATCAAGATGGGATTATTTTGGTAAATTTTACAAATGGTAAAACAGAGCCTATTGGAAGATTTGGAATTGCTGCTTTTGTAAATGATCAAGGATTAAGCAAAATTGGTGGGAATCTTTTTGAAATGAATGTAAGAACCATTAATGGACAAACTGCAGTTGTCAGTGGTCCTCCTCTTATGGCTTGGGAAGAAGATGGGACGGCAAACTTAAAATATGGAACAGTTTTAGATGGAATGCTAGAAACAAGTAATGTGGATACAGGGACTGCTCTAACAGATTTGATTGTGTATCAAAGAGGTTATCAAATGAGTGCAAAATCTATCACTACGGCCGATCAACTTATGCAAGAAGCTATAGGGCTTAAAAAATAATATTTTTATAGACTAAAAGGAAAGTTCTAAAAAAATTTATAAAATTAATAGAACCTCCTTTTAAAATCAATAGAATTTAAATATTGCCAAAATTGTATGAAATTTTTAGCAAGAAGTTGATTTTAGCAATAAATTAAACAGTATTATAAAAACTGGTGCAAAAATCTTAAACTGTCTTATTTAAAATTTAAAAGTTGTGCAAAGCTTGTTTGATGCAATAATTAGAAGCTATAAACTTCTATCAAAATTATGGAAGTATCTTAAAAAGGGAATTTAAAATAATCGTTAATGTAGTCTTTAAAGGTTTATTAATTGTATTTTTTAACCTTGTATTCTAGCAATAAGCTATCCAAGGCTTTAATTTTTTATGAGGATAGTTATATAATTTTTGTTGTTTTGGGAGCTTTTATAAAAATACTTTTTAATTTAAACTTATTTGATGTTTAAAGTCAAAATGCTATTTTTATTTTTTTGTTTTAAAAAATGTTAGACTAATAGATATAAAAATTTATTTGTAGTGTAATATTTTAGCTTAGGCTTAAAGAATGATTAAAAAAAGAATGCAATAAAGCCATAATGAATGGCTCTAATACAAGCAATATTTTAAGATTTTGGGCGGAAAGCCTTAATAATTTCCTCATTTGTTTGGAGATAGGCAGCACCAATTAAGTCTAAGCAGTAAGGCACGGCAGGAAATACTGCATCTAAACATTCGCGGATGGATTTTGGTTTGCCAGGTAGATTGATAATTAAAGTTTGGTTGTAAATACCTGCTGTTTGTCTTGAAAGAATTGCGGTAGGAACATATTGTAAGCTAGTTTGTCGCATAAGTTCTCCAAATCCTGGAAGCATTTTGGTGCAGACTGCTTCTGTGGCTTCGGGTGTTACATCTCTTAGTGCAGGCCCTGTTCCACCTGTAGTTACGATAAGATCACATTTTTCAATATCAGCTAATTCTTTAAGTTGTTGGATAATCTCTTCTTGATTATCGCCTATTACCCGATAAACACTCTCCCAAGGAGAGATAAGATATTCTTCTAAGGTTTCTAAAATCGCCTTTCCTGAAATATCTTCATAAATACCAGCACTCGCACGATCTGATAGGGTTAGGATACCGATTTTAGCTTTTTTCATTTTTGATCCTTTATATTTGTGTTAATCCAATCTAAAATTTGTTGTGTGTTGTCTAAGTCTAGTAAATCTAGGTGTTTTGGGACTTGTGAAGTTTGTGTATCTTTTGTAGTAGCTAATGCTAGAATATAAGGGTAAAATCTTGTGTCTATTTCTCCTCTAGCAACACAGATTCTAGGGTAGGGTAGCTCTTTTAAGCCTTCTATAAAAAGATAATCACATGGGCTAAGAAAATTAATAATTTCTTCTAAGCTTGGGCTATATTGCAAATGGATAGCACTTTTTTTAGCTCCATAAATTGCTACATTTGCACCGCTTTTGTAAAATCTATCAGAATCTTTTTTTTCTGTATCAAAGATTGCTTTATCTTTTGGATCGTGTTTTATGATGCTTACCTTTTTATGAGGACTTAAAAGTAAAGAGAGCTTTTCTATAAGAGTAGTTTTTCCGCTGTTTGAATTTCCTGTAAATGCAACTATTCTCATGCTAAAATTCCGCTAAATGGGAGCTTATGGCTTCTTTCTTTTGCATAGATTCTTTTACCATTTTTTAAATCATATTTCCAAATAGGTGCATGGTGTTTAAAATCTTCTATAAATTCTTCAAAGATTTCTAGGTTTGCCTTTCTTTGGGGGCTAAAAATCCCTGCCATATAAGAGCTTTGATGGTTTTTGACATCACCTAGAGAATGTGCCATTTTGAGATAAACCTCTTTTTCTAATGCTTTTTTACTCCAAGCTTTAAACCAGTTTATCAAAAGAGGTTCATAAATATCAAAGCTAAGTCCGCTTATACCATTTTCTTCACGCACTAAACCAATAAAAAAACTGTTTGCACCAAAATTGTTATCCGCACCAAAATTAAGCCAATTTTGATAAATTTTTTGAGTATCTAATCCGCCTTGATAGATTTCTAAATTTGTAGTGATTTCCAAAATAAACTTCCTTTAATTCTCATCCACCACAAACAGGAGGCAAAAGAGAGACTTTATCTCCATCTTTTAAAACAATATTTTTATCTTGCACAAGTTCATCATTGATAGCAATTGCACAATCTTTTAAATAGTCTTTGATGTTGGGTAAGGCTTGAAGATATTTGCCTAATTCTTCTAATGAGTAAATTTCACACTCTAAGCTTTGGTTACCAAGAGGTCCTAAAAGTTCAACTTTAATCATCATATATCCCTATTGTAAAAGCTCAATTCTTTCTTCTTGCATTTCATAAGGAATAGGCTTAGGAGCTTTTGGGGATTTTGGAGCGGGTGTATTTGGTTTTGGGTGAATTTTGGGTGGTTGGGATTTTATTTTGGGAGGTTTTGTAGCAGAAATAATTTTCCCTGTTCTTCCATCAATATAAAAAGCAGTATCTTTTGGATATTTTGCAATTTCTTTTTGCAAAGCTTTATCAAAAGGTGTGAGCGGAGAGATAGGCATAGGCTTCTTTTTGGGAGCTACCTGCACAAAAGTATCTGCAAATATATTTGCACTAAAAGATAAAGAAATAAGAGCCATAAGGGCAATTTTACTTGTTTTGTGTAACATTTTAATCCTTAGTTAAGATGAAAATTTAGCTATAATTTTATACTATTTAAAAAATAAAGTAAAGGAAAAATCATGTTGGAAATAATTTTTAGCTCACAAGCACCTAAAGCAATTGGTCCTTATTCTCAAGCAATTAAAGTAGATGGTATGATTTATACTTCAGGGCAAATTGGGCTTAATGCTAATGGAGAGTTGCAAGAAGGTATAGAAGCACAAACAAGACAGGTTTTAAATAATCTAAGTGAGGTTTTAAAAGCAGGTGGGAGCAGTTTGGATAAGGTTGTTAAAACTACGATTTTTTTGAATAATATGGAAGATTTTAATCTTGTAAATGAAATTTATGCAGAATTTTTTGGCACACATAAACCAGCTAGAAGCACATTAGCAGTTAAAACTTTGCCTAAGAATGCTTTAGTGGAAATTGAATGCATTGCAAAGGTTTAGTGTAGGCCTTTTAGATCACTTTAGAAGTAAAGCTTCTTTGTAATGACTTTTTAAGGGTAACCCATCGTGTCACTGCGAAGCTTCGTAAGAAGCTGTAGCAGTCTAAAAAAAGCCTTTAAGGGTTGCTCTTTTTAGATTTGCACTTCGCTATGTTCGTGGATAACGCTTCGCTTGTATGCTTCGTCGGCTACGCCTTCTCGCAATGACAGAAGAAGCTTTAATATTTCTTAAAATGAGAAGAGGGTAGATTTTATTGAAAGTGGAGAGGGTATTTGTAGAGGTTTATTTAAAGGCAAATTTTCTCATTTAAGGTGTGCCAAAAGTATAAAGTGTATTTGCATATTGAGCTTTTTATTATTAGATAACTTTTGGCTATCGAGCTACAAGAAAAGTTTATAAATTATTTTTGTCGCTTTATAGTGATATTGTAAAATATTTCTCACCATTATAAGAAACTATCCAATAGCAACACTCTTTATTTGTAAAATTTTATAAGTTAAACTAAATGATGATTATTCCTTGTAATTGGCAACCAGTGCAGAAATCAAAAGAAAAACTGCAAAAGCCCATAACCAAGGAATATAAATAATCATTATGATAACTAATGCTAATCCTCCCAAACGCCATAAAGGTTCTTCGTAATAGGGTAGATACAATACAAACAAAATGACCACTGCTATTATTCCAATAGTGATACCAATCATATTTATTCTCCTATTTTTAGTGTCCATATTGTTGCATTAATTGAAGCTGTTTTTCTCTGTAACATCTTTTCAAGCTCTCTTTTGGCTTTTTTAGTAATATTTCAAGTTCCTTTTCTAGATAATATATAGTTGCTTTGAATACTTGGAATTGACAAATTTTTTTTGAAACTCATAGGCTTGACTAATTGCTTCATAATAACTCTCGTAAGCAGAACAATTATTCCCAAACCCAAGACTTGCTAAAACTATCGATAGAAACAAAAACTTTTTCATAATGCCTCCTATAAAAGATTTTCTTGATGGCTGAATCTAACTTCCCCATTGCTTGAAACTTCCATTAAGTTTTCTTTAGTATCTTCTATAAAGAATTGATAAATTTCTTTTTTTGTATTTTGCTAGAGAGTCAATCCTGATATTATTATAACCTTGCACTCTTTGCATAAGGGGAATTTTGTTGTCATTTCTAATTTTATAGTTAAATATTCCTTATAATACCTGTATAATTGATTGCAATGATAGATATTTTGTCATCTTGCATTCTCCTTACCTTTACTTTTTAGTGTTTTTAAAATCAAACACTCTTTTCTTGCCATCTTTAATAATTTTATTTTTCATTTTTCTTCTTTGTGAATCAAAATTTATCCTATAGAATAAATAATGAAAGAAGATTTTAGTAATTGCACCAAAAAGAGATTGATAAATTTCATCAAAAACTATCTAGCAAAATAAGAAAACTAAGAGAAGAAAAGGGTATCTCACAGCTTGATTTAGCACTGGAAATAGGTATTAAATCAGTAGCTTTTTACTTAAATTGTGAAAATAACCGCTATAAAAAGCATTTTAATTTAGAACATATTTATAAAATCTCTAAGGCACTTAATATTTCTTTGTATTCTCTTTTTAAAGATTTATAAATAGATTGCTAGGGCTCATAAGTGAGCCTTGCAATAATAGAGGAAGCCTTGCAAAGAATATGGATTTTTATAATCCTTGCTCAATCATTGCATCAGCAACTTTTCTAAATCCTGCAATATTGGCACCTAAAACTAGATTTGTAGGCTCTCCAAATTCTTTTGCAGTCTGTGAAGCGCTTGCATAAATATGACGCATGATATTGTGAAGTTTTTTATCCACTTCTTCAAAAGTCCAAGAAGTCATGGAGGCATTTTGACTCATTTCTAAGCCACTTGTTGCAACTCCACCCGCATTGGCAGCTTTACCTGGACCATAGCAAATTTTTGCATCTAGGAATTTATGCACAGCTTCAATGGTTGATGGCATATTAGCACCTTCACTTACGCATTTACAACCATTTTTAAGTAGATTTTCTGCATCTTTTGCATTAAGTTCGTTTTGTGTAGCACTTGGGAAAGCAGCATAAGCAGGAATTGCCCATAATGGATTGTGATCTTTTGGATAATCTTGAATGCTAGTCCATTTAGCACTTTTTTTAGCTTTTGCATAAGATTCTAGACTTTCGCGTTTTACTTCTTTGATTTCTTTTAAAAGAGCTAAATCAATACCACTTTCATCATAGATAAAGCCTTTAGAATCGCTAATAGTTACTGGTTTAGCACCTAATTGTTGCAGTTTTTCTACTGTATAGATTGCTACATTTCCACTTCCAGAAACTAAACAAGTTTTGCCCTCTAGTCCATCAAAATCGCTATGTTCTAGCATTTCTTGTGCAAAATACACACTGCCATAACCTGTAGCTTCAGTTCTAACAAGACTACCTCCCCAAAGCAAAGATTTGCCTGTTAGCACACCTTCATAACGATTGGTTAGCTTTTTGTATTGTCCAAAAAGATAGCCAATTTCACGCCCACCTACACCAATATCTCCTGCAGGAACATCAGTGTGAGCTCCAATATGGCGATAAAGTTCATTCATAAAAGCTTGACAAAAACGCATTACTTCTCTATCGCTTTTGCCTTTGGGATCAAAATCACTTCCTCCTTTTCCACCACCCATTGCAAGTCCTGTAAGAGCATTTTTGAAAATTTGCTCAAAACCTAAAAATTTAATAGTTCCCTCGCTTACGCTTGGATGGAAACGCAAACCACCTTTATAAGGTCCAAGAAGAGAACTAAATTCAATTCTATAACCGCGATTTACTTGAATTTCTCCTTTGTCATCTTCCCAAGTTACGCGGAAATTAATTTGTCTTTCTGGGATTACAATCCTATCTAATACTTTAAATTTTTCATAACGGGAATCTTTTTTAAGGGCAGGTTCAATAGAATGTAAAACTTCTTTTACTGCTTGGTGGAATTCTATTTGATCAGGATAAATCTTTTGAATTTTTTGTATAACGCTATTAGCATAGGACATGGCTTGTCTCCTTGTTTTTAAAGAAATTATTTATGAGGTGGAATTCTATTAAAACTTTATTTAATATTAGCTTATATAATTAAATATTTTTTTTAAGCTAATAAAAAGTTATGAAAATTAATTCCTAAAAATAGGGGGTTTTTAGAATTTTTTTATTAAAAATTTAAAAAATATAATAAAAGATATTTAGTTTTTTGAAAAAGTTCCGATATTGTGAGGGTAAATTTATTACAAAAAGGAGAAAGTCATGCAGACTAGTATGAATTTCTCTTCTCTACAAGCCTCATATACCACCACGCATTGGAGTGCTCTTGGAGAAGAGATTACAAAAGATAAAGCAAATAGTGTTCCAAAAAATGATGTTCCTACTACATTAGAAGAAAAAGAAGAGGGCAAAACTTCTTCTATTATATCTTCTAGCAGGCCTTCATTTAGCGGTTTAGGAGATATGCAAAAAGAAATTGTTTCTGCCACTCTTTTAAAAATAGCAGAAATTAAAAATGAGATTTTAAAAGTTTGGGAAGAAATACAAAATTCTCATAAGGGCAATAATAGTGTAAGTTCAGGAAATTCTGGAGGCTTAAGTATCCAAGATTATATGGAACTTATTTTAAGCGGAAAACTTTCAAGTTCTAAACCTATTCAAATTGGTGGCGCACAAAGCGGTATAAGCATTACTCAAGGTTTCCATCAATCTTTAGAATTGTCTATTAAAGGAACGATTGTTGGAAGTGATGGGGTTAAAAAAGAACTTGATTTAAGTATTAGTCTATCACAAAGTTTTATCCAAAATATCCAAATTAATGGAGGGGGTAGCATAGGAGGAGGCACAGGAAGTGGCACAGGCGGTGGCTCTAATGTGATTGATCCTCTTGTGATTGATTATGAGGGCAATGGAACAGAGCTTAGTGATACTAAGATGAGTTTTGATTTAGATAGTGATGGCAAAAAAGATCAAATTTCTACTCTAAAAAAAGGCTCTGGATTTTTAGCACTTGATAAGAATGGTGATGGAAAAATCAATGATGGGAATGAGCTTTTTGGCACTCAAAGTGGCGATGGTTTTAAAGACTTAAGTGCATATGATAGCAATAAAGATGGAAAGATTGATAAAGAAGATCCTATCTATGATAAATTAAGAATTTGGTCTCCTAATGAAAATGGAGAAGGAGAGTTGGTAGGACTTGGTGAAAAAGGAATAGGAGTTATTTATTTAGACGCTAAAGAAAATCAAGAAATGATGAGGGGAGAAAATGGCGACTTATTAGGTATTAAACAAAAAACGGCAGATATTTTGTTTGATGATGGTAGAGTGGGCGATATCCACCATATTGATTTAGTGGCAGATAAAGAAGCAAATGAGCCTATTAAAAATGGAATGGAAGAAATTTTGGGGGGTTCTTTAAATGCGTTTGCCACAAAGGCATATATACAAAATTTAAGCATTAGCTTTAATTTTAGTTCTACTTGGAGTAGTAGCCTAGAGATTAATAATGGAAATTTTAGCTTAAGTGCTTCTCAATCTGGCAATTTTAATTTTTCTCTTAGTTCCTTGCTTAGTGCAAATAACGGAGTAAGTTCAGAGTTTTCAGATATTTGGAAAAAGCTAGAAGAATCGTTTGGAAATATTTTAGGAAATAAACAAACATTAGAAAAATTTGATGAAGAAAGCTATCTAAGTCTTAATCAACTTGCTTTTGCTAATCTTTTGGACAGCCCTTTTAAACCTCTTAATAATGCACTAATTGACAAGCTCTTAAGTGCATAAGCATAAGGGTTTCCTTATGCTTCTAATAGCTCCATTACTTCTTTAGAAGAATTTTCTATAGATTTAAAGTTTTCTATAATTGCTCCCAAGCTCTCTTGTGTGAGTGGTAGTTTTAGATTTTCTAATGCTTTATTGGTGTCTTTGTGTAAAATATCTTCAAGATTTTTTAGAGAATTAAAAGTGCTAGAATTGATTTTTAAACACTCATTTTCTAAAGAAAGATGTTTAGAGATTGGACTAAGATTTGTAAAATCGCAAGTCTCTTGTTTGATGTTGTAGCTTAGATAGAGGTTAGATTTATAGAGGATATGCTCTAATTTTAAACCATTTAGGCTTAGTTTAGAAGAGAGTTTTGCAAAAATCTCTTTTAAATGTGTGGTGGTTTTTTCCATTTGATTAAAAACATCATTGAAAGAAATAATATTTTGATGGGTGGTATTTGTAGATTTTACGATATTATCAAAGCCTTCTTGAATATTTGAGATTTCTTGTTGCATAGTTTGGACGACAATGTTAATATCAGTCGTAGCCTTATGGGTTTTTTCAGCAAGTTTTCTTACTTCATCAGCAACCACAGCAAATCCTCTTCCAGCTTCTCCAGCACGTGCTGCTTCAATGCTGGCATTAAGTGCTAAAAGATTGGTTTGATCGGCAATATCTCCAATGATACCAACTACTGCAACAATGTCTTTAGATTTTTGCGCAAAGCTTTCAATAATAGAGCTATTTTCTTGGATAATATCCATTAATTCATCTGTTGTGTTTGTGATGTGGTTGATTTCATTTTGAGATTTTTTTGCATCTTTAGCAATTTCTTCAACGCTTTTATTGACAATTCCCATATCTTCAAGATTGTTATCTAAATCTGTAGATATTTTATTTAGATTTGTATTTTGACTTTCTAGATTCATATTCATAAGAGTTTTGGCTAAAGCATTAGAAAGATTGTCTTTTGCATTTTCTTCAATTTTTACAAGAGCTTCATTGATATTTAAAATATTATGATAAAAAGCACCCTTTAGTCCTTGAGGAAATGCAAGGCGATAATATTTTCCTTCTTGAGAAGAGTGGATAGCGGTAGAAATTTCTCTCATGAAAGCTTCAATATTATCAGCAGTTGTATTAAGACTATTTGCCATCATTAATAAATCTTTGTCTTTGCTTAGATTTAAAATTCTAGGTTCAAATTTCCCTTCTTCATAATTATGAACCACAGCTATTACTTGTTTAATAAAGTCCTCCCTGCTTTTAATTTTGAAAAATGCTAAAAGAAGTGTTAAAAAACTAAGACACAGAATAGATAGATTTATTAAGAAAATATTAAATGTAAAATCTAAAATTATATTTAATGATATTAAAAGAAAAGTAAGAATAACAAAATGCCAAGATTTCATCTATAACCCCCTTCTTTGCCCTTATTTTGTAGTTCCACCATAAAAGAATCCCATTCTAATTTATTTTCTTTTAGGAAATCTAGTGCAAATGCAAAAGATTTTTCCATTCCTTGTGTTTTTTCAATTTCTAATAATTTGTTATAAATGCCTTGCATTGTCATAACTCCTTCTTTGCTAGGGCGTCTTCTTACGGAATAATAGCCAATTACATTGCCTTGTTCATCATAAGAGGGTGTGATATTAGCAAATACCCAATAAGTATGGTTATTTTTAGAAAGATTACATACAAATGCAAAAAACTCTTTTTTCTTATATAAAGTTTCCCAAAGCAGTTTAAAAGCAGCTTTTGGCATTTGAGGGTGGCGGATAAGATTGTGCGGTTTGTCTAAAAACTCTTTTTCAGTATATTCTCCATATTTGATAAAATCTTGATTGCCATAGATGATTTTACCTTTTAAATCTGTTTTGGAAGTGATTAAGGTGTTGTCCTCTAAAAAGACTTCTTTTGTGGAATAATTATTCATAAAAATATGCCTTTGTTAATAGTTTTAATTGAAATATTGCTTAAATAATAAGGTAAATAACCTTATAATTAAGTTTATTTAACTTATATTAAACTTATTCTATTATTTAGGATAAAATAATAAATAAGATAAAGTTAAAAATAGAATTAGAATTTTAGAAAAATATAAATAAAATTCCCATAAAATTAACAAAGCTTATTACATTGCTTTAAAGCAAAACTATGTATAATCTAGATAATATATTTAAAATGCGACAAAGAATTTTTAGGAAAAAGTATGGCAAATAACAATGAATTTTTAGAATTTAACAATGCGATGAAATTATATGAGCTTGATATTTTTACGCTAGGAAAAATGGCTGATGAAATTAGACAAAAAAAATTTGGCAAAAAAGTTTTTTTTAACTCTAATCGTCATATTAATCCTACAAATGAATGTGCAGATATTTGTAAGTTTTGTGGATTTTCTGCACATAGAAAGAATAAAAATCCCTATACTTTGAGTCAAGAAGAGATTTTTAAAGAGGCGCAAAAAGCTATTGAAATAGGAGCTTTGGAGCTCCATATAGTAGGGGCACATAATCCAAAATTGGATTTAAAGTGGTATTTGGAACTTTTTAGTAATTTAAAAGCAAAATTTCCTCAAATCCACCTAAAAGCACTGACAGCAGCAGAAGTAAATTATATATCTAAATTGGCAAATAAAAGCTATCAAGAAGTGCTAGAGCTTATGGCAGAAAGTGGTGTGGATTCCATGCCTGGGGGCGGTGCAGAAATTTTTGATGAAAAAATTAGGGATTATATTTGTAAGGGCAAGGTGGATTCTAAAACTTGGCTGGATATTCATGGATATTGGCATACTTTAGGTAAAAAATCTAATGCTACTATGCTTTTTGGACATGTAGAGAGCAGGGAACACAGAATTGATCATCTTTTGCGTTTGCAAAAACAGCAAGAAAAAAGTGGTGGTTTTAATGCGTTTATACCTCTTGTGTATCAAAAAGAAAATAATTTTTTAAAAGTGGAGAAATTTCCAAGCGGACAAGAGATTTTAAAAACTCTTGCAATTTCTAGAATTATTTTGGAAAATATTCCACATATTAAGGCTTATTGGGCTACTTTAGGGATGAATTTGGCAATTGTAGCACAGGAGTTTGGTGCAGATGATATTGATGGAACTATCCAAAAAGAAGCGATACAGAGTGCTAGTGGAAGTAAAAGTGCTAATGGAATCTTAAAAGAAGAGATTATTTCACAAATTAAAGATGCGGGATTTATCCCAGTGGAGCGTGATAGTCTTTATAATGAAATACAAACTTATTAGCAAGGAGGAAATATGCAGTATTATAGTTATGAAATGTTTAGAGAGGATATAAAAGAGCTATTAAGCAAGCTTGATTTTAATCCAGATGGGATTGTGGCTATTTCTCGTGGAGGGCTGACAATGGCACACTTTTTAAGCATTGCACTAGATATTAGAAAAGTTTATAGCATTAGTGCGGTATCTTTTTTTAATAAAGTGCAACAACAAATCCAAATTTCAAATATTCCAGAAATTCATGGGGCACAGCGTATTTTAATAGTGGATGAGATTATTGATAGCGGTGTGAGTATGGAGAAAGTTTTAAGGATTTTAAAAGAGATACATACAAATATTGAGTTTAAAACCGCTACTTTGTTTCATAAAAGTTCTGCAAGTATTAAGCCAGATTATTTTATTAGAGAGGCAAAGGATTGGATTGAATTTTTTTGGGAAGTAGATATTTTAAAAGATGTGAAAGAAAAATAGCCCACCTTTTGGCTATTTTTGGGATTTTAGACATTTTTCACAAACCACATACAAAAGCATATCGTGTCCTACAAGCTTTGTCTTGTGGTGGGTTGCTACTTCAACTTGTAAATTTTCAATTTCTTCATTACAGAATTCTTCAATTTTTCCACACTCTACACAAATAATATGATCATGGTGCAATCCACTAGCAATTTCATAGCGTTTGCCACTTTTATCAATTTCAATAGAATTTACAAAACCCTCTTTTTCCAAAAAAGCTAGAATGCGATAGATGGAAGATACACTTGCATTTTTGCAAGTTTTTTTGATAATTACAAAAATATCTTCAGGACTTAAATGTCCTCCATCTTCATAAATTGCTTTTAAAACATATTCTCTTTGTTTGGAATTTTTGAGATTGTTTTTCTTGATGGAAAGGTGTAATCTATCTAGAATTGTTTTAAAAGACTCTTTGTATTTTTTCATTTAAAAATTTCCTTGTTTGCTAAATTGTTAGAAATTACTTGCTTTTAGACAAATATTTATTCTTATTTTAACAAAAAAAGCTAAACAAATCAAAAATAAAATGAGAATTATTTTTATTTTTTATTAAGTTAATATTGATTATCATTTTAATATAAATTGTAGCAAATCTTTAAATTAAGGAGAAAAAATGTCTGTATTAGTGATTGGAGGAGATGAAATTACTCCCATTAAGGCTGTGTTAAAAAATTTGGGTTGTAGTAAAATTACTCATTGGGATGGAAGGAGAGAGAGTGTAAATCACAAGGATATTCCACAAAATACTTCATGTTTGGTAATGCTTACTAATTTTTTAAATCATAATACGATGAAAAAATTTAGAAATGAAGCAAAGAAGAAAGAAATTCCTATTATTTGCACCAAGAGAAGTGCAAGTTGTCTTTATTGTGAATTTAATAAAATGTTTTGCAATAAGGAGTGTTGCAAATAATTTGAAATGCTAAAGATATAAATTTATTACTTTAGTTTTTTGTTGTTTTTTAGACTGACATGAGCTTTTCAAACTTTAGTAGTGATGATGGGTGAGACTTTTACAAACTTTTTAAGCTCTTTATAGTGTGGCACTTTTTATCTTGTTATTGCTAAGAAGCATGAGTGATGAAGCAATCTATAAACAACAACTAAGAATCTTAGGTGAATTCATTACTTTACCGCACAAAACTAAAGTTTTGCTCGTAATGACATTTAATGACATTTTAGGATACCTAATGTATCATTCTAGGCGTAGCGAAGAATCTAGTTTTCTGTTATTGCAGGTTTTGCAAAACAAATTGTGACATTCTAAAAGAATTATTAATAAAGGTAATTCTTGTCATTCTGAGAGTAGCGAAGAATTTCAAAAGAAACTAACCATTACAAACAAGCCTAAAAGATAAATAGAGTTTTTAATCATTATGCTCCTTAAAGAATGACACAAATTCTAAATCACTTTTACATACAAAACTTTTTAATGTAGGACTTTTTTAGACTGCTACGCAGTGTTCCACTACTTGCGGTAACAGGTGAGCTTCATTGCAAGCAGTGAAGCAACAAAGCATGCAAGAAGCGTTATCTACAAACACAGTGCAGTGCAAATCTAAAAGAGCAACCAATACTCTTAAATATTCTTGTAATATCGTGTTAAGCTTTATTGCTTTACTTGTAGTGATGATTAGTTAGGCCACCTTAATTTTTCTAGACTCTTGTAGCGATGTTTTTCTCCAACTTATATTGTAAAGTCTTTAGAATAGAGTAATTATCAATGTTGCCAAACCCCTTATGTAGATTGTTTTTCTTGTTATTATAAGATTTGCATAAGCAAATCGTGGCATTCTAAAAAGAGTTGTAGAGAATTTTACTATTTAAACCTTATGTAATTTTCTTGAGACTGCCACAAACTACGCTCTTGCGTTAATGAAAGAGGGGTTATCATAATGTCTATTTCTTGTGGTGACAAGAGGAGGAATGTTATGCAAGTGCGTTATACTTGTCATAACAAAATGAAATGATTATAAATATGGAATATTTAGCAATAACTAATTTTGTGTGGCTTTTTTGATTTGTTCTATTAGCGGGGTTAAATCATAATTTCTTATTTTTTCTTCCATAATCTTAAAATATTCCTCCATATTTTGTGGTGTTAGAATATTTGTACCATTTTTAATTGCATCTAGTTGCATAGAATTCATATCAGTGTTGTAATGCACAGAGTCAGAATAATTTTTTAGGTTGTCCGCGTATTCTAGGGTATCAAAACCGTATATTTTAACATTAGAATATTTTTGGGTTTCGGTTATTAACCATTTTAATAAAAAGCTATATTTGTAAAATAGTGTGCCATCTTGATTGGGATAAACATCAGAAACAAAGATTTTATAATGTATTCTAGGATAGGTTGGTATAATTAGGTAAAAATTTATGTGTGGATTGTTTTTTATAGCATCCAAAAGGTAAATTGTTAGATATTTTTTTTGCAATTCTAGATTTGTATCGCTTGAGGTGGCAAGAGGGATATTATTAAGTATGGCTTGTATAAGAGTATTCTTGTCTTTTTGACTAGTTTTGGTGTCTGATAGCCAATTTTCAAAACCATTAAATCTGTCTGGATTGAACCAATCAGGTTTTGTATTATAATCTTTAAGTTTGCCTACACATTTTTCTTGTTTTGAGAAAGTAATAGCACAAGTTATAAATCTTCTTGAAAGATAGGGTCTAAAGTTGTCAAAGAAGCTGTTGTTATATAGAAAGTCATAGCTAGACATATCAATAGGTTGAAATTCTGGATTTATTAATGCAAAAGTATCAACGGAGTAAATAATATTTTTTATTTGTTTTTTTTGAAGAGCATAATTTAAGAATAAATTTCTTTCTTGTAAGGTAGCTGATGGCAGAGCCAAATTAACCCAAGCACCATTTAATTTGTGATTTGCTTCTTGTGTGGAAATGTTTTCAAGTATAGAAGCCCCAAGTATAATAGAGTCAAAATTATAACTATTGATAATGCCACTGTTTTGTATGCGTTTATTATCAAAAAAGGTTTCTTCTCTAAAATAGGGCTTGTGAAAAAGTTGATAGGGATCATAGATATAAAGCAATGCTATAAGTGCCATTATAAGAGGCAAAGGAAGTAATAAAACATATAAAATCCATTTTTTGTAAATATTCATAAGTTGTTCCTAGAAATTAAAATAGATAAATTCTACATAGGGGGTAGAAAAAAGTGTGAAAATAGAAATGTAAAACAAAATCATAGTAGCAAATGCATATTTGTAATTTGCTTTAAAGTTTTCGCATAAAGTTATGCTATTTTTGAAACATAAACAGATTAATAGAGAAACAATTAAGAAGGTTATTGTTTTATCATTTCCGCTGATAGTTTTTAGAGCGTGTGGGGCTTGATACCATTTTGTAGGTAGCTCCACCCACATAACCCCAAACATTCCTTTTAAAAGATTAATTGCTCCTGTTAAATTTTCACTTCTAAAGAAAATCCAAGCAATATTAATAAAATTAAAAGTAATAAACCAAGCAAAGATTTTATAAATTTTAGAATCTAAAAAGCTTTTTCCTCTTACATAAAAGCTATAAATCCTATGAGCTACCATAGCAATTCCATGCAAGCTTCCCCAAATCACAAAACCCCAGCCAGCTCCATGCCAAATTCCACTTAAAAAAGCTACAATAAAGAGATTGCGTAAATTAAGCAGTTTAGAAACTTTATTTCCTCCAAGGGGAATATAGAGATAATCTTTTAAAAATCTCCCTAAAGTAATATGCCATTTTCTCCAAAATTCTGTAATATTTAAAGATTTGTAGGGGGAATTGAAGTTGATAGGTAGAGCTATGCCAAAGAAAAGTCCTAAACCTATGGCCATATCGCAATATCCACTAAAGTCAAAATAAAGCTGGAAAGTATAAGAAAGTGAAGTAGCCCAAGATTCAAAAATATTTAAAAACCCTCCATTTTGTGTAATTGCAAAGCCGTTATTAGCCCATTGTGCTAAACTATCTGCAATGTAAATCTTTTTAAATAAACCTAAGGAAAAAATAAAAAGTCCTTTTGCTATCAATTCCCAATTTACTAAGCTTTGATTTTTATTTAAAAGTGCGTGAAATTGTGGCATCATTTCTTTGTGATGGACAATAGGTCCTGCAATTAATTGAGGAAAAAAGCTTATAAAAAGACAATAATCAATAAAATCAACTTTTTTGCTTTCTAGTAAATCTTCTATATTGCTTTTTTTGTAACAATCTACCAAAAATGCAATTTGTTGGAAGGTAAAAAAGGAAATACCAAGAGGTAGCAAAATATGAGGTAATGGAATATTGAAATCTAAATTTGCAAGTTTTGAAAAAAGATTGAAGTTTTCTAAGAAGAAATCAGTATATTTAAAAACGCAAAGTAGGGCTAGATTAAATACAATTCCTAAAATAAGGAGTGTATATCGCCCCCCCCCCCCGCACTTTTTTAAGGATTAAATTAGCTAAAGTAAAGTTCAATAAAATAGAAAAAGCTAAAATAAAAATATATTCTATTTTAAAATAGGCATAGAAAAATAAGCTAGCTAGGATTAAAAATATCTTTGCACTCGTATAATAATGTATAGATTTTAAAAAATAAAAACCTATTAAAACTAAGGGTAAAAATATGAAGATAAATTCAAAGGAGCTAAATAACATAAAATTAACCTTGTAAAAATCAAAAATAAAAGTCTGTATTGTATTACTTTTTAGCTTAAAATATTGATGTTTTTAGCTCTTAGTCTTTAGTGAAGTTTTATTTCTTTTATGATAGGATTAAAAAAGTAGCTTATTTTTAAGGTAAAGGTGTAGGGAGAGCAATGATACAATGGAGTGAAGCTTATAGTGTGCATAATGCTAGGATAGATAAACAACATCAAAAGTTGTTTGAAATGGCTGCTAGGGCTTATAATATGGCTCATAAACAAATCACTCCTAATGAAATGAAAGAAATTTTATCAGAATTTTTTGAATATATTAAAGAGCATTTTAGGGATGAAGAAATCTATATGCAAGCTATTGATTATCCAGAATTAGAACAGCATAAGAGAATCCATACAGAAATTACAAAAACAATGATTTCTTTGATTAAAGATATTAAAACTTTAAATGAAATGAAAGAAAAATTGCAGGTAATTGCTAAAAATTGGCTTTTGGAGCATATTTTAAAAGAAGATATGAAATATGAGCGTTATAGGCGTAGTTTGCTTATAGCAAGTATGCCAGAAAATGGAGATCATTTTGCGCAAGTTATAGAGAGTGAAATGAGTACTAGAGAATACCACTATATTTGTTCTTGCCCTAATAAAATCCATGATGTCCCCTATGATATCCATCAAAAAATCTTAAATGGTGCAAAGTTTCGTTGCAAGCAATGTAAGCAGGAGATTACTTACCCTAGAAGATAAAATTTTACTATTATAACAAGAATTAAGAGTAAATATTGTAAGATTTGGGTTTAAAATTAGTTTGGGGGTTTAACTTATGTTGCCAGTTTGGACAAAAGAACTTAGTGTGCATAATGATGCGATTGATGAACAACACAAGAAATTATTTGAAATAGCGGGCAAAGCTTATGCACTTACAAATAAGCAGGTTACTAAAGAAGAAATTATTGTGATATTAAGAGAATTGCTAAGTTACACACAAGAGCATTTTAAAGATGAAGAAGCTTATATGGAGTCTATTTTTTATCCCAACTTGGAAAAACATAGAGAAAAGCATAAAGGGATTATTAAGGATATGACTTCTGCAGTTATGCAAATTAAGAATATTAATGATTTAAAAGAGAAATTAGCAGTTATTGCTAAAAAATGGCTTTTAGAACATATTTTAAAAGAGGATATGCAAATTGAAAAATTCCGTCGCAATACTTGCCAAATAGCAATTCCTGAGGTTTCATATGAAGAAGTTCAAGAAGAGCAGAAAATAAAATATGTGTGTTCATGTCCTAATAAAGTCCATAATGTTCCTCTAAAAATACATGATAGGATTCAAAATGAAGGAGCAAATTTTAATTGTAAGGTTTGCAAAGAACCTATAAAGCTTTTAGGAGAGTAATTTCTTCTTTTTATTGACTAATTTTAGAAAAAAGTTATAATTTTGCCTTTAAATTGTGCAAATAAGGTTTATAAAGTGCTAGATAATCAAGAAATTTTTCAGTATCAAACAATGGCAAACAGTCTAAGGTTTTTGTGTGCAGATATGGTGCAAGAAGCAAATAGCGGGCATCCAGGTGCTCCTATGGGATTAGCAGATATTGCAGTAGTTTTGGGGTATCATTTAAAGATTTCTCCTAAAAATCAAGATTGGATCAATCGTGATAGATTGGTTTTTAGTGGAGGACATGCGAGTGCTCTTGTGTATAGTTTATTACATCTTTGGGGATTTGATGTAAGTTTAGAGGATTTAAAACGATTTAGACAAAAAGATTCTAAAACCCCAGGACATCCAGAATATAAGCATACTCCAGGTGTTGAAATTACCACAGGACCTTTAGGGCAAGGTGTTGCAAATGCAGTTGGTTTTGCTATGGGTGGAAAACTAGCACAAAATATGCTAGGGAAAGATGTAATTAATCATAAGGTTTATTGTCTTTGTGGAGATGGGGATTTACAAGAGGGAATTTCTTATGAGGCTTGTTCTTTGGCAGGACATCATAGTTTAGATAATTTGATTTTAATTTATGATTCTAATAATATCACTATTGAGGGAAGTTGCGAGGTAGCATTTAGTGAAGATGTTAAAATGCGTTTTGTAGCGCAAAATTTTGAAGTTTATGAGATAGATGGTCATAATTTTTTAGAAATTGATGAGGCTTTAAGTAAAGCAAAAAATGCCAATAAACCTGTTTTAATTATTGCTAAAACAACTATTGCAAAAGGTTCGCTAAATCTTAGTGGGAGCCATAAAAGTCATGGAGCACCTCTTGGGATTGAGGAGATTAAAAACTCTAAAAAAGCTTTAGGATTTAACGAAGAAGAAAAATTCTTTATCCCAGAAAGTGCAAAACTTCGTTTTTTGAATGTGGCAGAAGTTGGAGAGATGCACTATAAACAATGGCAAGCTTCTTTAAAAGAAGAGAGTAAGCAAATGTTGTTAAAAATGCAAAATCCAGATTTTTCTAGCATTGAATATCCTATTTATGAAAGTGGTAGTAAGGCTACAAGATCTAGCAATGGAGAGATTTTAAACGCGATTTCAAAAAGTATTGAAGGATTTGTAGGAGGAAGTGCAGATTTAGCACCTTCTAATAATACAGAACTTAAAGAAAAAGGAGATTTTCCAAAAGGAAAAAATTTTCATTTTGGAATTAGAGAACATTCTATGGGTGCAATTTGTAATGGGATTGCAAACTATGGTTTATTTTTGCCTTTTTGTGCGACATTTTTTGTTTTTAGTGATTATATGTCCCCTAGCGTTAGAGTGGCTTCTTTGATGAAATCTAAAGTATTTTATATTTGGACACATGATAGTATTGGTGTGGGGGAAGATGGTGCAACACATCAGCCTATTGAACAAATTAGCCATTTTAGAGCGATGCCAAATTTAACGCTTTTTAGGCCAGCAGATGCTAATGAGAATATTGCTTGTTGGCAAGTTGCACTTGAGCTTGAGGGGCCTAGTGCTTTTGTGCTAAGTCGCCAAAACTTACCAATTTTAGAAAAAGTAAATAAAGAGCAAGTCCAAAAAGGTGCTTATATTAAAAAAGAATCTAGCAAAGAAGCACAAGTAACACTTTTGGCAACAGGTAGCGAAGTAGAATTGGCTCTTAAGAGTGCATTGCAGTTAGAAGAAGAAGGAATTGCTACACAAGTAGTAAGTGTTCCAAGTTTAGACTTATTTTTAAAAGAACCCAAAACATATAAGGATATTTTGTTAAAAGGAAAAGTAATTGCAATTGAAGCGGCAAGAGGGCTAGAATGGTATAGAGTGGCTCATGGAGTAGTGGGTATGGATAGTTTTGGCGCAAGCGCAAAAGGTGAGGAATTGTTTAAAGCATTTGGGTTTAGTGTGGAGAATGTAGTTAATTTCACAAAATCAATGTTGTAATTATGCGGACACTTTATTTATTTTCTAGTATCCGCGCTGCAAAGTTTTTTGTGGATACTAATTTTCAAGAAGGTTTCTTGCCAGATATGAAAAGTCTGGGAGAGTTTATGGATTTTATCTTGCGGGTTGAAGGTAAGGTAAAAATCCCTCCTTTTTTGCGTCCCCTTTATCTTTATGAAGCTCTAAAAGAAGTCAAGCTTGATATTTTAGGAGATTTTGCTAAAAATTTTACTTCTTTTTTGGAAAATTCTGACTTTTTTTTAAAATTCTATGATGAGTTATGTGCAGAATGTATCAAAATAGAGGAATTAGAAAAGCTTGATATTTATGCTTTTTATGATGATCATTTGGAAGTTTTAAAACAAGTTTTCGCACTTTATTGTAAGAAGTTATCTTTGGCTTCTTTTTATGATCAATATTTTTTGCAAGATTTTAAAATTAGTTTTGAGCTTTTAGAGCCTTATGAGAGGATTCGTATTTTTGTAGAGGGTTTCTTAAGCTCTTTTGAGTTTAAGATTTTAGACCAAATCTCCCATCAAAAAGAAATAGAGTTTATCATTAATATTGAAGAATTTAATCAAGAATATTATGTGAAACTTTTTGGGCTAGATTTGCCTAGAGGTTCTTTAAAGTTGGTTTTGATAAATGGAGAAGTAGTCATAAAAGATAAAGTAGAGCTACAAGAATTACAAACACCTTTGGAAGTTTTTAGCACTAATGATAAAATAGCACAAATAGGTGGGATTTTTAAAACTTTAGATGAATGGATTGCAAAAGGTGTGCCTTTAGAAGAGATTTGCATTGTATTACCTAATGAGGATTTTATAAAATATTTAAAGCTTTTTGATAAAGGTAGAAATTTTAATTATGCAATGGGGATAAAATTAAAGCACACAACCTTTTTTTTAGAATTACAAAGACAAGAATTAAAGAGCTTTGTAGAACTTGAAAAATACATAGAAGAAACACAAGAAAAATGTAAAGAAGATAGGGAAGCCAAAGATAAATTAATGCAAAACCTAGATTTTTTTAAATTAGGTTTTAAATATATGAATTTGGAGGAAAGTGAAAAGGTTACTAGCTTTTTAAAAATGGTAGAAAATGAACAAATTGATGATGTTGGGGGTGGGAAAATTAGTGTGATAGGGATTTTGGAAACTAGAGGTGTTGGGTTTAATTATGTGATTATCCCTGAATTTACAGAAGAAAATATCCCAAAAACAAGCAATAAAGATTTGTTTTTAAATAGTATTATTAGACAAAAGATTGGCCTACCAACAAGAAGAGATAGAGAAAATTTGCAAAAGTATTATTATTTAAGATTATTTAGAAATTCAAAAAGTGTAAAAATCTTTACATTAGATAATGATGAGCAAAAACCCTCCCGTTTTTTATTAGAAGATAAAATTTTTAAAAATGGTAATTTACAAAAATTGGATGCAACTTTTGGAGAATATTTTTTAAAAGGTAATGCTTTAATTTATCAAGAGCGTGAAATTATAGATTGTCTAAAGGAAAGAAGTTTTTCTGCGTCTAGTTTGGAATGTTTTTTAGAATGTAGGAGAAAATATTATTATGCTTATATTTTAAAATATAAACTTGAAGAAACTTCATTGAAAGCTAATGTAGGCTCTATAATCCATCAAGCACTTTTTAAAGCCTATGAAGATTTTACAGATATTAAAAAAGCAGAGACTGATGTTTTTGAAGCATTGCAAAATACGGACAATCCACGAGAGAACTTTGAACTAGGATTGGCTAAGAAGCATTTAGAAAAATTTTTTAATTATGAGAAGAAACATTTAAAAGAGGGTTGGAAGCCAACTTTTTTTGAAAAAAGTTTTGAATTTGAATACTGTGGCTTTTGTTTTAAAGGCAGAGTAGATAGGGTGGATATTAAAGGAGATTGTTATTATGTGCTAGATTATAAATATAAGAAGAATCTTCCCAAAACAAAGCTAGAAAATTTAAGCAATTTTCAACTTCCAATCTATGCACTTGCTTTTGCTAAAGAGGCAAAAGAAGTGAAAGCTGGAATTTATCATTTGTATGAAGGCAAAATTATAGAAGATGGAGAACTTAAGCAAAAACAAGAAAAGCTACAAGAAATATTAGAAAAAATAGAAAAAGAGAGCAAAGAGCTCTCTTTTTTTAAGCGTGAAAAGCATGATTTGTGTCAATTTTGTAATTTTAGGTATCTTTGCAACAGATGAATGATTTTAAAAACATTTGCAATAAAAAGAGCAAAAAGACAAAGCAAAAGTGCTTTAAAAACCAAAACAGATTCTTTATGGATTTTATCAAATATTAAAGTAGCAATTCCATCTTCACCTAGCTTTTGTGCATCTATTACAAGGGGTGTGTAATAAAAAGCAAAAAGATAGATTAGCACAATAGAGATTGCACCAAATAATACAGATAATTTATTTTTATATTTGAAAAATGAAAAAATTTCATAAATAAATATAATAACACCAAGAGCCACTAACAAAAAATTAAGCTTTACAAAAATGCTTGTCATTAGCACTCCACTTTGAAAAAGGGTGATTTCTAAGCCTTCTACGATAGAACTTGCTCTAAAAATTGCAGGCGCACTAAAAACTCCTGCACAAATCATTGCACCCACTCCTAAACCTAATAAAAAAAGATAAAAAAAAGACGCAAAAAGTTGGATTTTGAAAAGTTTTAAGTTGTCCATAAAAATTCCTTATGATAAAATTCAAACTTCAAATTGTATCAAAAGGTGATTAAAATGTGGATATTCTTCTCTCCAAGTGAGAAAAAAATACTAACAAGCACACAAGAAGTGAAAAATAATAGAGATTTTTTTAAAGATTTTTTGAGCAAAATGGGATTGCAAGAGGCTTTAAAGGAGTATGTGAGATTTTTACAAACAGAAAATGAAACAAAAATTTTAAAATGTTTTGGCACTAAAAAGATAAATCTAGAAGAGTTAAGCAAAGCACAAAATATTTTTAGTGAGCCTTTATTGGAGGCGATTTTGAGGTATTGTGGGGTTGCTTTTTTGGCTTTGGATTATCAAAATTTGGATTGTAAGGCTAAAGATTATCTTAAAAAAAGGGTATTGATTTTTTCAAATCTTTTTGGAATTTTAAGAGCAGAAGATAAAATACCTTATTATGATTTAAAACAAGGGGAGGGGTTTTATGGATTTAATACGAAGGAATTTTATGCAAAAAATACAAGTTTCTATAAAGATTTTTTAAAAACACAAAAAGAAATTTTGGATTTACGCGCAGGATTTTACCAGCAGTGTTTTAAAATACAAATGGTCTTAAAAGAAGAGGAAATGTTAGTATATGAGCCAATATTTTATAAAAATCAAAAAGTTGTAAGCCACTATGCAAAACATTATAGAGGAATTTTATTAAAAGAATGCGCTAAAGCACAGCTCCAATCTTTAAAAGATTTGCAGGATTTACAAATAGATGGATTAGAGTTAATTAAAATTGAAAGAGAGGAGCAAAAAACTAAACTTATCTATGAAGTAAGGTAAGTTTGGGTATAATGAGCTTTTGCATTTTATAATAAGGAAATTTATGAAATTTAGTGGAAAAAATGTCTTAATTACTGGTGCAAGTAAAGGAATAGGTGCAGAAATTGCTAAAGTTTTAGCTAAAATGGGCTTAAAAGTGTGGATTAACTATCGCTCTAAGCCAGAACTAGCCGATGCATTGCAACAAGAAATCAGAGAAGCAGGAGGAGAAGCTGCTGTAATTTGCTTTGATGCAACTAATGAGGAGCAATTTGTAGAGGCTCTCAATGCGATTGTTAGTGCAGATGGGGAGTTAAGTTATCTTGTAAATAATGCAGGAATTACAAACGATAAGCTTTCTATGCGTATGAAGCTAGAAGATTTTACTTCTGTAATAGATGCGAATTTAACTTCTTGCTTTATTGGATGTCGTGAAGCTTTGAAGATTATGAGAAAGCAAGGTTTTGGTAGTGTGGTAAATATTGCCTCTATTATTGGAGAAATTGGTAATCTAGGGCAGTGTAATTATGCAGCAAGCAAAGGTGGAATGATTGCTATGAGTAAGTCTTTTGCTAAAGAGGGGGGTTCTAAAGGGATTCGTTTTAATTGTATTACCCCAGGATTTATAGAAAGTGATATGACAAAAGAGTTAAAAGAAGAAATTAAAAACGCTTATGCTTCAAATATTCCACTAGGTAGATTTGGCAAAGGAGAAGAGGTAGCAGGGGCTGTTGCGTTCCTTTTGTCAGACTATTCAAGCTATATTAGTGGAGAAGTTTTGAAAGTTAATGGCGGATTATATATGTAATAATGAGTTTTTTAAGAAAAACTTAGATAGAATTACGACTTATGAAAAATTTTGTAAAAAACTAGGAGAAAAAAATGGCAGTATTTGATGATGTTAAAGCTGTTGTAGTTGAGCAATTAAATGTAAATGAGGGCGAAGTGAAGCCAGAATCAAAATTTGTTGATGATTTAGGAGCTGATTCTTTAGATGTTGTTGAGCTTGTAATGGCTTTAGAAGAAAAGTTTGAAATTGAAATTCCAGATGAAGATGCAGAGAAAATCGCAACTGTAGGTGATGTAGTAGCTTATATTGAAAAAGCACAAGCATAATTTAGTATGCCTTTTGGCATGCTAGACATTTTATTTTAAGTTTTTTTAAGGGAGAAATATGCGACGAGTGGTAGTTACAGGAATGGGAATGATTAATGCTCTTGGATTAAATAGAGAGGATTCTTTTGACGCTATAATAAAAGGAAAATGTGGAATTAAAACAATCTCCTCTTTTGATGTAACTGATTTTCCAGTCAAAATTGCCGCGGAGATTACTGATTTTGATCCAAATAGCGTAATGGATGCTAAAGAGGTTAAAAAAGCAGATAGATTTATCCAGTTAGGAATTAAGGCTTCCAAAGAAGCTATGGAGGATAGTGGGCTTTTAGATAGTGAAGGAAAGCTAGATTCTTCTATTAATCCAGAGCGTTTTGGAATTAGTTCTGCTTCAGGTATTGGGGGGCTTGGAAATATTGAGAAAAATTCTGTGATTAATTTTGAAAAAGGTCCTAAGCGTATTTCTCCTTTCTTTATTCCTTCTGCACTTGTAAATATGCTAGGGGGTTTTATTTCAATTGATTTTTCTTTAAAAGGTCCTAACCTAGCAAGTGTAACTGCATGTGCTGCGGGAACACATGGGATTATTGAAGCTGCTAAAACAATTATGTTAAATTGTGCAGATAGAATGTTGCTTGTTGCAGCAGAATCTGCTATTTGTGGTGTGGGAATTGGTGGATTTGCTGCAATGAAGGCATTGTGCGATAGAAATGATGAACCACACTTAGCCTCACGCCCTTTTGATGCACAAAGAAGTGGATTTGTAATGGGCGAGGGTGCTGCTGCATTGGTTTTAGAAGATTATGAGAGTGCTAAAGCAAGAGGGGCAAAAATTTATGCAGAACTTGTAGGGTTTGGAGAGAGTGGAGATGCAAATCATATCACTACTCCAGCACCAGAGGGTGAGGGTGCTTATAGAGCTATGAAGGCAGCATTGCAAATGGCAGATATAAAAGTAGATTATGTCAATGCTCATGGAACAAGCACTAAGTATAATGATCTTTATGAAACTCTAGCATTAAAAAAAGTGTTTAATGCAAATGTTCCACCTGTTAGCTCTACCAAAGGTCAAATAGGGCATTGTTTGGGTGCTGCAGGAGGATTAGAAGCTGTGATTTCTATTATGGCAATGGAAAAAGGAATATTGCCTCCTACAATCAATCAAACACAAAAAGATCCAGAATGTGATTTGGATTATATCCCTAATGTTGCAAGGGAAGCTAAAATAGATGTAATAATGAGTAACTCCTTTGGATTTGGTGGAACAAACGGAGTTGTAATCTTTAAAAAGGTATAAGTGAAGTGGCAACTTATTTAGACTTTGAGTTAAAAATTAAAAATATTCAAGAATCTGTTGCGGCAGCTCGGTTGAAAAATGATACTCCTGCAATTGAAATTTTAGAAGAAGAGTTAAAAAAAGAAGTTAGTAAAGTATATTCTAATCTTTCTGATTATCAGAAATTACAATTAGCAAGACATCCTGATCGTCCTTATGCAATGGATTATATTAATTTATTGTTAAAAGAACCTATTGAAATCCATGGCGATAGACATTACAGAGATGATTTATCTATTGTTTGCTATCTTGGCTATATAGATAATCAAAAAGTAATGGTGATTGGTGAAGAAAAAGGTAGAGGTACCAAAAATAAACTCCAAAGAAATTTTGGTATGCCAAATCCGGAGGGTTATCGTAAAGCATTGCGTGTTGCTAAAATGGCGGAGAAATTTGATATTCCTATTTTAATGTTTATTGATACTCCAGGAGCATATCCTGGGGTAGGTGCTGAAGAGAGAGGGCAGAGCGAGGCTATTGCTAAAAATCTTCAAGAATTTAGCATATTAAAAGTTCCTACGATTTCTATTGTGATAGGAGAAGGAGGAAGCGGAGGTGCTTTGGCTATTGGTGTAGCTGATAGGCTTGCTATGATGGAATATTCTATTTTTAGCGTTATTTCTCCAGAAGGTTGTGCTGCAATTTTATGGAATGATGGTGCTAAAATTGAACAAGCCACAGAGGCTTTAAAAATCACTCCAGAAGGCTTAAAGGAAGCGGGATTGATTGATGATATTATTAAAGAGCCTAATATTGGAGCTCATAGAGATAAAGAAGCGGCAGCTATGGAGATTAAGAAGTATTTTTTGGAGGCTTTAAGCTCTATTAGAGAACAAGATAATTTCTTGGAAGTAAGATATAAAAAGTTAATGTCTTATGGGAGTTTTCAATAAATTCTAGTATTGGCATTGTAGGAGGTGGGGCAAGTGGAATTTTTTGTGCTATTTTGCTTGCTTCTTCTGGCTTTAAAGTTAGCATCTATGAGAAAAATAAAATTTTAGGCAAAAAGTTACAAGCTACAGGCAATGGGCGTTGTAATATCCACAATACGCATTTAAATTCTACAAACTATCATTCAAGCACACTTACTTCACAAGAGATTAAAAAAATCTTTGAAAATTTTTCTTATAAACAATTTAATAAAAAATGTTTAGAGCTTGGACTACTTCTAAAAGCACAAGAAGATGGTAGAGTATATCCTATTTCTCAAAGTGCTAAATCAGTGATGGAAGTTTTTAATTTTTTTATCCAAAAATATCAAATAAAGGTATTTTTAGAGCAAGAAATTAAAACTGTTGAAAAATATAAGGACAAATATATTTTAAACCACAATAAAAGCAAATTGTTGGATTTCTTGATTTTGAGTTGTGGGAGTGAGGCACATTCAAAACTAGGGGGCAGTGATAGCGGTTTTGTTTTGGCTAAAAGCTTGGGTATCAATGTTGTTAAGACTTATCCAGCTTTAGTTCCCCTAGAATGTCAATTTAAGTTTTTAGAAGAGTTAAGTGGTAATAAAATAGAGGCTAAAATTACGCTTAGGCAAAACAATAAAATCCAAAAAGAAATAGTAGGCGATGTGCTTTTTACAAATTATGGATTATCAGGTTTTGGAATTTTAGATATTTCACTTTTTATTAAAGAAGGTTGTGAAATTGTTTTAGACTTTTTTCCAACATTAGAATTAAAAGAATTGGAAAATATTTTTATTATTTGGAGCAAGTGTGAAAAAAATAAGAAATTAGAGGAAATTTTAGTAGGGATTATTAATCCTAAAATGGCAAAAATTTTTAGCAAAATGCTAAAGGATAGCATAGTGCATACTAAGAGTTTAAAACAAATGGCATATTTGCTTAAAAATTTTATTATTAAAAATCCTAAACTTAGAGGCTTTGAGGGTGCAGAAGTAAGTGGGGGTGGTGTGTCTTTTTTGGAAGTCAGTATGGATTTTGAGAGCAAGCAATATTCTAATTTATTTATTGTGGGAGAGATGTTAGATATAGTGGGTGATCGTGGAGGATATAATTTAGCTTTTGTGTGGGCTAGTGCTACAATTTGTTGCAATCATATTGTAAAAATTGCAAAAATTTCTTCTAAAAAACAATAAGTAAAATAAGTAAAAATTTATTAATAAATCAATAAAATGCCTTTATTGCATTGAAATATTAAATAAAAAATACTTCAAATTATGATTTAAAAAATCCACAAAACTCATTTGGTAAATAAAAATTTTATCTTTTTTTGTGTAAATTACAGCCTCAAATAAATTCTAAGGAGCTTTATGATAAGTATTTGGAAAAATTTTACATTGGGCAAGAAGTTTTTAAGTAGTCAAATTGCCTTGTTTATATTGATATTGGCAATTTTTAGTTTTGTTTTTGATAGAGCTATTACAAAATATACAAATGAACAAATTAATATGCGTATTACTCAAATTGGAACATTAGCAAACAATTTTTTATTGCATGAGATTTCAAAAAATACAAATAATTTACTAGATATGTTAAATAGAAAGTTGGCAGATGAATATGGAGAGATTAATTCTAATAGCTTTAAAATTAATGGGGAAATTGAGTTAAAAGGAAATTATATTCCAAATCTTATCCTTAATGGAAATGGGCTTACAAACAATTTTACAGCAATTGATGCGTTTGCAAAACTAACTCAAGCACAAGCAACAATTTTTACTAGAATGCCAAGTGGAGAATTTATTAGAGTTTCTACTTCACTTAGAGATTCTAATGGAAATAGATTGATTGGAACAAAGATTGATAGTTCGCATCCTGCTTATCAAAAAATCCTCAACAAAGAAAAATTTTATGGAAGATTGCAACTTTTTAATAAGGATTATGTGGCAATTTATGCACCTATTGTGAGTGCTAATGGGCAAGTAGAAGGGATTTTATTTGTGGCTTTTGCGATGGATACTATAAATTCTCTCATTCAAGAGAGCATGAAAAGTGTCAAAATTGGAGAAAATGGCTCTATTGCAATCTTGGATAAAAATTATAACCGTTTTATTTTAGGACATAATCAAAAAGAAAATAATTTTAGCTTTTATCAAAAGCTTTCAGAGAGTGGTTTGGTGGATTTTAAAGAAAATGGCGAAGAATATAGAAGCTATTTTGCTTATAATCAACCTTTGGGGATTTATATTTTAGCAGAAGCCAAATTGGAGGATTTTACAAAAACCAATGAAACAATGGAGCAAATTGTTATAGGCTTTATTGTGTTATTACTAGTGGTGGTAGCATTGTCTTCTTGGCTTATGGTGAAATATGGAATTATTGCAAGATTAGATGTGGCTTCTAAAAGTATTTTTCAATTTTTATCCTGTATTAATCATGAAACAAACACAATGCCAAAATTGCAAGAAGTGCAAGATAATGATGAGATAGGCAAGCTTACAAAAGCCATTAATGAAGCAATCATAAAAAGTGCTAAAAATTTAGAAAAAGATGCACTTGCTATTAAAGAATCTACGCAAACTGCAAGAAAGATTGAACAAGGTTATTTAGATGCTAGAATCCAATCACAACCTGCCAATCCGCAATTAAAAGAATTGCAAGAAGTGCTAAATAGTATGCTAGAAGTTTTGGAAAAAAATATTGGTAAGGATATTAATGAATTAACAAAGGTTTTTGATGCTTATACAAAACTAGATTTTAGGGCTAATATAGCAAATCCTAAAGGCAAGGTGGAGCTAGTTAGTAATGCTTTGGGTGAAGAGATAAAATCAATGTTAAAAATTTCTATGAAATTTGCAGATAATTTATCACAAAAAAGTGAAATTTTAGAGAAAGCTATGGAAAAGCTCTCTAATGGGGCTTCCAATCAAGCAAATTCCTTAGAACAATCTGTAAGTGCTATGGAGCAGATTGCATCTTCTATGAATGATGTAAGTGCCAAAACAGAAGATATTACAAAGCAAACTCAAGACATTAAACAAATTGTTGAAATTATTTCAGATATTGCAGATCAAACCAATCTACTTGCTTTAAATGCAGCTATTGAAGCAGCAAGAGCAGGAGAGCATGGAAGAGGATTTGCAGTAGTAGCAGATGAAGTTAGAAAACTAGCAGAACGCACTCAAAAATCTTTAGGAGAAATTGAAGCAAATATTAATCTTTTAGTGCAAACCATTAATGATGTTGCCTACCATGTAAAAGAACAAACAGAAGGCATCACGCAAATTAATATAGCAGTAGAGCAAATTGAAAATGTTACTAAAGAAAATTTACAAGTTGCACTAGATACTAATAAAATTGCCAAAGAAATTAATGAAATTTCCGATGATATTCTAGAGGATGTCAATAAGAAGAAATTTTAAACATAAAAACCTTATTGGTTTTTATGCAAGCAAAAGATTGCTTCCTAAAATAAACACTATCTCTCTATTTTTTCTTTAAAAATCCCAAAAAGCTACTAAAACTTTCCTTTTTATTTTATAATGGATGAAAATTTATAAGGATTAATCATGATTAAAAAGACTTTAATGAGTATCGTTGCAAGTTGTGCTTTAGCATTAAGTGTCAATGCACAAGAAATTAAGGGTTTTTCTCATCCTGAAAGTGTATATGGAAGTGGGGAAAGCATATTTGTAAGTAATGTAGGGGAGAAATTAGAGCCACTTAGTAAAGATGGAGATGGCTTTATTTCTAAATTAGACACTAAAGGAGAAATAAAAGCTAAGAAATTTATTGCAAATCTTAATGCTCCTAAAGGAATGAATAGTATAGGAAATACATTGTATGTAGTGGATATTGATGTTTTAAAAGGTTTTGATAAAACAAATGGAAAAGAGGTGTTTAGTCTTGATATAAAAGGGGCTGTATTTTTAAATGCTATAGAGGTTTTAGATGAAAATACCTTATTAATAAGCGATACAGGCACAGGGATTATTCATAAAATTGACTTAAAAAGTAAAAAATATGAAACTTTAGTGAAATTAGATTCTAAATTTGGCGGACCTAATGGATTATTGTTGGATAAAGAAAAAAAGAATCTTATTACAGTAGGATATGATCCTTTAGGAAAAGATAAAGGCAGTATTGTGTTGATTAATTTAGAGGGTAAAAAAATTCAAAGCTTAAGCGAACCATTAGGAGCTTTAGATGGTGTGGTGTATGCTAAAAATGGGGATTTATTGGTAAGCGATTGGGGAGAAGATGCTAAAGGTGTAATTTATAGAGTTGGTGGAAATAAAATGGTTACTTTAAGAATAGAACCCATAGGAGGTCCTGCGGATATGTATAGCGATGGGGAATATTTGTGGATACCTGCTATGATAGATAATAAAGTCATTAAAATGGAGTTACCATAAACTACCTTTAATACAAGGCTTAAGCTTTGTATTAAAAATTAATTATAGGGTTTTATTTATATTTTAGTTAAATAAAACTTAAAAATATAAATTAATGTAATAACTTTATATATTAAATAAAAATTTATAAAAAAATTATTTTTTATAGAAAAAATTTTTAAAATTTTATTTAATATTGTTTCTTAATGTAACATACAAAAAATAGCTAAAATCCCTTTATTTAAGCTTTTTTCTCTTTATCTATTTATAAAAAAATCATAAATGTTAAATAAATAATTGATAAAGCTCTTTGGTATCTATTATAATCTTGCTTGTTTTATTTTACAATAAAAATATAATATTGTGTTGGAGGAAAAACAATGTTACCAGAACATAAGGAATTTAAAGTAATGAAACTTTTACAAGAGTTTGAATACTTTAGCCAAAGAAGTTTTACAGCTCTTGATTTTAGCCATCTTGGTTTTAGTGCAGATTTGATGGATAGTGTAATGATGGAAGTTCAAAACACGCAAGGAGGAAAGCAGGCTGTGCGTGTAATTTCTTGTCCTTCTTATGTTAGAGAAAAGTTTGATGATATGGATAGAGAATATTATGGCAGGATTATCAATATCTTTAAAAATTTCTCTGCATTATTGGAAAATAAAAATGTTCTTATTTATATTGATAAGCTTTTAAATGTGGATAAGACTTATAGTGATTTAGACAAAAAAGATCAAAAATTGCTTTATAGTCTTTATGCTTCCCATCATCTTTATAATTTTATGCGAGAATTGCTTATTATTAATGGGGAGATTACTAGAATGATTAAAAGACTTTGTAAAGTTATGGAAGAATTTTATCCAGCCTTTAAGAAGCAGTTTGAAAGATTTCATCATTAAAAATATTGTTTTTTGCCATAAAATATCATTTTTGGAACTTTTAGACTTTTAAAAGCTTGAGATAAGTGCTAAAATAACACTAAAGAAAATACAAGGTTTCAAAAATGAAAGAAAAAATAGATAAATGGGATTTAACTCCTTTGTTTCAAGATAAAGAAGAGTTAAAAAAAGCATTAAATAGGGCAATAAGCAATGCCAAAGAATTTGAAGCTAGAAATAAAGGCAATTTAACAAACATAGAAGCAGGGGACTTTTATGATTTAATGTGTGAATATGAAAAGAATTGTCAAGATTTGGCAAAAATTATGACCTATGCTTTTTTAACCTTTGCTTCAGATACAAAAGAGGGTGCTTTTTATTCTGAATGTGAATTGGAGGCTAATAAGGCAAATGAGCATTTGTTGTTTTTTGAATTAGAGTTTAATACACTAAGCAAAGAAAAGCAAAGCGATTTTATAAAGAATGCAAAAAATTACTCTTATTATCTGGAGCTTTTATTAAAGAATTCTAAATACCAATTAACCTTAAAGGAAGAAAGAATTTTATTAAAAAGTGCTCCTGTAGGTGCTGATGCTTTTAGTCGTCTTTTTGATGAGCATTTGAGTGCTTTGCGTTTTAAGCTAGACAATCAAGAAATGGGCGAAGAGGAAATTTTAAGCCTTTTACATGATGGCAATAGGGAGATAAGAAAAAAAGCAGCAACCTCTTTAAGTAATACCTTGCGTGAAAATTTACCGCTTTTGACTTATATTTACAATATTATCAGAAAAGATTTGAAAATCACAGCAGAATTAAGAGGCTATGAGAGCTTAGAGGAATTTAGGCACTTAAGCAATCAAACCACTCAAAAAAGTGTGGATATGATGGTAGATTGTATCAATCAAAATGTGGAATTGGTGGAGCAATATTATTTTCTTAAAAATAAAATTATTGGTTATGATAAACTTTATGATTATGATAGATATGCTCCTTTGGGAATTACAGAGGAGAGGGCTTATAGCTATGAAGAAGCTAAAGAAGTAGTGTTAGAAACTTTTAAGGGATTTTCAAATAATTTTTATGAGATTGCAAAAAGTGCCTTTAAAGAAGGATGGATAGATTCTCATCCTAGAGAAAATAAGCGTGGTGGAGCTTTTAGTCATGGTTGTGTGCCTGAAGCTCATCCTTACTTAATGTTAAACCACACCAATCAACGAAGAGATGTTTTTACTCTAGCACATGAGCTTGGACATACAATCCATCAAAACCTTTCTTATAAGGTAGGGTATTTAAATGCAGACACTCCTTTGACGACTGCAGAAACTGCTTCAGTATTTGCAGAGATGCTTTTATTTGATAAGATGAAAGAAGAATTGCAAGGAAAAGAAAGAATTTCTCTTTATGCAGGAAAGTTAGAAGATATTTTTGCAACACTTTTTAGGCAAAATGTTTTTACAAATTTTGAGCGGAGAATCCATAGATTAGAGGGAGAGTTAAGTAGTGAAGAAATAAGCAAAATTTGGCAAGAAGAGAATCAAAAAATGTTTGGGAAAAGTGTAGAATTGAGCGAGGATTATAGTATTTGGTGGTCATATATCCCACATTTTATTCACTCACCTTTTTATTGTTATGCATATAGTTATGGGCAATTATTAGTGATGGCACTTTTTGGGCTTTATAAAAAGGACAGGATGGGCTTTGTCCAAAAATATGAAACATTTTTATCTTTAGGAGGATCAAAATCACCAAAAGAGTTGGTAGCTCTTTTTGGCTTTGATATTGAGAGTTTGGCATTTTGGGAAATTGGTATGGGAGAAGTAAAGCATTTATTGGAAGAATTTAAATTAGCTTTAGGATAAAAGGAGGTTATATTATGGTTACACTTATGAAAGATAAGCGTTATAAAGAAATATTGCAAAAACATTGCTATGAAGTTTTAAGACATCTTATGAATAGAAGAATGAATTTTTCCATTGTTTGTAATGTATCTAGTGTAAAATTTGAACCTGCATTACCAGAACATATTAGAAATGCTTTTAGTGATTTGACAGTTTTTATTTTGGCAGGCTATACATTTGAGAGCTTGGAGCTAGATGGAGAAAATTTGTATTTTGAAGCAGGTTTTGGTGAAGAAAATCTGGGAAGTTTTGTAACAGCTCCTTTAAAATCCATAGTTCAGATTTTATTGCCTAATGAAGAGGATATTCATGGTGATTTTTGCGTGTTTATTAATTTATTGGCCACTTTAGTAGAAACAGATAATGAAGAAGAAGAGGGGATAAACTCTTCTATGAGGGCACTTTTATCCAATCCTAAGAATCAGAGATTTAAAAAGCAGTAAAAATTTGCTATACTTTAATAAAAAAGTGCTTTTAAAGCGGAGAAATAAGAGATGAAAAAGATTGAATTACAAATTTTTAGATTTGATATTAAGACAGATTATTTGCCTTATTATTCAAAGCTTGAGTGTAGAATAGATGAAAATAAAAGCTTAAAGGAGCTTTTATTACAAGTTGAAGAGGAGCTTTATAATTTTGGTTATTCTCCTTATGGTTTTAAGATTAATGGCGTTGTTGTGAGTGATTTTGATTTAAAAGTGCAAGAATTAATGCAAAGATTTGGCAAAGAATGGATTGTAGAACCCTTACATACTAAATATTCACTTAAAGACTTGCTAATTGATGTAAAACCTTTTTTGAAAAAAGTTTCTTTATTAGAAGAATTTGGTTTTTGCGAGAGTGAAGAATTTATTTTATCTTTTTTACCTTTTGCATACGCAACTCCTATTGCACAAGAGAGTGAAGAATATTTTGGAGAAGCATTTTTAATGCTTGCTTTTTACTTTTATGAAAAAACTAAAGATGAAAGGGTTTTGGAGCTTATTGGGGATTTAAAGAATGGGATATTTAATAGTGAGGGTTTAGGCGAATATATTTACCCTAAAAATTCAAAATATGATACGATTTTAGAAGATATTAAAAGAACGCTTCTAAGTAATCAAAATTATTTAAAAAATAAAAAAATTCTCCTAAAGGGCTAAAATGCAACCATTAAAGTTATTATATAATCAAACACACACTAAAAGTGCAAATATACTTTATACTAATTTTGAAAATCTTATTAAAGAAATTTTTGATAAAGAGTTTCCTGTTCAAAAAATACAAATAGAAGACAATATCTCTCCATTTTTAAATACAAAATATTACAAAGAGCTTTTAAGAGCACTTTTACAAATTAAAAATGAAGGTTTTACACCTCTAATAGCAGATACACAAACACTATTGGCTTATGAGCGTATTTTTAAAAAACTTTTTAAAGATGGAGAGCTTAAAAAAAGTCTTGAAGAGGATTTAGGGACACAGCTAGATTTACTAGAACTAGAAAAAAGCTTTATGTTTGCTCCTAAGTTAATTTTAGAAAAAAGTAGCTTTTTTGAGAAAAATATGGGGAAATGGAAAGGTTTTAAATGTGCTTTTGTGGTTGAAGGGGAGGTGGCTAGTTATTTGCAACTTGATAAACTTATAGAAGCATTAGAGTGGGTAAGTGGACTTGAAATTAAACTTTTTAAAAGAAATTGCTATGATTATCTTTTAAAGTTTAATAAAGAGTTGGCTTTTAAAATGGCAGGAAAAGATTATTATGAGATGGTAGATTGTGGTGTGGATTTTATTTTAACTCCAAGCATAGGACATTTTGAAATGTTTGATGGATATGCAAGGGAGCTTAAAAAAGCACAAGGCAGAGATGATTTAGAAATACCTATTCTTTTTATTCCGCAACTTTTATTAGCACCTTTTAAAAAAGGTGAATTTTTGCTTTTTGATAAACATAATATTGAACCTAAAATGATATAGGGAGACAAATGGTTGTTGTTTTAAAAGTTATTGTTTCTTTAGCGATTGGAATGTTATGGTATAAGCTAACTTCCAATCAAGAAATTTCTATTGCTTTTTTTGTATTGATGTTGGTTGTGCTTTTTATACGCCCTATCGCCTATCAAAGCCCATTAGAGCGTGAAGAATTTAAGGAAAAATTGAGAAAATCTAAAGAAAGACAGATTAATATTGAGCTAGCCAGAAAAAAAGAAAAGCAAAAACTAGAGCAAGAGCGTAAAAAAAGAAAAGCTAAAGAAGGAGAAGAGGGGAGTTAATGTTGTTAGTGCAAACTACTTATCCGCTAGAGGGTTATCAAGAATTTATTTCAAGTATTATAAAAAAAGATTTTGTAAGTTGTATTCAGGCTTATAAGATATCTAGCATATATTTTTGGGAGGGAAAGTGGCAAAATGAGGAAGAAATGCTTATTTCTTTTAAAACCAAGAAAAAATTATTTAAAAAATTTAAAAAAGAGATTTTAAAAAATCATATCTATGAGATACCACAAATTATTGCACTAAAAGCGAAAAAAGTAGACAAGAATTATAACAAATGGCATAAAAATGCCATTAAGTTTAAATAAAATTTTTTAAAATTTTATTTTTTGTTTTCTTTGATGTAATCTGTGATGATTGCATATGCTTCATCTTTTAGTTCAAGCTTTCTTTTTTTAAGAGCACTTAGTTCAATATCGGTTGCATGCTCTCTGCCTTCTGTAATATCTTGAATTTTTTGATCTAGCTCATTATGCTCATCAAAAATTTTTGCAAAATGTGCATTCTCTTGTTTTAAAGCACTAATCTCATCTCTGTATTCGTGTAGCATTTCTAAACTCCTTAATAAAAATAAACCAAAATTATAGAAAAAAAAGGCTTAGGTTAGCGTAAAAGAAGTTAAAAACTTGATTTAATTCCAACAAGTATCATTTGTGATCCCATTGCCATAATAAAAACAAGCACAATTCTAGAGAGAACATGCAGGACTAATTTTCCTACCACTCTTTCAATGGTTGCTGCAAAATGAAACAAAACTAACATAAAAATAAAGGCCACAAACACAGAAAAAATAGTGCTAAGCATACCTTTTTCCTCTGAAAGAACAATAACAGTTGAGAGAGTTCCAGGGCCTACTAGCATAGGAAAAGCCATAGGCACTACACTGTGACTTAAAAGCTCTTGTTTATTTAGATTTTCATAATGGTGATCGTTTTTACTAGGAGGGAAAAGTAAGCTTTTTAAACTAACAAGTATTAAAAGCAAGCCCCCTGCAATTTTTAAATCATTAAGATCCACCCTAAAAAGATAACGCATAAAAAAGGGTCCTACAAGCAAGAAAACAATTACAATAATAAAAGAAGTGTAAAGAATGTTGCGAAAAAGTCCTTGACGCATTTGCTTATCAAGCTCATCTGTCATTGAGATAAATTGAGGGAGATTGCCAAAAGGGTTTAAAACAGCAATAATAGCAACAGCACCTAGTAAAATACTATAAATATCCATATAAACTTCTTTAATTTTTAGAAAATTATAGCTAAGTTTGGCTTTAATATTGGTTTTATTCTGAAGATAGTTTTAGAAATTAAATTCTAAAATACTTCTTGAAAATTCAAATTGTTGCAGAATGGCTATAAGAATAGAACCCAATAAACCTGCGAAAAATCCAGCAAGTGCATCATCTCCTATTACTCCAAGTCCGCCTTTTACATTTTTATCAATTTTGCCAATAATAGAGGGTTTCCAAATATCAAATACTCTAAATAAGATAAAGGATAAAAGAATGCTAAATAAACTAATTCCTAGTATAGATATGCAAATCCAAACCCCCACAAGCTCATCAATAACAATTTCTTTACGATCATGTCCTAAACCATTTTGTTCATAAGAGTCGATAATTTTTACTCCAATAGCACCTGCTAATAATGCGGATAAAAAAAGTGTGCTAAGAGAATAAGAGCCAATTAAATACCCAAAAGGCAAAGCTACAATTGTTCCAATAGTCCCTGAAGCCTTAGGAAAAAGCCCGCTAAAAAAAAGTGTCAAATACATTTTTTTGAAAAAATCGCCTAAATTTTTAAAATCTAAAAAAAAGTTTTTTTGCATATAGAGTCCTAATAGAGGGAATATGTTTGATAGAGATTCATTAATTTAATATAAAAATCTTCATCGCTATAACGCTTTAAAATTCCATCGCTTGCAAACATAGAAGCATATTCATCTAAAAAACCATCAAAGCGTTTGGGATAAAGACGGCTTAAAATTTTAGCAGAAATCTCTTTTCTCACAAGCACGGTTGGAGGCATAAGTCCAAAATTAAGTAGTTGTTTTAGAAATTTGGTGCTATAAGTGATATGGTGGTGTTTGCCATGAGGGCAAGTTCTAACACTTACAATAGTTTTACATTCATTGCAAAACACAAACTCATTTAAAAGTTTAATTTTAATATCAATATCTTTAATTGTATCATAGATGGAATGGATTTTTTGATTATCATAGTAAATAGAAAGGTTAGGGTGGTTTTCTCCTACTACTAGATGTGTGCAGGAAAGATTTTGAGCTAAAATTGCATCTAGGATTAATCCATGTGCTCCTGCAAAAAGATAAATATCTTCTAAACAAAAAATTAAAATTCTCTCTTTAGGTAAGAAATTACTCACAACAAATTCTAGACATTCTTTTCTTAGGTTGAATTCTAAAAATTCTTCTTTGTGCGGTTTTGAAAGAAGCAAAATTAATAAATCACTTTCTTCTAAAATAGAGCGGAAGATTCTCTCATGGATTCTTGTAATAGGAGCTGCTTCAATAACGATAGAAGTAATTTTTTTAGCATCTAAAATAGATTTTTTTTCTAAAATTTTTGCTTTACTGGCTCTATTTTCATAAAGAGTTTCATCTAGCTCTAGCGTATATTCTCCACAAATTGCATAATCTCCAAGTCTATTATATATATCATTTGCTTTTTGTGAGTAAATATCACCGTTCATAATTTTAAAAAGACGCTCTTTTTTGTTGATGGGGAAGCTAGTATCTACACAAAGTTCTCCACACACTTGATTATCGCATACCAAAGAGATTATTTCTCCTTTTTTGGCATTTTTCATAACCTCAAGATTGCGTTTTCCAGAGGGTGCAAGAATAAAAGAAAAAGGAAAACTTTGTTTATTGTAAATCCCACTAGAATCCACTTCTTGCATTTCTTGCTGATTCATTAATGAAACTACAGGATATAAAAGCCCTTCTTTGCATAATAAAAGAGCAAAAATAGCTTCTTTATCAATAAAGAGTGCTTTATTTCTTCTTGCTAACGCCATATTTTTTTCTTTTTTCCCATAGGCTCTTTCTTGACATTCCTAATCTTTTGCTAAGCTCTGTATCAGGATATTTATCTTCAAATTTTAATATCATAGTTTTAATATAATCATCTACGCTTAAAATTTCGCAAGGGAAAGTGTCGTTGATTTCTTTAATATTAATCTCAAATACATTATCAAGATGGCTTGTATCTCCTCCAAGAACCGAAAGGATAATAGGAATGTTTTTAAGATTCTTTAAAAAATCTAGCTGCGCCTCTTTGCTTAATGTTTCAAAACCTACAATATAGGTAAGTTGTTGTTTTTGGAAATCTTTTTTGCAAATGGCGTCTTTTTTGTGTAAAGAGATAAAGTGAATGGGTAATTTTTTATGATTGGCATAATTTACCACACAAGCATCAATTACTCTTTGAGAAGAACTTTTAATGATAAAAGGAAAAGTTACTTTTGCATTAATAGTATGTGAAGAAGAAATCAAAGAAGAAGCAAGATAATCTTTATAAAAAAGGATTTCTTGCTGTAATTGAGCAAAAGCTTTGTAATGATTGATTTTGCGTAAAAGTTCTTCAATCATAAAGGGTTTTAAAATATAGTCTTTTGCGCCTGCATTAAGTGGTCTTGTTACAGTATCTTCGCTAACATAGGGTATCATTAAGATGATAATAGAGTTTTTGAATTTTTCAATAACAGGATAGAAATTTTGCCCAGAAATGCTAGTAGATAATAAAATAATATCTACATTCTCTTCAAAACTTATTGCATCTTCTAAAAGTGAGATAATCTCACATTCAAAACCACAAGTTTGCAACTTTGAAGCAATGCTTTGTGCTAGATAAATTTCATTTTCTATGATAAGTATTTTCATTCTAAACCTTCACTTAATAAATTTTTCCAATTAAAATATTCCATAACTACAAGAGTTTGCACCAATATCCCCTCTTTTTTGCCAATAAAGCCTAAATTTTCTGTTGTAGTAGCTTTTACATTGACACAAAAAAGTGGAATATTAAGTAGTTTGGCAATATTTTTTTCAATTTGCAGTTTATAGGGGGAGAGTTTTGGAGTTTGTGCAAAGATTGTAATATCTACTTGCTTAATACTGTAACCTACATCTAGGGTGAAATCTAAAATTTCCTCCAAAAGTTTTGCTGAATTTGCTCCTTTAAAGCTAGGATCATTATCAGGAAACCATTCTCCAATATCTCCAGCTCCAATTCCACCTAAAATCGCATCACTAAGAGAATGGAGACATACATCTCCATCACTGTGTGCAATAAATTCATAGGGAGCAGGAATTTTTATCCCACCCATTAACAATCCATCTCCTTCTTTAAAAGCATGAATATCACTACCTAAGCCCATAATAGTTCTTGTGCTAGGAGAAGGGAAATTAAAGGCAACTAAATCTTTAAAATGTGTGATTTTTAAAGATTCTTTAGAGCCTTTTATGAAACCAACTTTTCCCCCATTTGCCAAAATCGCACTACTTTCATCCGTAAATTGCCCTTTTGTAAGTGCTTCTCTTAAGACTTTTGTATTGCTAAGTTGTGGAGTTTGGATAATTTTTAAATCCTCTCTTTTAAGATAGCTTAATGCCTCTTTATTGTCTAATGCAGTTGTGTCATAGATGTTTAAATAAGGCACAAGACAATCAAAATCTTTTGGATATTTTAAGATATCTTCAAAAATATTTTTAGGTATATTTGCTCGTGCTACATCACTTACTAAAACCCATTCTTCTTGCAAGCCTATAAGGGCATTATTAAGAGAATCTTGTCTAGTCTCTCCACCTATTATCACATTAAAATTTAGCCCATAAGAAAAAAGATATTTTTCTATTAATTTTTTTTCTTTTGTATTAGAAGCGGTGATAATGCAAGTATTAAAGGGGTAAAGACTAGAAATCTCCTTAGCTACCTTAAGCCACAAAGGGATTTCATCTAGTCGTAGCCACTGTTTTTTGGGGCATTTTATACTTCTAAAACGGCTAGAACTCCCAGCATTTAGTAAAATTAACGCTATTTTTTGCAAAACTTCCCTTTAAAGCCAAACTAAATTTTAAAATAGCCAACATGTTGTTTTAAAGTGTTGGCAATTTTTTCTAGTGCATTAGAAGAATGCGTATTTTGTTCCATAAGATTTACTGTATTTTTAGAACTCTCAGAAATATCTACTAATTCCTTGGCTAATTCTTCAATATTTTTAGTTTGGATTTCAGTTGCTTGGGCAACTTCTTTTGCCTTGTGGAACGAATCTAGAGCTTGTGTATTGATTTGATCTAAAATTCCATCTGCCTCATTGGCAAGTTGCATTCCTTTTTCTACCTGTGGAATTGCTGCTTGGATGGCTTCTACTGCCGTTTGAGTTTCGCTTTGAATGATTTCAATAATACGAGTGATTTCAGAAGTAGCAACTCCAGTGCGTTCGGCTAACTTTCTAATTTCATCTGCTACTACAGCAAATCCGCGTCCTGCTTCTCCGGCTCTTGCAGCTTCAATAGCGGCATTTAAAGCTAATAGATTGGTTTGATCAGTAATTTCTTTAATAAGTTCTGCACTGCCATTGATTTCTTGTGAATGTTTTTCAAGCATTCTAATATGCTCAGAAGAAAGTGAAACAGTTTGTGTGATTTTTTCAATTTCATCAATTGTGGTTTTCATAGATTCTTTAGCATGGAAAGAAAGACTTGTAGTCTGCTCGGAATTTTCTTTAGTTTGGATAGCAATTTGTGAGACTTCATTGATAGCTTTTACAAGATCTTGAATTTTGTTTGCAGAGCTTTGAGAATGGTTATATTGTTCTTGAGAAGAAGTTTTTGCTACCATAGAGCTATCAGATACATCACTAGCCTTTTGTGTAAGTTCAGAAGAAGAGTGAGCAACTTCGCCTACAATCTCTTTTAATCTTTCTTGCATACTTGCAACAGAAGCTAACATACTATCTTTAAATTTTGTATCAATTTTTGTTTTTAGATTTCCTCCTGCAATGCTTAAAACAGCTTTTACTGCTTCTTTTGGTTCTCCTCCTAAAGAAGAAATAATAGATCTAGTAATGAGTGTAGCAATTACAAAAGCAAAGATTGTGGCAATTACAGCAAGCCATAAGGTTAAATCAAGATAGTTAATAATAGCATTACTAGCTTGTTCGGTTAAGATTTGATTCTTGCTCTCTTGATAGTCAATAAATTCATTAATAACAGCAAGCCAATTCACAAATGCACCCCGAGCTTTATTGATGAGTAGGCTTCTAGCACCCTGTAAATCTTGATTAGCTTTTAAAGTAATGATTTCTGTAATTAAAGGCATAGTGTAAGCTTCTACTGCCTTAATTTTATTTAAGATTTCTTTATCTTTATTATCATACATACTTGCATTTTTGAAGATTTCTTCCATTTTAAGTGCGGAGTCTTTATAAGCTTCTTCAAGTTTTTTAATGGTTTGTATTGTGTTTGCAAGCTCGTTAGCATCACTTAATAAAACAACATCTCTAATAGCTATGGCTCTATCATGAACACTCCCTCTAAAGTTAATAGCATAGCGTTGTTTAACTGCATTAACATCTGTGATAGTAGTTAGGCTTGTATCTACAAATTTGATTTTTACATAGCCTACCGCAGAAATTACTATAATAAAGGCTAACACAATTGAAAAACCAAACAATAATTGGAATTTTAATGAGAGTTTTTTGTTAAACATAGTAAAACTTCCTTCTTTTTTCTTTAAAAATTATTATGGGATTATATGAATAATATCATTAACTCTAAATTAAAGCAGTATAAAGAGACTATATAAAAGTTAAGTTATTTTTATCTTTTGCGTTATTAATTTTTTTTAATTTCCCAAAAGTAGAGTGTTTATTTTAGTGCAATAAAATTTTATTTAAAAATATGGAAGTTTTTTAAAAGTTAAAATTTTATACCGTGCTTTAAAAAATTTTCATATTTTTATAGATAAAAACCAAAAAATGCTAAAGTAAAATTTCTCTTAAAGCAAAAAGTTGCTAGAATCCCATAAAGAATTTTATTGTAATAAATGCTTATAAATATTGACTTTTAAGGAAAAATAAAATGAGTAAAGCGCCTATGGAAAATGTGCAATTTACACATCTTCATTTGCATACTGAATATTCTTTATTAGATGGTTTGAATAAGATTAAAGTTTTAGCTAAGAAAATTAAAGAACTAGGAATGGAAAGTGTGGCAATCACTGATCATGGAAATATGTTTGGTGCTATTGAGTTTTACAAAACAATGAAAGCAGAAGGTATTAAGCCAATTTTGGGAATGGAGGCTTATTTACATAATGCAGAAGATATAGCAGATAAGAGCAATCAAAGATACCATTTATGTCTTTATGCTAAGGATTTAGAAGGATATCAAAACCTTATGTATTTAGCTTCACAAGCCTCTTTGTATGGCTTTTTTATGAAGCCGCGCGTAAGCAAAAAAATGCTAAGAGAGCATAGCAAGGGTTTGATTTGTTCTTCAGCTTGTTTGAATGGTGAAGTGCAATGGCATCTTAACTTAAAAAAAGATGATAATAAGGGAAGAAAAGGTTATGAGCGTGCCAAAGAAGTAGCCTTAGAATATCAAGATATTTTTGGAGAAGATTTTTATTTGGAACTTATGAGACATGGCATCCAAGAGCAGCAATTAATTGATAATGATATTATTAGAATCTCCCAAGAAACAGGGATTAAAATTGTTGCTACTAATGATACACATTACACAAAACAAAGCGATGCTATTGTGCAAGAAGTTGCCTTTTGTATAGGATTTGGAAAGGATTTTAACGACCCTAAGCGTATGCGTCATAGTGTGCAAGAGTTCTACATTAAAAGCCCACAAGAAATGGCAGCACTTTATCGTGATTTGCCAGAGGCGATTGCAAACACTCAAGAAATTGCCAATAAATGTAATTTAGAACTACACTTAGGAGATCCTACGCCACCTAGTTTTAAATTTACTGCTGAATATGCTAAAAAAGAAAATTTAGATTATGTAGAGGATGCGGATTATTTTGCTTACAAATGCAGAGAAGGGCTTAAAAAAAGGCTTAAAAATGTTGATGAATCCAAGCATGAAATATATAAAGAGCGTTTAGAGCATGAAATTAATGTAATTAATAAAATGAAATTCCCAGGTTATATGTTGATTGTTTGGGATTTTGTTAGAGCTGCAAAAGAGCGTGGAATTCCCGTAGGTCCTGGAAGAGGAAGTGCTGCAGGAAGTTTGGTGGCATTTTGCTTAGAGATTACAAATATTGATCCATTAAAATATGATTTACTTTTTGAGCGTTTTTTAAATCCAGAGCGTGTAAGTATGCCTGATATTGATATGGACTTTTGCCAAAGTAGAAGAGGGGAAATTATTGATTATGTAACAGAGAAGTATGGTTATCATAATGTTGCACAAGTAATCACTTTTGGTCAAATGAAAGCAAAAGCAGTAATTCGTGATGTGGCAAGGGTTATGGGTATGGCTTATGGAGAAGCAGATGCTATGGCAAAACTTATACCAAAAGAGCTAGAAATTACACTTGAAGAAGCTTTTAATAAAGAACCAAAGATTAAAGAATTGATAGAAAGCAATCCTCTTGCTAAACAAGTTTGGGATTTTGCTATTACACTTGAAGGAACCAAGAGAAATGCAGGAACGCACGCAGCGGCTGTGGTAATAGATTCCCAAAAAGAATTATGGTATAAAGCACCCTTATATAAATCTACGCGTGATGGAATTATTGCTACACAGTATTCTATGAAATACTTAGAAGATGTGGATTTAATCAAGTTTGACTTTTTGGGCCTAAAAACACTTACGCTTATTGATGGAGCTTTAAAGCTTATTGAAAAAAAACATAAAAGAAAAATAGACTTTTTGGAAGTAGATGTAGATGATAAGCTTGTGTATGAAACCTTACAAAGTGGAAATACACTAGGAGTTTTTCAAATAGAATCTAGTATGTTCCAAGGTATTAACAAACGCTTGCGTCCTAGCACTTTTGAAGATATTATTGCTATTATTGCTTTAGGGCGTCCAGGCCCTATTGAATCAGGAATGGTAAATGATTTTATTGATAGAAAGCATGGAAGAGAGCCTATTGTATATATGTTTCCAGAGTTAGAACCAATTTTGCGTCCTACTTATGGAACGATTGTGTATCAAGAGCAGGTTATGCAGATTGTGCAAAGAATTGGTGGATTTTCTTTGGGTGGAGCAGATTTAATCCGTCGTGCTATGGGGAAAAAAGATGCACAAATTATGGCAGATAATAAAAGTAAATTTGCAGAAGGAGCAGTGGCTCAAGGTTTTGATAAAACAAAGGCAGAGGAACTTTGGGAGCTTATTGTAAAGTTTGCAGGATATGGATTTAACAAATCCCACTCCGCAGCTTATGCTATGATTACTTTTGAAACTGCATATTTAAAGACTTATTATCCTAAAGAATTTATGGCTGCCCTCTTAACTTCAGAGGATAACAATACTGATAAGGTAGTAGAATATATTGAAGAAGTTAAAAGAATGGGGATTAAAGTCTCTCCACCAAATCTTCAAAAATCTTCTTTGGAGTTTAGTGTGGAGGAGATTGATGGAGAGGATTGCATTCTTTTTGGATTAGGTGCGATTAAAGGAGCTGGAGAAGTTGCTATTAATATCATTTTAGAAGAGCGTGCAAATAATGGAGAATTTAAAGATTTAAAAGATTTTTTATCAAGAATTGATCCTCAAAAAGTTAATAAAAAATCCATAGAAGCCTTTATTAAAAGCGGTGCGATGGATTGTTTTGGCTTTAGTAGAAAAACACTTTTAGAGCAAGTAGAAGCCTTAACCGAAAATGCAAAAATGTCTCAAACATTGCAAAAAGAAGCACAAAATTCTTTATTTGGTATGAGTGAAGAGATGGTAAATGTAGAAATTAATTTAGAGGATAAGGGTGAATATAGCAAAAAAGAACTCTTAGAATTTGAAAAAGAGAGTTTAGGTTTTTATGCTTCAGGACATCCGCTAGAAGAATATAAAGAAGTGATTAAAAGTATCAAATGTGCCTTTAGCAATCAAATTCAAGATATTGCAGAAAATAGCAGTATTTTGCTTGTAGGAAAGATTGAGGAGATTATTACAAAGTTTTCTAAAAGTGGAAAGCGTTATGGGATTTTAAAAATTCAAGATCTCTATGGGAGTGTGGAGCTTACAATTTTTGAGAAGACATTAGAACAGTTAGAAGAGCTTGATAAAGAAATTCCTATTGCTATTAAATGTATGGTGCAAGAACAAGAAGAGACTAAAAAGCTAAAGGCTGATAAAGTTTTAACACTAGAAGAAGCTCAAAAAGAGCAGGTGGATTTTACAATAGAAAAAAGCGATATTAATACGCCCTTAACTTTGGTTTTAAACTCTAATATGAATGAAAATATTATTATGCTTTTACAAAGAGCAGCAATCAAAAATAGAGGCAAAAGAGAACTAAGAGTGCTTTTTAGAACAAACACACAAGAGCTAGAAATGATAAGTAATCTTTATGTGCATAGCCAAATCAAAGAAGAATTAAGTGAGCTTGAATGGATGGATTAAATTTTCAAATTGGGGCAAAGTTTAATGACAATATAGATGTAGTTTGTAAAAAATGCAAAGAGTTACAAAGCAAGTGCAAATGCAATAAAAAAACTCTAATAAAAGAAAAAAACGAATATTTTTTATGGATTAATGAAGAAAAAAGGGGAGGGAAAGATGTTACAATCTGTGGGGTTTTTTATATAGAAAAGAAAGAATTGGAAGAATTGTTTAAAAAATGCAAAACCACACTTGCAAGCGGAGGGAAAATTAGAGAAGAAAAAGAAGGTTTTTTGCTTGAAATTCAAGGCAAACATAAAGATAAATTAAAAGAGTTTTTAAAAGCACAAAAATTTATTTTTAAGAAGTAAAATATGAGATTAAACCAGTATATTGCACATTTATCAAAATATTCAAGGCGTGAGGCGGATACACTTATAAAAGAGGGAAAGGTTAGTATTAACAAAGAAATTATTAGGGATTTTTCCTATCAAGTTAAAGAAAATACTAAAGTGTATTTGAATGGAAAACTACTTAGAGAAAAAGAAGAATATTCTGTAATTGTTTATAATAAACCAAAAGGTGAGCTAGTTAGCAAAAAAGATGATAGGGGTAGAAAAGTCATTTATGAGAGTTTGCCTAAACGATTTTGGCATTTTAATCCTGTTGGGAGGTTGGATTTTGCAAGTGAGGGATTGTTATTACTAAGTGATAGCAATAAGGTAGTTACTAAGCTTATGGAAAGTAAGCTAGAGAGGACTTATCTTATCAAGCTTAATGGTATGCTAAAAGATAAAGTTTTTGATGCAATGGAAGAAGGATTAAGTTTAGAAGATGCAAGAAGTGGTGCACATAAAAATAGCAAAATTACCTCTATGGAATTTGCACCATTTTTGGGATATTCTGTGATTAAAAATACAGCTAAATATTCTAAAATTAAAGTAGTGATTAATGAGGGGAAAAATAGAGAGCTTAGGAGGTTTTTTGCACATTTTAATTTGGAAGTTTTAGATTTAAAGCGTATTGCTTATGGCTTTATCCAGCTTAATAATCTTCCTACGCAAAAGGTTAGGTTTTTAACACGCCAAGAATACAATAAATTGCATGAGTTTATGGAGGAATAATTGTAAAGAGGGGGTTATGCAAAAAATTCTAATAGTTTTAGGATTTTTCCTAATATTAAGTATTGGTGCTAATGCCCAATCCGAGCAAGAAGCTAAACCTAGCTTTGATTGTGGCAAAGCAGCTACAAAAGTTGAAAAGATGATTTGCAATGATGAAAGTGGGGAGTTACAAAAACTTGATAGATTGTATTCTAAGCTCTATTTTTCAATACTAAAGCGTATCCCTAAAGATACAAAAGAGGGGCAAAATGAAAGAGAAGAACTGAAATATTTTAATCACGATGTTATGAGTAATAGAAATATATTTCAATGCTATTTTGTTGCACCATTTGAGACAAAAAAACAAGAAGACTTTCAGCTGCATTATTCTAATGATTGCATAAAGCAAATTTATTTAGAAGCGATTGCTACTTTAGCTTTTAAAATGATAGATAGTGAAGCTAATAGAGAAAAATGGGGCTTTAATGAAAGAATAAAAGATTTTATTGTCCCAATTGAAAACCCTCATGGAACCTACGATATGGATATAAAGTTTTTACCCGATTATAATCTATTTGGTAATTTTTTTGAAAATACTACTCAAAGTATTGTTATAGATTTTATGGCTTACAATATTATGCAGTGGAATTACTTTCTTGTAGATGTTCGGATTAATGAGGCAAATGCAGATTTATTTGATGAAGCAGTAGAAAAATATAAAATATACTATAAGAAACTCTATCAAGCTTTTACAAAAGATAAAAAACTCAATAAATTATTAGGAAACTAAATGCCAATTAAGACAACAGATTTAAGCTATGTTAAAAGCCTATATAAAAATTAACTTCTATATTAAAGGAGTTCTTATGCAAAAGTTTTTAATAGTTTTAGGAATTTGTGTTACTTTAAGTGTTGGCATTAATGCTCAATCTTCAGAAGAAGCTAAACCTAACTTTGATTGCGCTAGAGCAAAAAGCAAGATTGAAAAGAAAATTTGCAATGATGAAAGCGGGGAGTTACAAAAACTTGATAGACAAATCTTTAAAAGCTACCAAGAAACAAAGGCAAAACTTGATAAGAATGGCAAAAAAGTATTGTTAAATTCTCAAAAATCTTGGCTTAAGATGCGAGAAAAATGCAAATCCAAAGAATGTTTAAAAGAGCTTTTGCAAAATAGAGTTAAAGAACTACAAAATTACACAACACATCTCAATAATACATGGCTTGGGACTTATACATTACAAGAAAATCTTTATATGGGGAGTTTTACAATCCAAAAGTGTGATAAGTTTAATATTTGTGAAGCTAGATATGAGGCTATCCTTCAAAAAAACGAATTTAATGATATGCACGAATGTAGTATAACTTTGAAATTACAGATAAAATCTCCACAAGAAGCTATAGCTTTAAATGATGATAAGGATTTTGCAAATTGTAAAATTTATATTAGGAAAAATCAACAGGGTATTGTATTTACAAGAGATGAGAAAGTATTTAATTTACCCGATTATTTTTGTAGCACAATGTGTGGCAACCAAACGATATTTGAGTGGGGAGATACCTACAAAAAGGAATAGCATTATAAACATTAAAAGGCTTTAGTGAAAATTATTATAGAAAAAATAAGTCAAATTATTTGTTTATGCTTTGTGCTGCACAGGAGTTTAAACAAATTTAATAAACATTATCATAATTTATCTTATTTTAAATAAAAAAGTTATAGATTTCTAACGCTAATTTTAAATTCAAGGATAAAATATGGAAAAAATTGGTTTATTTTATGGCTCAGATGCGGGCACCACAAAAGATATAGCACAAAAGATTGCACAACATTTTGAAAATATAGAAATTATTGATGTGGTAAATGCTAAAAAAGAGCAAATTCTAAACTTTAAAAATCTAATCTTGGCAACTCCAAGCTATGGCAGTGGAGATTTACAAAGTGATTGGGAAAGTTTCTTAGAAGATCTAGAAGAACAAGACTTTCAAGATAAAATTGTAGCTCTTGTGGGTGTGGGGGATCAAGATACTTATGGAGATACATTTTGCAATGGTTTATATGAGATTTATAAAATTGTTTCTAAAAATGCAAAAATTATAGGACAAACTTCAACAGATGGCTATGAGTTTGAAGAAAGTTTATGTGTAATAGATGGGAAATTTATAGGATTAATGCTAGATCAAGACAATCAAGAAGAGTTAAGTGATGAACGCATTAGTAAATGGTGCGAAACGCTTAAAGGGCAATTTAACTAAAAAGCCTCGTATCCTAAAAGAATACATTTATTAAAGCGGGGGAGGGTGCACATAGCTTTAATATCCCCTCCTATCCCAATATCTTTTAAGGTTTCATAGTATTTTTGATCAAATTTTAAATAACTTCCACTTTCTGTGCTTAAAGCCACTCCACTTTGTTCATTTAAAAATAGAAATAAAGAAATTTTACTAAAAACTAGAACAAGTCCGCCTCTTTGAATAAGTTTCTTTTTCTCTTCAAGTTTTAGAGAATGATAACTTTCTTTGGTAACAAGGGGTCTATATCTAAAGGTGATATAGTTTTTCTCTAAAGCTTGTTTGGCAACTTGATTGTAAAAACTGTCAAAATCCATGCAATATGCAGGGAAAAATCCTAGCATACCCCATAGAATAAAACTAATTTTTCTCAATTTCTTTTTGAAAACTCTCATAATAAAGCTTGCTAGCTTCCTCTAAAGACAATTCTAAAGAACCAAGCTTGATTTTGTCTCCACCTAAAGTTGCAATTTTTTCTAAGCAAAGATTGGAATCAGCAATGAGGGCTTGAATTTTTTGTAGATTTTCTGGTTGGATTGCAATTAAAACTTGCGTAGGTGCTTCGCCAAAAAGCTCTTTAGTGCTAAAATCTTTAGTGCTCATACAACCCATTTTCCCTCTAATGCAAGCTTTACTAAGTGCTGTAATTAAGCCTCCTTGATAAATATCTGTAGCAGCTTCTAATAGATTTCTTTCATTAGCACTTGCTAACACACTCCATAAATAAAGTTCATCTTCAAGTTTAATCTTTGCAATATCTTCTTTGAAGCTATTACCTAAAAGCTTAGCGATTAAGCTTGCTCCAAATTCTTCTTTAGAAGTTTTAGAGGCTAATTTGTAAATTTCTAATCCTTCTTTATTAAAATCACTTTGTAATACATTGTTTAAATCATCTAGGATACCTACTCCAGCAATAGAAGGGGTAGGGTAGATGTCTTTGCCATTTGTTTGATTATAAAGACTTACATTTCCGCTTACTACAGGTGTATTTAAAGCTTTGCAAGCAAGCTTAATTCCCTCGCAAGATTCTTTAAACTGCCACATTACTTCTTCATTTTCAGGACTTCCAAAGTTTAGACAATCTGTAATCGCTAAAGCCCTTCCTCCTCTTAGAGCAATATCTCTACCCACTTTTGCTACGGCTTGTTTGGCACCTTCTTTAGGGTCAAGATAGCAAAGTCTAACTGGACAAGCCACACTCATACCAATCCCTTTGTTGTTTTCTCTTACGCGTATAACACTAGCCCCCCCAAAACCAGAAGGGATAATTGTATTGGCTTGCACGCTACTATCATATTGTTCATAAATCCAAGCCTTATCACATACGCTTGGGTGAGAAAGAATGGTTTTTAGTGCATCTTTTGGCTCTATTTGATTGAATAAATCAGTATTCAAAGTTTCTAATTCTTGCAAATAAGTGGGGTTTTCACACACTGGGCGTTTTAAAATAGGTGCATTTTCACTTAAAGGTGCTACAGGGATTTTAGCACAAAGCTCATTATGCCAATAAAGCTCCATAACTCCACTATTGGTAACTTCTCCGATAATTGCACAATCTAATTCCCATTTTTGGAAAATTTGCATAATTTTATCTTCACAACCTTTTTTGGCGCAAATTAACATTCTTTCTTGTGATTCGCTAAGCATTAATTCATAAGGATTCATTCCTTCTTCTCTCATAGGAACTTTATCAAGATACATAATCATACCACTTCCACTGCGTCCTGCCATTTCAAAACTAGAACTTGTTAAGCCTGCTGCTCCCATATCTTGTATCCCTACAATCAAATCTTCTTTAAAAAGTTCCAAACATGCTTCTAAAAGTAACTTTTCTGTAAAAGGATCACCTACTTGCACAGTGGGGCGTAAAGATTTAGAATCTTCATTAAAACTGTCAGAACTCATAACAGCTCCACCTAATCCATCGCGTCCTGTCTTAGAGCCTACATAAATTACAGGATTTCCTATACCTTCAGCTTTGCCATAGAAAATTTCATCATTTTTTACAATTCCTAAAGTAAAGGCATTGACTAAAATATTTCCCTCATAGCAGTCTTCAAAGCTTGTTTCGCCACCAATGGTTGGCACCCCCATACAATTTCCATAGCCACCAATCCCACTTACTACACCTTTTAAAAGATAGCGGTGTTTTGCTCCTGTGGCATCTTCTTTTGTAATATCTCCAAAGCGGATAGAGTTTAAAGAGGCAACAGGTCTAGCTCCCATTGTAAAAACATCACGCATAATTCCACCCACACCCGTTGCAGCTCCTGCATAAGGCTCAATAAAACTAGGATGGTTGTGGGATTCCATTTTAAAAACAGCTCCATAGCCTCCACCTATATCAATGACACCCGCATTTTCTCCTGGGCCTTGTATTACCCAAGGGGCTCGCGTTGGAAATCCATTAAGATAGATTTTACTAGATTTGTAACTACAATGCTCACTCCACATTGCAGAGATAATCCCAATTTCTACTAAATTAGGAACTCTACCTAATATTTTTAAGATTTTTTCATAATCTTCTTGGCTTAGTTTGTGTTGCTTTAAAATCTGCTCCAAATTCTCCATAAATCACCTTTAAATTTTGTGTAGAATTGTGTAATTTTGTATAAAATTCCACTTTTTAAAGATGAAAGTTTATCAAACTCCTCTTAAAGAGTAAATAAACTAAGAATGAGATAAAGTTAAATTAAGTAGAATAACGCTTTAATTCAATAAAGCGTAAGAATAATAGGAGATTTCAAGATGAAATACATCAGGTTTTTCAAGGAACTGAATAATAAGGATGTGCCAATTGTGGGCGGAAAGAATGCAAGTATTGGAGAAATGTTTCAAGAACTTGTTCCTATGGGTATTAAAGTCCCAAATGGTTTTGCTATTACGAGTGAGGCTTATTGGTATTTATTAGATAGTGCTGGCATTAGAGAGAAAATTAAAGAGTTGCTTGATGGAGTTGATGTTACTGAAATAGATGTTTTAAATGTGCGTTCTAAAAAAATTAGAGATATGATTTTTGGAACACCACTTCCTGCAGATTTAAGAGAAGAGATTTTAGAGGCTTATAAAATCTTAAGTGATGAATATGGTATGGAAGAAGCTGATGTAGCTGTTAGAAGTTCGGCGACTGCAGAGGATTTACCTGATGCTTCTTTTGCAGGACAGCAAGATACATATTTAAGCGTTCAAGGACAAACAGAACTTATCCATTATATTAAGTCTTGCCTTGCTTCACTTTTTACTGATAGAGCAGTAAGCTATCGTGCATCACGCGGATTTGATCATTTTAAAGTAGCGCTTTCTGTAGGGGTGCAAAAAATGGTGCGTTCTGATAAAGGAAGCTCTGGAGTAATGTTTAGTATTGATACAGAAACTGGCTTTAAAGATGCGGTATTTATCACTTCATCTTGGGGACTTGGAGAAAATGTAGTAGGTGGAACAGTAAATCCTGATGAATTTTATGTATTCAAACCTGCACTAGAGCTTGGTAAGCGTCCTATTTTAAAAAGACAATTAGGCTATAAAAACATTAAAATGGTTTATGCAGCACCTGGAGCAAAACATCCTACAAAAAATATTCCTACTACTGAAGAAGAATTGAAAAGCTTTTCTTTAAATGATGATGAGATTTTAACGCTAGCAAGATATGCAATGCTTATTGAAAAACACTATTCTAAGGAAGCAGGAGAATATCGTCCTATGGATATGGAATGGGCAAAAGATGGAAATAGTGGAGAAATCTTTATTGTTCAAGCGCGTCCTGAAACTGTCCAAAGTCAAAAAATGAAAAAACAAAATAATACTTTAGAGAAATATTTCTTTAAAAACAAAGAAGAAAAAGAAGTTATTTTAAGCGGTAAAGCAGTAGGCGGAAAAATAGGGATAGGTAAAATTAGAGTAATTGACAATATTAACAATATGGGTGAGCTTAAAAAAGGCGAGATTTTGGTTACTGATAATACAGATCCAGATTGGGAGCCTGCTATGAAAAAAGCCTCTGCTGTAATTACAAACCGTGGTGGTAGAACTTGCCATGCTGCTATCGTAGCGAGGGAAATTGGTGTGCCTGCAATTGTTGGTGCAGTGGGTGCAACCGAAAAACTAGAAACAGGTATGGAAGTAACAGTCTCTTGTGCAGAAGGCGAAGATGGATTTGTTTATCAAGGAATTCACGAATATGAAATAGAGAAAGTAGATTTAGCTTCGCTAGAACAACCTAAAACTAAAATTTATATGAATATTGGAAATCCTGAAAAAGCTTTTGCATTCTCCATGATTCCTAATAATGGAGTAGGGCTTGCTAGAATGGAATTTATTATTAATAATTATATTAAAGCACACCCTTTAGCTTTAATTGAGTTACATAATGGAAATAAAGAATTTGATGGGGTAGAGGGTGTTAGAGAGATTATGGCAGGTTATGCTAATCCAAAAGATTTCTTTATTAAAAAGATTGCAGAAGGCGTTGGAATGATTGCAGCAGCATTTTACCCCAAACCTGTAATTGTCAGAACGAGCGATTTTAAATCTAATGAATATTGCAGAATGGTAGGTGGAAAAGATTATGAACCCCACGAAGAAAATCCTATGATTGGTTATAGGGGGGCTAGTCGCTATTATTCTAAAGAATATCTACAAGCTTTTGAATGGGAATGTCAAGCTTTAGCAATGGCTAGAAATGAAATGGGCTTTAGCAATATGAAAATTATGATTCCATTTTTAAGGACTCCAGAAGAAGGGAGACGCGTATTGGAGATTATGCGCAAAAATGGACTTGTGCAAGGCGAAAATGGACTTGAAGTTTATGTAATGTGTGAATTGCCTGTGAATGTGATTATGGCAGATGAATTCTTGCAACTCTTTGATGGCTTCTCTATTGGTTCTAATGACTTAACACAATTGACTTTAGGGGTAGATAGAGATGGAGAGCTTGTAAGTCATATTTTTGATGAAAGAAATCCAGCATTACTAAAAATGTTTAAACTAGCTATTGAGGCTTGCAAAAAGCAAAATAAATATTGCGGTATTTGCGGACAAGCACCTAGTGATTATCCAGAGATTGCAGAATTTTTAGTAGAGAATGGCATTTCTTCTATTTCTTTAAATCCAGATTCTGTGATTGAAACTTGGGATAGAATTGTTAAGCTTGAAAAAAGACTTAACATTTCTTAAAAAGCAAGAATCTCTCTTGCTTTATTGAAACTTAAATAAAAAATCTAATATTTTTTCTAAATTTCTTTGAATATTGTTAAATATTATAATGCAAATAAATAATTGAAAAGGATAAATTTGAAATTAGCTGTATTTGATTTTGATTCTACATTAATGGATGGAGAAACCATTGATCTCTTAGCACAAGCACATGGAAGTTTTGAAGAAGTAAGAAAGATTACAAAAGATGCTATGAATGGTGATTTAGATTTTTATCATAGTTTAAAAAGACGCGTAGCTACATTAGAGGGAATGCCTTTAAAACTTGTCCTAGAAGTGTGTGAAAACTTAACATATAATCCAGGTGCCAAAGAATTAATCCAAGCTTTAAAAGAAAAAGATTATAAGGTTGTAGTTTTTAGTGGAGGATTTGATGAGGGAGTTTGCGCGGGAAGAAAAGCATTGGGCTATGATATTCATTTTAGCAATACCTTGCACCATAATCATGGCTTCTTAACAGGTTCTGTAGGGGGAGAGATGATGTTTTCATATTCCAAAGGAAGAATGTTGAATAAGATTCAATCTTTATTGGGTATAAGCTATGAAGATACCATTGTAGTGGGAGATGGAGCAAATGATATTTCTATGTTCCAATACGCATACAAAAGAGTGGCTTTTTGTGCAAAGGATGTCTTAAAAAAGGCTGCAAATATTGTGGTTGATGAAAAAGACTTATCAATAATCAAACAATATATTTAATTTATTTTAAGGATTAAAAATGCAAAGTAATTTTTCATTTTCTTTATGGTGTGATTTTATTGAAAGAGAGTTTTTAGAAAAAGATTTTTCTAAAATGGTTGCAGGTGATGTGGTTAAAGGAGCTACAAGTAATCCTATTATTTTCCAGCAAGCCTTAAGTAAAGATAGCTATAAAAAACAAAAAGAAGAGCTTAAAGGAAAAAATAAAAAAGAAATCTATGAAACTTTAGCAAAAAGCGACATTCAAAGAGCTGCTGAAATTTTATTACCTCTTTTTAAAAATAATCCTAATGATGGTTATGTTAGTTTAGAGGTAGATCCTAATTTGTGTGATGATGCTAAAGCTACTATAGAAGAGGGTGAAAGATTGTTTCAAGAAATCAATTATCCCAATGTGATGATAAAAATACCTGCCACAAAAGCAGGCTATGAAGCTATGGAGGCTTTGATAGCTAAGGGGATTTCAGTAAATGCTACTTTGGTTTTTACTAAAGAGCAAACAATTTCTTGTATGGAAGCCTTTAAAAAAGGTTATGAGGTTTTAAAAACACAAAGCAATAGGGCAATTAAAGACTACCCAAGAGCAGTTGTAAGCGTATTTGTATCGCGTTTGGATAGAAAATGCGATACAGTTTTAAAACAAAATAATCTACCTACTGCTACTTTAGGTATCAAAAATGCTCAATACCTTTATCATATTATTAATAATTATGAATTGCCTTGTGTGAGAACACTTTTTGCAAGCACAGGAGTAAAAGGGAATGACTTAGAGCCTAGCTATTATATAAAAGAACTTTACCATACACACTCTATTAATACCGCACCTCTACATACTATTGAAGCCTTTATGCAAGTTAATGATTTGCAAGAGGCTTATTTGCCTAGCGTTGAAAAACTAGAAGAATATTACAAAAACATTCAAGAGGCAGGGATTGATTTAGAAATGGTTTGTAAAGAATTAATAGAGCAGGGCTTAGAAGATTTTAAAATTGCATTTGCAAAAATTTTAGAAAGTCTTTAAAATTAAAGTAGTTTTTAACAAAAAAGGCTATAATTAGCACTTTTATTTTAACTTAGTAAGGAAAAAGAATGTTAAGCGGAATAATTAGAGAGAGTATTTCAAAGGCTGAAGTAAAACAGTTGAGAAAAAATGGTTATCTAATTGCCAACATTTATGGTAAAGGCAAAGAAAATATCCATTGTGCTTTTAAGAGAAATGATTTTATTCGTGAAGTAAAGAATAAAACAGATTTAATTTTTAATGTAGAAGTAGCTTCTAAAGAATATCCAGTAGTTATTCAAGAATATCAAAAAGATCCTATCACAAGCGAAATTATCCATGTGGATTTAATGCTAGCCCAAAAAGGTATTGAAGCAAAATATTCTGTAAAAGTAAGAACAGTAGGTGTGCCTAAGGGTTTAAAAAATAAAGGTGCTTTGATTATTTCTAAAAAGAGAATTAAAGTAAAATCTGCTCCTGAAAATTTACCAAAAGATTACGAAATTAATGTAAGTGATTTGGATGTGGGCGATGTAGTATTGGTGCGCGATTTGCCACAAACTGCAGGTGTAAAAATTGTAGAGCGTGATGATGTTGCTATCGTAGGTGTTGTTAAATCACGCTAATTTTTTAAAATGTTTTTAGTTGTCGGTTTAGGAAATCCAGGTAATAAATACGAAAATAACCGCCACAATATAGGCTTTAAAATCATAGATTCTTTAATGGAAGATTTTAAAGCCATTCATATTTCTAACAAAGACTTTTTAGGTGAGCTTTATAAATCTCATAATCTTCTTTTTTTAAAACCTACTACCTTTATGAATTTGTCAGGAAAATCCGTTTTAGCGGTAAAAAATTTTTATAAAGTGCAAGATATTTTAGTATTGCATGATGAATTGGATTTGCCTTTTGGTAGCATTAAATTTAAATATGGTGGAAGCAGTGGAGGGCATAATGGATTAAAATCTATAGATGCACTGTGTGGAAATTTATATTACCGTTTGCGTTATGGAATTGGCAAACCATTAGAAAAGGAAAAGGTAATTTCTTGGGTGCTAGAAGATTTTACAAAAGAAGAAATAAAACTCCAAAAAGACTTAATTTTACATTGCATAAAAGCAATTAAAGAGATAATAAAGTTACAAAATCCACAAGAATTAGCAAGTAAGATAAGTGCCCATTTTACTTTAAATGCAAAAAAAGAGGGATAATGAAACTATTTACGCGTTATATTGTTTTTTTGTATTTAAAGTATTTTTTTATTTTTTTTGCATCTTTGGAATGCTTTTTTGTGGTAGTAGATTTAGCAAAATATCTTGATAGATTACCAAGTTCTGCTAATTTAATGGTATTGCTTATTTTTTATGATTTTTTGTATGCAAGCAATTTTATTTTACCCCTTGCTTTAATTTTGGCACAAATTGTTCTTTTTTTGGCTCTTGTTAAAAATTCTCAATTTACTGCTTTTTTGGCATTAGGCTATACCAAAATAAAACTTTTCTTGCCTGTTTTTATAAGTGCATTTTTACTAACTTGCGTTTATGTGCTTTTGAATTTTACCTCTTTTGCATACGCAAAAGAAAAGATTGATATGATTGTAGATCAAGGTTTTTTAGGAGATTTTAAAAAAGATCTTTTTGTAAAATACGATCATTCCTATGTATATTTTGGTCGTATTTTTCCTTTTTTAAAGAGTGCTGAAAACATTAAAGTATATGAATTTAATAGTGAAGGCACCCAGTTAGAGCGTATTTTAGAATCGCAAAAGGCAACTTTTAATAATAACGAGTGGATTTTAGAAAATGTTAGCATTAAACAAATAAAAAATATTCTTAAGTTAGGAGAGACACCTCTTAATATAGAAGAACAAGCAGAGTATAAAATCTTAAGCGGTTTTAAACCAAAAATTTTAGATAGCATTTATGAGCAAGAAAATGGTATGTCTATTTTAGATGCGTATGAGGCAATTTTCTTATTAAAAAACCAAGAAATTAACACACAAAAAATGCGTGGAGTTTTGTATTCTTTGGTATTTTTTCCATTTTTTGCACCTTTAATTATGGTAATTTTGGCCTATTTTGTGCCAAACTCTAATCGTTATTGTAATCTTGTGGCAAATGCTTTAGGAATGATTTTAATGGTCTTGGTGGTTTGGGGAATCTTTTTTGGATTTTCAAGACTCTCAATGAGTGGTTTTTTACAGCCTGAAATTAGCATTTTAGGACCTGTAATCTTACTAGGGTTAAGTAGCATTTGGATGTTTTTTAAACTAAGTAAAGTTTGATTTGTTATAATCCAAATTTATTTTAATTGATGAGGAAGTAGAATGACAGCACTTTTAAGTGTGAGCGATAAGAATGGAATAGTTGCTTTTGCTAAAGAATTAATAGAACTTGGATATGAGATTTTATCTACAGGTGGAACACTAAAAACTCTAAAAGAAAATGGCTTAGAAGTTTTAGATGTAAGTAGTTATACACAAAGTCCAGAAATGTTTGATGGCAGGGTAAAAACCTTACACCCAAAAATTCATGGAGGAATTTTACACAGAAGAGAATTGCAAGAAGATGTGAAAGTGGCTAAAGAATTTGGCATTAAAGATATTTCCTTAGTTTGTGTCAATCTTTATCCCTTTAAAGAAACTATAGAAAAAACGGATGATTTTGATGAAATTATTGAAAATATTGATATAGGTGGTCCTTCAATGGTTAGGGCTGCTGCTAAAAACTTCCAATCTGTTTTGATAGTTACAGATACAAATGATTATAAAGAAGTAATAGAGCGTTTAAAAAGAAATGAAAATACGCTAGAGTTCCGTCAAGCAATGATGATAAAAGCCTATGAGCATACTGCAAACTATGATTGTATGATTGCAAATTATATGAATGCAAGATTTAAAGGTGGTTTTGGAAATAAACACTTTATTTATGGAACTTTAGTAGCGCCTACACGCTATGGAGAAAATCCACACCAAAAAGGAGCTTATTATGAGTTTGATAAATTTTATTCTAACGATTTTAAAGCCCTAAAAGGTGAAATCAGTTTTAATAATCTAACCGATATTAACAATGCAGTTAAAATTGCTTCAAGCTTTGGAACTTCTCCTGCAGTTTGTATTGTAAAACATGCAAATCCTTGTGGTTTTGCCATTAAAGAAACGCTTTTGGATTCCTATAAAGAAGCCTTAAAATGCGATAGCGTTTCAGCTTATGGGGGTGTAGTAGCTATAAATGGAGAAGTAAATCAAGAATTAGCAGAAGAGATTAATAAAATTTTTATTGAAGTTTTAATAGCACCAAGCATTACAAAAGAAGCTTTAAGTGTATTTGAAAACAAAAAAAAGATTAAAATTTTTGTATGCGGTGGAGAATATTTAAAATTCCCTAAAGACAAATATGATTTTAAACATATTGAAGGTGGATTTGTATTGCAAGATAGCGATAGTGTAGGGGAGAATGAAGTAAGAGATGCTAAATGTGTTAGTAAGCTAGAAGCCACAAAAGAACAAAAAAGGGATTTAGAGATTGCTTATAAAGTGGCTTCTTTAGTCAAATCAAATTGTGTTGTTTATGTGAAAAATAATGCAATGGTAGCTGTGGGCATGGGGATGACAAGCCGTGTAGATGCTGCAAAGAGCGCGATTAGAAAAGCACAAGAAATGGGACTAGATTTAAAAGGTTGCGTTTTGGCAAGTGAAGCATTTTTTCCTTTTAAAGACAGCATAGAAGAAGCCCATAAAGCAGGTGTGAGTGCTATTATTGAGCCAGGTGGTAGCATTAGAGATGATGAAGTAATTGCATGTGCTAATGAACTTGGAATGTCCTTATATTTTAGCGGAGTAAGGCATTTCTTACACTAGGATTTAGGGGATAATTTTGTTTGATTGGGAATTTATCTTACAATCCATTCCAGCTTTTAGCAAAGCGTTATGGCTAACGCTCCATCTTTCATTTTTTGGAATAGCCTTGGCGATTATTTTTGGCTTTTTTGTGGCATTGGTGCAGTATTACAAGATTAAATATTTAAAAACATTTGTAAATATTTATGTAGAAATTTCAAGAAATACACCCATGCTGATACAACTTTTTTTTATTTATTATGGGCTTTCGCGACTTGGTTTAAAGCTTGAAGCTTATACTTGTGCTATTTGTGCAGTTGTATTTTTGGGAGGAAGCTATATGGCAGAATCTTTTCGTTCTGGATTTGAGGCTGTAAGCAAGATACAAATTGAATCTGCCAAAAGTTTAGGGCTAGAGAATTTGCAAATTTTATTTTTTATTACATTGCCTCAAGCTCTTGTTGTAAGTTTGCCTTATATTGGAGCAAATGTAATCTTTTTGCTTAAAGAAACTTCTGTAGTAACTGCTATTGCATTGCCTGATGTTTTATATGTCACTAAAGACATTATTGGAACTTATAGCAAAACAAATGAAGCTTTTTTATTGCTTATTGCTTGTTATTTAATTGTGCTTTTACCTATTTCTATTCTTTTTTCTGGCCTAGAAAAATATTATAAAAAAAGGCTATAGATGGAGATTTTATTAGATTTTCAAAATATTAGACGCCTTATGCAAGGACTTTTTATTACTTTTGAAATTTCTTTTGTTGCTATATTTTTTTCTTGTATTTTTGGGTTTATTTTAGGGTATTTAATGAATGCAAAAAATCTTTTTGTAAGATTTACTTGTAATTTTTATTTAGAAGCAATTAGAATTATCCCTGTTTTGGCTTGGCTTTTTATTGTGTATTTTGGCCTTTCATCAATTTTTAGTTTTAGTGCTGTTGGAGCTTGTATCTTTGTTTTCAGTCTTTGGGGAATTGCGGAAATGGGAGATTTAGTAAGAGGTGCAATAAGCAGCTTACCCAAACACCAAATTGAAAGTGCAAGAGCATTAGGGTTAGGCGAGGTTAAAATACAAATTTTCATTTTGCTCCCACAAGGCTTAAAAAGATTATTGCCTTCTTTAGTGAATCTTTTTACAAGAATGGTTAAAACTACATCATTGGCTGCTTTAATAGGTGTGAGTGATCTTTTGAAAATAGGGCAACAGATTATTGAAAATAATATCTTAGAAAATCCGTTTGCTAGTTTTTGGGTTTATGGAGGAATATTTTTGGCTTATTTTTTATTATGTTATCCTCTCTCACTGTTTTCAAAAAAATTGGAAGATAGATTGCAATAAGGAGTAAAATTGTCTCATCATATTAGTAATGAAGTTTTATTAGATATTAGACATTTAAAGAAAGACTTTGGAGAACATAAAATCCTAAAAGATGTTTCTTTAAAAGTTAAAAAAGGCGAAGTATGTGCAATTTTGGGACCTAGTGGATGTGGCAAAAGCACATTTTTGCGTTGCATTAATGGATTAGAAGAAATTAGCGGAGGAGAAATTTATTTTAAAGGTGAGTTAATTTGTGGCAATACTAAACCTAATTGGAGTAAATTAAGACAAAAAATTGGTATGGTATTTCAAAATTATGAACTTTTTCCACATTTAAGTGTTATGGAAAATATTTCTTTAGCACCTATAAAAGTGCAAAAAAGATCCAAAGAAGAAGTGTATCAGCAAGCACTAGAGTTGCTAGCAAGAGTGGGACTAGAAGATAAAAAAAACTTTTATCCTAAAAATCTAAGTGGTGGACAAAAACAAAGAGTGGCAATCATAAGGGCTTTATGTATGAATCCTGAAATGATTTTGTTTGATGAAGTTACCGCATCTTTAGATCCTGAAATGGTAAAAGAGGTTTTAGAGGTAATCAAGGAATTAGCAAGCGAAGGAATGACTATGATACTTGTTACCCATGAGATGAAATTTGCACAAAATGTAGCAGATACCATTGTGTTTTTTGATGGTGGAGAAATAGCGGAAATTGCGAAGCCAGAAGAGTTTTTTGCAAAACCAAAAAGCAAAAGAGCGCAAAAATTTTTGAGTGTTTTTGACTTCTAAAACCTAAAAATAAAAGTTTTTCTTGCTAAAATAGGCGGGTAAAATTTTTATTTAAGGTTGATTTAATGAGAAAGTTAATTTTAAGTTTTATCTTAGTGTTATTAGGAATTGTTTTTGTAGGTTGTGGCAATAATAACCAAGAAAACAAAAATAGCCTAGAAAACATTAAACAAAAAGGTGTTGTAACAATTGGAGTTTTTAGCGATAAACCTCCTTTTGGTTTTGTAAATAAAGAAGGTAAAAATGATGGCTTTGATGTGTATATTGCAAAAAGAATTGCCAAAGATTTGTTGGGCGATGAAAGCAAAGTTAAATTTGAGCTAGTAGAGGCCGCTAGTAGAGTAGAGTTTTTAAAAAGCTCTAAAGTAGATATTATTATGGCAAACTTTACTAAAACTAAAGAAAGAGAGCAGGTTGTAGATTTTGCCACTCCTTATATGAAGGTAGCTTTAGGCGTGGTTTCTAAAGATGGGAGCATTCAAGATGTGAAGGATTTAGCAGGCAAGAAATTAATTGTAAATAAAGGAACAACTGCAGATTTTTACTTCAGTAAAAACCACCCAGAAATTGAGCTTTTAAAATATGATCAAAATACAGAAGCATTTTTAGCACTTAAGGATGGCAGAGGTGTAGCTTTAGCACATGATAATCTTTTAGTATATGCTTGGGCAAAAGAAAATGAAGGTTATAGCGTTGGAATTTCCAAGCTTGGTGCAGAAGATGTAATTGCTCCTGCTGTCAAAAAAGGTGATAAAGAGCTACTAGATTGGCTTAACAAAGAGTTACAAACTCTTAATGAAAACGGCTTTATGCAAGAAGCTTATCAAAAAACTTTAGCTCCTATTTATGGGGAAGATAAAGCAAGTTCTGTGTTATTTACAAAATAACTTCATATATGCCCTTTTAGGGCATAATTTCTGTTGTAGCTTTTAATCTTTGTTTATCAAAATGGGTATAAATTCTTGAAGTATCTAAACTCGCATGTCCTAATGCTTCTTGCACTAAAACCAAATCTTGACTTTTTTGATAGAGTAGGGTAGCAAAGGTATGTCTTAGCATATGTGCTCCATTTTTTTCTTTTCTGATACCATTTGTAAGCAATACTTGTTCAACAACACGGCTTACATAAGCTTGTGTGAGTTTGCCTCCTTTATGATTACAAAAAAGAAAATCATTGTCTTTGGTATCTACTCTAGTGTTTAAATATCCGCTTAAATCTGTTTGGATATTTTGAGCCTTAATCATTACAACACGCGGTTTATTTCCTTTTCCACGCACTTGAAGCACATAAAATTCTTTATCCAACATCAAATCTTTTATTTTTAAATTTAGAGCTTCACTCACACGAATACCTGTATAGATGATGGTTTTCAATAAGAGTCGGTTGCGATAAGCCAAGTCTTGCTGCTTAAAAGGAAAGCTGTCAATACCTTCCAAAAATTTCTTTACTTCTTCTTCATTCATATAAGCAGGTAGCTTTTGCCCGCTTTTACCACGCAAACCTCCCCAATTTTTAAGTTCAATTCTAAAAATATGTGAAGTTCCATCATCTTCTTCGTTTTGTTTGTCAATAAAACCAAAAAAATTAATAAGTGCAATACGGTAATTTTTTTTACTAGCATCTTTAAGAGAACTTGTATGGATTGTTAAAAATTCTCTTAGCATTTCCTCATCTACTTCTTTTAAAGAAGCTAAGCCTAGATATGTAAGATATTCATAAAGCTTTAAGAGCGGATTAATATAGGTATTTATTCCTATAAGTCCTGCATTTCTGCATTGTTTGCATACTTCTTGGAGATGATTAATGCTTTCTGTGCCTTTACGCAAGGTTTCTAGGCTTTTAATAATTTCTTTTTTATCATCTACTTGATGGTTTGAGAGACTATTTAATTTATGATAAATAAAACGCTCCAGCCAAAAAAGCAAATTTTTAGGAAAGTCATCTTTAAAATCTATAGGATAACGCATAAAATACCTTTGGTGTTTAATTTATACTAATCTTAAATGAGATTAAGATAATTATTAAAGATTAGATTATATCCAAAAGAAACTTAATTTTAGTATTGAAAACTATAATTTTCAAACTATTAAGGATTTTCAAAGGAGACAGACTAAAGCTTTAAAAATGCCCTATTGATGAATAATTGTTAATAAGTTTCTAACTCTTTTGCAATGGAAACTTTACCCCATAAACAAAAGATCCATTCTTTTACTTATAAAGAGTTAGAAATTCTTACCAAAGAATTTAAAATAGATAACAATCACTTTTTAAAAGCTATGGCACTTAAAATCAAACAAAATGAAAAAGATTTTATAAAATCAAAAAATATTAAAAATAATTTGGCAATTAGTCCTCATTCTGAAAAATCTTTAAAGTAATGTATTGGCTTATAGGCAGTCTTGCTTTTTCTGCTTTCTCTTTAACTTTTTTAAAATCCTCATCGTTTAGATAGATACTAATTACATTATTTCTCTTCTTAGATTCTTCTAAAGACTTACGCCCTCTTGTTCCTTTTTTGTTATTGATAAAATCATTAACTTTTTAAGATTATTTTTAACTTCAAATTTATTCATTAAACACCTTATTTGCAATAGTTTTGTAATTCATTGACAAAGCTAAAATCTTTTTCTTGCTTAGAAGATAGGAAACTTCTAAATTTTTCCAATTTAGAAGCATTTGCAATTTCTGCTTTTAAGTCCTTAAGGCATTTTAGGGCTTTATTAGTATTTTGCTCCCCTGCTCTATAACGATAAATCTTTAATCGCATTAGAGCTTTTAAGAGCTCTTTAGAGAAATTTTATAGAATTTTATTGAAATATTATTGATAAGCTTTATGTAATTTTAAGCATAAAAGTAGCGACTGTGCCTTGAGTATCTTTGCGGTTTTGCAAAGAAATATTTCCGCCAAGAGCATTAGCTGCATTTTTAGCTAAAAACAGTCCAAGCCCTGCTCCACTCTTGTTTCCAGAGCGTCTAAAAGGAGCGTAAATATTATCCAACTCACAATCAAGCCCACATCCCTCATCCAAAACAATAATTTGCAAGAATCCATTTGTGGTTAGCTGACTTTTTAGCTCAATATGTTTGTTTTGCGGTGTAAATTTAAAGGCATTTTGTAAGAAGTTTTGCACAATTTGTGTAAGTAGCGTAGGCTTAATATTGGCAAATAGTTCTTGAGGCTCCAAAAGGATATTAAAAATCTTGTTTTCTTTTTGTGCAAGAATTTTGAAGTTTTCTGCAAGCTCTCTTAAAATCTTCATAATATCTACATCACTTGTTTTTTCAAATTGAGCACTCTCTTGCCTACCTAATTCTAAAATTGTTTTAATAATTGCATTCATTTCATCAATACTTTTAATATTTGTTTTTAAAGATTCTATATATTTTTCTTTATCTCTTTCTTTTAGGAGTGTAACTTCTGATTTTGTCTTCATTACAGCAAGCGGAGTTTTTAACTCATGAGCAATACCAATAAATAATTGTTTTTGGTATGAAAGGTGGTTTTTGATTTTATTTAAAAGCTCGTTGATAGAGGCAATAAGAGGTTGAAACTCTAAAGGGAGATTGTCCTCTTTAATATTTTCCAAATTGCTTTCTTTTAAGGTAGATAGTGATTTTGAAAGCTTTGATATGGGCTTATAAAGAATATTAGAAAAAGCAAGTGCAAAAAGTTTTATTAAAATAAGCCCAAAAAATCCAACTATAATAATACTATGTAGAATTTTATCTAAAAAGGCATTAATTTGTGTAATGTCTTGTGTGATTTTTAGAGCTTGATTATTTTTGTAAAAATAGATAATTTCATAAAACACTCTCTTATCTTTTTTATAAGTTTTTTCGCTGTTTGTAATTTTATTTTGTGTAGAAATAATCTCTATTTTAAGTTTTTCATCTTTTAAAATATCCGGTTTTTGAATATAAAATATTTGCCCTACTTTATAGGAAATACTACTTTGAAGGATGGTGTGAATATTATCATAAATATTATTTTTAATATCTGCATAAAAAGAATTACGCATATAAGCATAAAGTGAAAAAGAGAAAAGAAAAATTAATAAGCTAAAGGAGACGACAATTTGTCGCGTATAGTCTCCCCTTATGCTCCTTTTGGATAACAAAATCTATATCCCCTACGACGAACTGTTTCTATTGTAGCGATACTTAGAGGTTTATCCATTTTTTGACGGATTTGATTAATTGCTACTTCAATAACATTTGGGGTTACTAGTTCTGGCTCTTCCCAAATAGCATCTAATAATTGTTCTTTAGAAACAATCTGATCTCTATGTCTAGCTAAATGCGTTAAAACTTCAAAAGGCTTACCTTTAAGTTCAATTTCTTGACCTTTATAAGTAATTTTTTCTTCATCTGGATTGATGATTAAATCTTCAATCTCAATTAAATTGGTTCCACCAAAGCGGAGTCTAGCTTCAATTCTGGCTAAAAGCACATTAAAATCAAAAGGTTTAGCCATAAAATCATCTGCCCCACCCTTTAGTGCAGCTACTTCACTTTCCACATCATCTCTTGCAGAGATTACAATTACAGCAGTTCTTGGAGATTTATTTTTAATTTGTGTAATAATCTCTAAACCATTGCCATCTGGCAACATCCAATCTACAAGCACTAAATCATAATTTCTAATACTAATGTAGTATTCACCATCCTTAAGATTTTCGGCAATATCAGTTTGATAATTAAACTCATTCAAGCCTTCCGTAATGGTTTTATTTAAACTAATTTCATCTTCGATTATCAAAATTCTCATTGAAAACTTCCTCTTACAGCAAAAATTTATGAAATTGTAACATAATTTTTAGGAAATTTTAAACAAATTTTTATGAAATTTTAAATTTTTATCAAAATAAAGCATAATTAAGCAAAAAATTAGGTAAATTTGTGGCATTTTACCACAAATACACCTTAAATTTTTCTATGTTTTAAAATATCGGCTATCAAAAAGGAAAGTTCTACAGCTTGATTTGCATTTAACCTAGGGTCACATTGTGTATTATAGTTACAACCTAGATTTTCTTCAGTAATAGCCTGCATACCTCCTATACATTCTGTTACATTTTCTCCAGTCATTTCAAGATGCACACCACCCGCATAAGTTCCTTCGCTTCTGTGGATTTCAAAAAAGCTTTTTACTTCGCTTAAAATATTATCAAATGCTCGAGTCTTATAACCACTACTTGCTTTAGTTGTATTTCCATGCATAGGGTCGATACTCCATACAATCTCCCTGCCCTCCCCTTTCACACCTTTTAGCAGTCTAGGCAACTTTTCATTGATGGTATCTGCCCCCATTCTAATAATAAAATTCAAACGCCCTGCTTCATTTTTAGGATTTAGAATGTCGCAAATTTTTAAAACATCTTCTTTTGTGGCATTTGGGCCTATTTTTACCCCAAGAGGATTGTCTACTCCTTTTAAAAATTCCAAATGCGCCCCATCAAGATTTCTAGTTCTCTCACCAATCCATAGCATATGTGCTGAACAATCATACCATTGTCCTGTTAAATGATCTTGTCTAGTAAGTGCTTCTTCATAATTTAATAATAAAGCCTCATGGGATGTGTAAAATTCTGTTTCTCTTAAAATAGGAGTGTTTTTAGAACTAATTCCACAAGCCTCCATAAATTCTAATGCTTGATTAATCTTTTGTGCCATTTCTTGATAACGCACACTAGAACTTCCACTTGCAAAATCAAGATTCCATCTTTGAACTTGATTTAAATTGGCAAGTCCTCCTTGTGCAAAAGCACGGATTAGATTGAGGGTGGCTGCTGATTGATGATAAGCTTCTAAAATCCTTTGCGGATTAGGCTCTCTTGCACTTTCACTAAATTCAATGGAATTAATAATATCTCCACGATAACTTGGCAAACTTACCCCATTAATACTCTCATAATCGCTAGATCTTGGCTTTGCAAATTGTCCTGCAAGTCGCCCTACTTTTACAATAGGACAAGCTCCCGCATAAGTTAAAACCACAGCCATTTGCAAGATTACTTTAAATAAATCTCTAATTTTAATAGCATTAAAATCATTAAAGCTCTCTGCACAGTCCCCCCCTTGAAGTAAAAAAGCCTCCCCTTTGGCTACTTTAGCCAAATGGGTTTTAAGCGATCTTGCTTCACCTGCAAACACAAGAGGCGGAAGCTTACGGAGCTTTGCTTCTACTTGTTCTAATTCTTGTAAGTTTTTGTAAATAGGTTGTTGGAGGGCTGTTTTGTGCCTCCAACTTTTTAATTCCCAATCAATAGATGAAGTGGTCTGCATAGAATATTCCCTTGTATTTAAAGTTTTGGGCTTTATTCTAGCCTAGAATAGATAAAAGGAGACTTACCTATTCCTTATTTTTTACTTATTTTCTATTTTCCTAAATAAACTTGACGCGGACGCGTAATTCTTGCATGTGGATTTTTAATATGTTCCATAACTTGTGCACACCATCCAGGCATTCTACCAATTACAAACATTGGAGTAAAAAGAGGTACTGGAATTTTAAGTGCTGTTAAAATAATACCGCTATAAAAATCTACATTTGGATAAAGATTTCTCTCTTTAAAATAGTCATCATTAAGTGCAACCTCTTCTAATTTCTCTGCAATCTCACTTAATCTTGCATTCATTTTAATGCCTTTTGCATTAAGTTCATCTTTTAAGGCTTTGATAGCTTTTGCCCTTGGATCATAACTTTTATACACGCGATGTCCAAATCCCATTAATCTAAATGGATCATTTTTGTCTTTAGCTTTTGCTACAAACTTATCTACATTTTTAACATCGCCAATTTCATTAAGTTGCACCAAAACCTTTTCATTAGCTCCACCATGAGCTGGCCCCCAAAGTGCATTGATACCTGCTGAAATTGCAGCATAAGGATGCACCCCAGTTGATGCCACATTTCTTACTGTTGTTGTGGAAGCATTTTGTCCATGATCTGCATGGAGAATAAAGATTTTATCTAATGCTTCTACTTCCAAAGGGGTAATTTCTTCTTCTCCTTGTAATGTGTGTTTTAATTTACCTCCTGGATAAGCTCTAAGCATATAAAGAAAATTTTCTACATAAGAGCGACTAATATCAGGATAAATAAAAGGAGCACCAATAGAATTGCGGTAAGAAAAAGCTACTAGAGTGGTAATCTTTGCAATAATTCTTCTTGCCATGGTTTGATAATCATCTTCATCATCCATTTCTTTATGATCAAAGTGGAAAGTAGAAAGTGCAGCAACTGCCGAACTTAGATTTGCCATAGGATGTGCTCCATCTGGGAAGGCACTAAAAATATTAATAAGCCCTTCATGTAAAAATGATCGGTGTCTAAGCTCTAAATCAAATTCATCAGATTCTTGTTTGTTTTTAGGTGCTTCTCCTGTAATGAGTAGTTTTGCTACATCACTAAATTTATATTTGCTTACAATTTCTTCAATAGGTTGCCCTTTATAGAGCAATTTTCCATTTTTCCCATCCACATAACTAATTGTAGATTCGCAACCTGCTGTGGAGCCATATCCAGGATCATAGGAGAAAATATTTGTGCGTTCAAATAATTTACTAAAATCTACTGCTTTTGGACCTCTTGTGCAGTCAATTAAATCAAAATCAAATTTTTCACCTGTTTCATTGTTGATAAGCGTAATAGTTCCCATTGCTTAACTCCTTAAAAATATTCAAGATGTATTGTCTATTTTAGCCTAGTATTTTTAAAGAAGTCAAAAAAAATTTAAATTTTTGAGTAAAATTTAAAATGCTTTGTGGGCTTTTTACTCAATTTGCAGGAGTTTTTTAAAGCGATACTGTTCTAGATTGTTTTTATTGATAAATAATATCAATATTACTAGGAGGGGTAAAATCAAAAATGTTATCATTTTTTAATGCATTAATTTTTATATTTTTTAGCTGTATTTCTACCTTATTGTTTAGCTCATCTTTGTAGCGGATAATATAAGGTAAATCACTTTTTAATTCTATGGAGTAAATTTGATTAGACAAAATTGCTTCATAATGATTTTTATCCACCTGCTTTGCTTCTTTTAATAGAGTGAGCAAATTTAACTCTTCTTTTAGAGTGCTAAAAGTAGCTTGCTCTAGTTTTGGTTCATAGATTATTAAGGTATTGCCTTCAATATATACTTCCTTTATGATGGGATTGTTATATTTCCATAAGGCACTTTTTGGACTTTTTAAAAAAATTTCTCCCTCATAAATGATTTTATGGTTATCTTCTGAAGTTAGAGTTTGGGTAAAATTTGCTTCCAAACTTTGAATTTTATTAGGTTCAAACGCTTTTAAATTGGTTAATAAAAAGCTTGAAAAACAAAAAATTTTAAACATTAAAAACAAAAATTTAAACACAATAACTCCTTACTTTTAGATAAATTACTAAAACTTCTTATTATTTTACCTAAAAATTATGATAAAATGATAAGTTAAAATCCAAAATTTAAGGTTGCATTTCAATGATAGCATCACTAGCAAAAAAAATATTTAGCAACAAAAATGATCGTCTTGTTGCACATTATAAGAAAGAAATTAAAAAAATTAATGCTTTAGAGGAAACTTATAGCAAATTAAGTGATGAGGAGCTAAAAGAAGCTTTTTTAAAACTCAAAGAACAAGTAGCAAATGCTAAAAATATCAGCGAGGAGTTAAACAAGGTTCTTTTTGCTTCTTTTGCAATCACTAGGGAAGCAAGCAAGCGCGTTTTAAATATGCGTCATTTTGATGTTCAGCTTATTGGTGGTATGGTGCTACATGAGGGCAAAATTGCTGAAATGAAAACAGGCGAAGGAAAAACCCTAGTAGCTACACTTCCAGTATGTTTAAATGCTATGAGTCAAAAAAGTGTGCATATTGTAACAGTGAATGATTATCTAGCTAGACGCGATGCAGAAGCCATGCGTCCTTTGTATGAGTTTTTAGGTTATTCTGTAGGTATTATTACAGGGGATAATTATGATGACAATGATAGAATAGAGCAATATTCTAAAGATATTGTTTATGGAACCAATAATGAATTTGGTTTTGATTATCTGCGCGATAATATGAAATATGATTTAAATCAAAAAGTGCAAAAACACCATTATTTTGCAATTGTAGATGAAGTGGATTCTATCTTGATTGATGAGGCTAGAACTCCACTTATTATTTCAGGTCCTGCAAATAAAACGCTAGATAATTATAAAATTGCCAATGAAGTAGCCTTGAAGCTGAAAAAAGAAGAACATTTTAGCATTGATGAAAAAAATCGCAATATCTTAATCAATGAAGCAGGAATTGCTAAAGCCGAGGAACTCTTTAAAATTGATAATCTCTATAGTGTGGAAAATGCTGTTTTAGCACATCATTTAGATCAAGCACTTAAGGCAAATTATTTATTTTTTATAGATAAAGATTATGTTTTAAGAGAAGGTGAAGTTGTTATTGTAGATGAATTTACAGGGAGATTAAGCGAGGGACGACGCTTTAGTGAAGGATTGCACCAAGCACTAGAAGCTAAAGAAGGAGTAAAGATTAAAGAAGAATCTCAAACTCTAGCAGATATTACCTATCAAAATTATTTCCGTCTCTATGAAAAATTAGCTGGAATGACTGGGACAGCGCAAACTGAAGCAAGCGAATTTTTGCAAATTTATAATTTAGAGGTTGTTTCTATCCCTACAAATCTGCCTATTGCAAGAAAAGATTTGAATGATTTAATCTATAAGACAGAAAAGGAAAAATTTAAGGCCTTAGTGGATAAGATTAATGAACTTTATAAAAAAGGACAACCTGTTTTAGTGGGAACTGCTTCTATTGAGAAAAGTGAAAAAATCCATGAGCTTTTAAAAAGCTTTAGAATCCCACATTCTGTTTTAAATGCTAAACAGCATGCACAAGAAGCAGAAATCATTAAAGATGCGGGGAAAAAAGGTGCTGTAACCATTGCTACAAATATGGCAGGACGCGGGGTTGATATTAAAATTGATGATGAAATTAGAGCACTTGGGGGACTTTATATTATAGGAACAGAACGCCATGAATCTCGCAGGATTGATAATCAATTAAGAGGAAGGAGCGGAAGACAAGGTGATCCAGGAGTTAGTCAATTTTATTTAAGTTTAGAAGATCCACTTTTGAGAATTTTTGGAAGCGATAAGATTAAAAATATTATGGACAAGCTTGGATTAGATGAGGGAGAACATATTGAATCAAAGCTTGTTACAAGATCTGTAGAAAATGCACAAAAGAAAGTAGAAAGTATGCATTTTGAAGCAAGAAAGCATCTTTTAGAATATGATGATGTGGCAAATGAACAAAGAAAGGCTATTTATCGCTTAAGAGATGAGCTTTTAGATAGCAATACAGATCTTAGTCACAGAATTAATGAAAACAGAAAAGAATGTATTATGATGTTTTTACAAAAAAGCAATGTATTTTCCATAGAAGATGATTTAGAAGCCTTATGCACTTTAGCAAAAGAAGACTTTAATTTAGAGCTCAACAAAGAAGAGATGAAAAATTCTTACGAAATCAATGGAAATTTTGAAAACTATATAGAAGAAGAGTTAAAAAAATCCTACGAACTTAAAATGTCTAAAATAGATGCGAGTATGAAAAATGAAATTGAGCGTCTTGTATATTTGCAAACTCTAGATAATTTATGGAGAGAGCATTTATATGTGATGGATAATCTAAAAACAGGAATAGGACTTAGGGGTTATAATCAAAAAGATCCATTGGTAGAATATAAGAAAGAAAGTTATAATTTGTTTTTGGAACTAGCAAGTCAGATTAAATATACAGCTATTAAAATGCTCTATAAATTGCAATTAAGAGAAAATGAAGCAGAGCTTGAAGAGGAAACCAAAAACGCTAGAGAAAAACTAGAACAAAATTCCAACAATTCTCTTGCTGTTAAAAAGCCTGCAAGAAATGCACCATGCCCTTGTGGAAGTGGTAAAAAATACAAAGATTGCTGTGGAAAAAGTGGCCCTAAAAAAGGCATACTTGCAAAATGAAAAGCAAGTTAATTCCTTTTTTAGTTAAGCGTTATTTGCGTTTTAATAAATCTCAGCCTTTCATTTCTATTACTGCTATTTTAGCATTTTTGGGGGTTTGTATAGGGGTGATGGTTTTGATTGTTGCTATGGCAATTATGAATGGGTTTGATAAAGAATTTGAACGAAAATTATCAGCTATGAATTATCCTATAACACTTATTCCACGCATTTATGGTGGTGTAAATCAAAGCACACTACAGACCTTAGAAGAAAAATTTCCAAGTTTTTCTTATAGTCCTTTTATCCAAACACAAGCTATTTCAAAATCAGGTAGAGCATTAGAAGGAGCCCTAGTATTTGGGGTGGATTTTAATAGAGAAGCCAAAGTAAATCCTATTTTCAAAGAAGCACTTAAAAATACAACTTTAAGTGATACGAATTTTAAGGTAATTGTAGGCAAAGGATTGCAAGAGGCTTATTTTTTAGACTATGATTCTCCTTTAATGCTTATTTTTACAGAGCTTTCGCCTAATGCACTTGGAGTTTCCCCAATTCTTAAAAGATTTAAAGTGGAAGGTTTTTTTCAATCAGGGCTTATCAATTATGACAAAGGCTATATTTATACCACTCTTGAAGCCTTGAGTGCTATTAAAAATCTACCTAATGGTGCGTATGATGGCATACATATCTATACACCCAATCCTCAAAAAGATATACTCTCTTTAAAAGAAAAATTTGGAGATGCTTATAGAATAATAGGATGGTGGGAACAAAATGGCAACTTTTTTTCTGCATTAGAATTAGAAAAAAGAGCATTATTTATTGTGCTTATGTTAATTATTCTTGTAGCCTCATTAAATATTATTAGTTCGCTTTTAATGAGTGTAATGAATAGACGCAAGGAAATTGCTCTACTTTTAACAATGGGTGCTAGCTCTAAAGAGATACAAAAAACTTTTCTTTATTTGGGAAATTTTATAGGCATTAGTGGAATAATTTGTGGAAGTATTTTGGCTGCAATTATCTTAGTTCTTTTAGCTAATTTTCCTATCATTTCGCTTCCAGCTGATGTATATGGAAGTGACAAATTGCCTTTAGAACTTTCTTTAGCAGATTTGTTTTCAATTTTATTTGGTTCTTTTTTGATTGTTTTTGCCTCTTCGTATTATCCAGCATATAAGGCTACCAAAATCAATCCTTTAGAAGTTTTGCGTAATGAATAATGCAGTTTAAAAAAGTTTTTATAGAGATTACAAATTTTTGTGGGCTAGATTGCACATTTTGCACTCCTTTGAAATCCACTCACACAATGCCTCTATCTCTATTTGAAAAAATCTCAAAAGAAGTCAAAGACTTTACACATTTAATAGCATTACATATCTTGGGCGATCCTTTAAGTATCCCAAATTTAGAAGATTATTTAGAGATTGCAAGGGATAATAAGTTGGCAGTAGATATCACTACAAGTGGTTATTTTTTACATTTGCACAAGGAATTACTTTTACACCATTCTAGCATCCATCAAATCAACTTTTCACTTATGAGTATGCTCTATCAAAGAAAAACTATTGTGTTAGAGGATTATTTTAAAGAATTATTTGATTTTTTAAAAGCACATCAAGAACTTAAAAAAGAATTCTTTGTTAATCTTAGACTTTGGAATTTAAATACTTCTATGATGCCTCCTAAAAAAAATGAAATTTTCTATTGCAAAATAAAAGATTTTTTTCAATTAGATACTATTTATCCAATAAACACAAGATTAGCATATAAAATACATCTTATCCAAAAACCTTTTTTTAGCTGGAGTCCTAGCCAAAATAAAATAGATAAAGGGCATTGCTATGGTGGCTTAAAGCAAATTGGAATTTTAAGCGATGGCAGGGTTGTTCCTTGCTGTTTTGATACACAAGGAAATATTACTCTAGGGGACTTAAAAATTCAAAACCTAAAAGATATTTTTCAAACAACTAAATTTCTAAATCTTATAAAAGGTTTTAAACAAAACAAACGCATAGAAGAATATTGTAAAAGTTGCACTTATCCAGAATATTTAGAAAAATTTGGAATATAACAGCCAAAAAGGCATAAAGCCTTTTTAAGCCATTATATCAAGCCCTCCATTGCTTGGAGCTGGAGTGCTAGGGGCTTTGGGTGCTTGTTGGGGGCTTTGTAGATTGCTACTTGCTCCCTGCATATTAGAAATTAAAGAACTCATAAGTTGCTCATTTGTATCCAATGCTTTTTTTAAAACACTCAAATTCCCACTAACTGCTACACTTGAAGTATTGATTCCTGAAACCATAACAGACTCCTTTCTGTTTTTGTGAGCCAAGGCTCCAATTATTCCCAAAAAGTTTTTCTTTAGGAACATTATATATTATCCAAAAACAAATTTGTTTTTTATAAAGCTTTGTGTAAAATTGAAAGAAAATTAAAAGGAGCTAGAAAGTGAAAAAATTTTTAAAAATTTTACTTGCTATCATTGTTGGTCTTATTGTTATTATTGCATTAATTTTAAGTTGGTTATTTTCAGAAAGTGGTAATGAATTCCTAAAAAACAAAATCACGCAAATTGCCAACGAAAAAGCTCCTATTGGCTTGGAATTTACACATTTTAAATTAAGGTTTAGTACTTATGAGTTTGCCATCACTGATAAACAAAAATCACAAATCGCCTTGCAAGGTAAATATTCACTTTTTACATTAAATACAGATGCCACTCTTAATGCTTTTGTTAAAAATCTAGCGCCTTATGAGCCACTTTTAGGTATTAAACTAAATGGTTCTTTAGCGCTTAATGGAGAAATTAGTAAAAAAGGGAATGTTATAGACACCAAATTGAATATTGGTGCATTTGATAGCGAAATTGATGCTAACATTAGTTTAGAAAATTATGCTCCAAAGCGTTTATTTATCCAAACCAAAGAAGATATCTCTATAGCTTCTTTATTAAAGTTTTTAAGCCAACCTACTTATGCCAATGGAAAGTTAATGGTTTCTGCAAATATGGATATTACAGATATTGCTAAACCTCAAGGAAAATTTCAAGTCGCTTCTAAAGCAATTTCTCCTAATCTTGCCCAGTTAAAAAAAGATTTTAATTTAATTTTACCTAAAGATCCTATTGCATTTTCTCTTAGTGGAGATGCAAAAGAAGGCAAAATTATAAGCACCATTTTGGCTTATTCAAGCTATTTAAATATAAACTCTAAAGATCTTTCTTTTTTATTGCAAGATTTTAGTTCCAATGGTAAAGTTTTTGCAACTTTGCAAAAATTTAGCATAAGTGATTTTACCCCTAAAACTCCCATTAACCTAGCACTTAGTCTAAAATCTTCTTCTTTAAAAGATCAAAAAATTGCTTTGCTTTTAAATATAGTTAAACAGCCTATTAGTGCTTTATTGGAAGCTCCTAATTATACTCCTAAAACTCTTACTTTAAATGCTAAACAATTAAGCCTAAAAGAGCTTTTGGAGTTTGCTACACTTGAATATGACGCACAAGGCGAGATTGATTTAAATACCAAAATAGATAATATTGATCTTAAAGACTTAAGCTATAAAATCAAAGGAAATCTAGAGAGTAAAATCCAAACCCTAGCACTTAATGGACTAAATTTAGCACAAAACAATATCTTTAAAGCAAGTTTCAATGGAGATTCTAAAAAGATTAATTTTGAAGCAAATAGCGATCTTTTTAATTCTGTCACAAAAATTCAAACGGTTTTATATAATTATGCTCCTAAAAATATTGAAATAGATATCAAGAAATTAAATTTGCAAAAATTAGCTGGACTTTTTGAAATGAGTGCAAATGGAGAGTTAGAAGCACAGGCTAACTTGAAAGATTTTGATAAAGGTATAAGTGGAGATTTTAAAATCTATTCTCCCAATATTTTACTTAGCAAAAATACTTTAAACAAGCTTAGTGGAATGGATTTTAAAAAAGACTTGCAGGTAGCACTTAATGGAAATGGAGAAATCAAAAAAGGTCTTGGAGAAATCAAAGCCACATTAGATAGTCAAGATTTTAAACTAAATCTTCCTAATATTAAATTGGATTTATTAAAGCAAAATTATAGTAGTGATTTTGCTTTAAATATTAATGAAGTTGCAAATATTAATCCCCTTTCTTTAAAGTTAAAAGGTGCATTAAATCTTGAGGGTTCATTTGCTTTAAATTCTGGTATCCCATCTTTTAAAATACACAATAAAGACTTTGGGGATAATTTAGAAGCAGAATTAAAAAATGAAAAATTTAATTTAGAAGCAAAAAATATTAGTATGCAAAAAGTAGCTAAATTTAGCGGAATGGATAAACTCATTAAAGATGGTTTAGTAAATGCAAATGCTTCTTTAAGCATTAAAGGTAAAGATATGCAAAGTATTCTTAGCAACTTAAACGGAAATGCAAGACTTAGTGGAAGTAACTTTGAAATTTATAGTATTGATATAGATGGACTTGTAAGTAATTATGAAAATACTAATCAGGTCAATCTTTTAGATATTGGCGCTTTTGTTTTAGCAGGCCCTTTTGGTATTGCAGCCACTAAAGGAAGTGATGTAGGAATGCTAGGATTTAATGCTGTAGTTAGCTCAAAAAGTCTTATTAAGCAAATAGAAGCAAATTTTGATCTTAAAAATGGAGTAGCATTTGCCAAAGATGTTGCGTTTGCTACTGGCAAAACAAGAATAGCAGCAAAGGGAGCAATTAATTTAAAAAATGATAATTTTGATAATTTTGAAATTGGAATTTTAGATGAGAAAAATTGTGCTAAGCTTTCACAAAAAATAAAAGGAACTTTGCAAAATCCTAAAATTGAATTGTCTAAAGCAACAGTGCAAACAGCTATCAATCTTGCTACATCATTATTTGGTAAAATCAAAAAAGGTGCGCAAAAAGTTACCGATCCAATTTTAGGCACACAAAATGCAAAATGTGAGCCTTTTTATAATGGTATTGTAAAACACCCAAGATAAGGAGTAAAATTGAAATTAATCTCATGGAATGTAAATGGACTTAGAGCTTGTATGAATAAAGGTTTTATGAGCTTTTTTAAAGAGGTGGATGCAGATATTTTTTGTATCCAAGAATCCAAAATGCAAAAAGATCAGGCAGATTTTTACTTTGAAGGTTATCATGAATTTTGGAATTCTGCAGAAAAAAAGGGATATTCAGGAGTAGTAATTTTTTCTAAAAATCAACCTTTAAGCGTCACTTATGATATGGGAATAGAACACCATGATAAAGAAGGCAGGATTATTTGTGCAGAATTTAAAGAATTTTATTTAGTAAATGTTTATACACCTAATTCTAAAAGAGAGCTAGAAAGGCTAGAATACAGAATGGAGTGGGAAGATGATTTTAGAAGCTATCTAAAAAATCTTGAAAAAACAAAACCTGTAATTGTATGTGGCGATTTAAATGTGGCACATAAAGAAATTGATTTAAAAAACCCAAAAACAAATAGACGCAATGCAGGTTTTACAGATGAAGAGCGTGAGAAAATGAGTATTTTGCTTGAAAGTGGTTTTGTAGATACTTTTAGACATTTTTATCCTACGCTTGAAGGGGCTTATAGCTGGTGGAGCTATATGGGAAAAGCTAGAGCAAATAACATAGGGTGGCGGATTGATTATTTTTTGTGTTCTGAAATTTTACGCTCAAAATTAATAGATGCCAAAATTTATCCTGAAATCTTAGGAAGCGATCATTGTCCAGTAGGCTTAGAAATCCATGCAGAATAATATTTTATTAGACAATCAAAGCGATTATGAGTTTTTACCAAATTTTAGTCAAAATTTAGAAAATTTCCTAAAAGAAATGGCACAAAATTTAAATATTTCTCTAAAAAAATGTGAATTGATTATTTTAGATAATAAAGCCATGCAAGAGATTAATAAGACCTATCGCAATATAGACAAGCCTACAGATGTGCTTTCTTTTCCACTAGAATGCGAATTTTCTTTACTCTTTGGAAGTATAATTATTAGCATAGATTATGCTAAAGAAGTATCTAACATGCTCCATCATTCTTTAGAAGAAGAAATTTATTTACTTTTTATCCATGGATTTTTACATCTTGTGGGTTATGACCATGAAAAAGATCAAGGAGAGCAAAGAGCAAAAGAAGAAGAATTTATCAAGCTTTTTAATCTCCCCTCTAGCTTAATTACTCGTAATTCTTAAAATTTCTTCTACCATTTTTGCACTTGCTTTTTTATTGCAATGTGCCATCAAAGCAGTGCTTAAACTTTCTAGTTTTTTAGAATCTAAAATTTCTAAAATCCCCCACAACACATCACAAAATAAATCTTTTTCTTCGCATAAAAAGCCAAGCTCTTTATCTTGAATAAATTTTGCATTAAAATACTGGTGATTCTGCGCTGCATAAGGATATGGCACAAATAGAGCTGGCAATCCATTAGCACAAAGCTCCCAAAGTGAGCTAGCCCCTGCCCTAGAAATAGCAAAATCACATTTTTGCATAATTTTTGGCATAAAGAAGCAAAAATCAAACAATCCTACTTCAAAATCCTCTTGTAAGTCTTGCTCTTTTTGGATAATTTTTATTTTTAGATTTAGCTTTTTGTATTCTTCTAAAGTATTTTCAAAATCTCTTTTGCCACATTGATGAAAAATTTTAATCCCCTTTTTATTGATTTCACAAGCAAGAGTAATAGCAAATTGATTAATAGCTCTTGCACCCTGTGATCCACCTATAAATAGTATGTTTTTGAGTTCTTTTCTTGCTCTTTGTGTAACAAAAAATTCATTTTGGGTGGGATATTCCCAAAATGGCTCTAAATAAGAAGAGAAAAACAAAGCTGCCCTATTTTTCAAAAATCCATTTAAACGCCCTATTTTTGCATTTTGCTCATGAATAAAAAGGGGAATTTTGCAAAAGATTGCCCCAAAAGAAGCAGGTGCGGCTGAATACCCTCCCACAGAAATCACGCATTTTATTTTCTCTTCTTTTAAAACTTTAATAGCTTCTTTTAAGGCTAAGGCTTGAAAAAATAAGGATTTTATTTTAGATAAGCCTTTTTTATTAACTACTCCGCTAGTTTGTAAAAAGAATTTTTTAGAAAATCTTGCTTCATTTTCAAAATAAGATAAATCCTGCCCAAAACTAGAACCAATAAAAATACACTCTATATCACGCGAAACTAGCTCCTCCAAAAAAGCTTTTGCAACACTTAAATGTCCTCCAGTTCCTCCTCCAGTAATTACAACTTTCATCACTATCCTTAAAATAATTTGCAAAATTTTATCATATTGTTTTAAGTCTTGAATGGAAACTTATTGATTAATCTTGCAAAATAACAAATAAAGATTTAAAATGACAAATTAGTTCTTAAGTCTTAATATCTATGCTTTTACTTTCAGAACTATTTAACCCTATTTGAGAAAGAATTTTATTAAATTCTCCTATATCTCCCTTAAACTTCATACCAAAAAGAATTTCCAATTCATCGCTTTTGCCAAATTTAGTTTCTAGTAGTTTTCTTAAAAGCTCATTTCTTGTATTATCATCTTTGTAGGTTTCGCTTTTACTTTCTGCTTGTATAGGCTTAAATGGCTTTTCTTTGTCTTCTTCTAAAGTTTCTTTATTATTTGTGCTTTTTGCAGGATTATTATAATCTATCCCTTTTGCTTTTTCTGCCTCTTTTAATTTTTCTACAAACTCATCGTGCCTTTGCTTAAAATCAAGATATTTGGTTTTAAATTTTTCTAGGCTCATATTAGAGTTAATCATTTCTTGATATTCTTTGTCTAAATCCATTGCAAGTCTTGAAAGTTCAGCATTTCCTATATTATCACTTCTTCTAATAAAAAGTTTCATAGATAATCGCTCTTCAAATGGGTTCCACTCATTAGGATTGCTTGAAGATAAAAAAGCACTTTGAACTTTATTGGTATTCATAAAATTTTGAAAAGCTTCACGCTCATCATTGCTAATATTTTTATCGGTTGTAATTTTTCCAAATAATCTCGTATCGCCCTCTAAAAGTAATAAAGTTGCTCCATAAAGCCCTGAATTTAAAAGAGCCATTAAAACTCCACCTTTATCTACGCTACCATCTTTATTGATGTAAGCATTTTTATTTAATCTTACATCACCATTACTATGACTAAAAATATTGTCAATACCGATTTTATCAAAGCCAACATTTGAAAAAGTATTAAAAGTTAAATTAATTCTATCTTGAGTTAAATCTATTTTTTCATACTCATCTTTTGTGAAAGTTTTAGCAACATTAAGATTTTTATCTAAAACAAAAGCATAAGGTATATTTGTTAATTCTTCTTCAGAAAGACTAGCATTTGAAGTTGTCGGCATAATTTGAGAAAGCACTTTATAAGCATTTCCTATTGTTTTTGCAATATCTATTGAAGTGTGAGTTGCATAAAAATATCTATCTCCTGTCTCCCATTCTACAAAGCTTTGCATATCCTTAGCATAAATCTTATAATCTTTTGGAATACCTGCTTTCTCATTAAAATCACTTGTGAAAAATCCATCTTTATCTACTCCATAGCCTAAGACTTTATTTACTGCTTGTGATTTATCGCTTACAAGGTTTGAAGTTTCATTGATAGCATTAGATGATTTTGTATTTGGAGTATTATTGCTAAAAGTATTTGTATAATTGTAGCTCGAATAAGAATTTATAGCATTAATCATCTTTACCACCTTATAAATAAAACTTTATTTATAAGGTAAATCGGCAAAAATGATTTTTATTGAATAAAAATTTATATTATTTTTATTATCAATCTTCAATATAGTTTTTAAGCTTTCTACCTACCTTTGGATGTTTTAGTTTTTTAATAGCACTAGATTCAATTTGTCTTACACGCTCTCTTGTTACATTAAGCTCTTTTCCAATCTCTTCTAAAGTTCTATCTGATTCATCTTCCAAGAGCCCAAAACGCATTCTAATAACTGCTTTTTCCCTTTCATTAAGCTGATCTAACACATCATCAATTTGACTTTTTAAATCCTCTTTTAAAATGTGCTCCATAGGGCCTACAGAAGCCTTATCTTCTACAAAATCTCCAAATTTTCCATCTTCTCCACTTCCAATAGGAGCTTCAAGACTGATAGGCTCTTTTGTGATTTTAATTACATTTTTTACTTTATCTACGGGCAATCCTACTTCTTCAGCAATCTTTTCAATATCAGGCTCTTTACCTTCTTCTTGTAAAAATTTACGCATAATTTTATTAATACGATTAATGGTTTCAATCATATGGATAGGGATTCTAATTGTTCTTGCTTGATCAGCAATTGCCCTTGAGATAGCTTGTCTAATCCACCAAGTTGCATAAGTTGAAAATTTATAACCTTTTTTGTATTCAAACTTATCCACTGCTTTCATAAGTCCTATATTTCCCTCTTGGATTAAATCTAAAAAAGGTAATCCACGGTTCGTATAACGCTTGGCAATACTTACAACAAGTCTTAAATTGGATTTTGCCATTTTGGTTTTTGCTTTATCAGCAATATCTTTACCGCGCTTAATTTGCTCTAAAATCTGCTTGAGCTTTTCAGGCTCTAAATCAAAGCTTTCTTCACTTGCAATTTTAGTTTGGAATAACTTTTTAATCTCCATATAAGTAGAAACCATAGTGGCTTCAGGAACGGCTGCTGTAATATCTGCCTTACTCATTTCTGTAATATTCGCTAAAATCTTTTTATGATTTTCTAATAAAATATCATTAAATAAAGGCAGGCGGTATTCTAAACGCTTAAGCTCTTTATCAAAACCTTCATCGCTTTTTATTGTGTTTTCCATAGCTTTTACAAGTTCATTAATAAGCTTGCTTGTAGGACCTAAATCTAAAAGCTTTTCTTTTAAAAATTGCTTTTTATGTGCTAAAGTTAAAAGATAAAGCATATCTTCACTTTCTTCACCTTTTTCTTGCTCCCAAGTCTTTAACCAATCTTTTTTAGCTTTTTCCAATGCTTTAAAACTTACTAAAACCTTATCTACACGCTTTTGATCTTTTTTGCTAATTGTTTTTTTACTTTCTTCATCCCCCTCTTCTTCATCTAGCTCTTCTTCAACTTCTTCATCTCCCTCTTCTTCATCATCAAAGCTTTTAAAGAGTTCTTTAACGCGTCTTTCACGATTAATAAGAGCTTCTTTATAATCTAGGATAAAATCTATCAAGTAAGGCACAGAGCAAATTGCATCCAAAATGATATTTTCTCCAAGTTCAATATTCTTGCTAAGCTCCACTTCATCTTCACGCGTAAGTAGAGGAATTTGTCCCATTTCACGCAAATACATTCTAACAGGGCTATCACTTCTACTCCATTCTAATAGCTCACGCTCTTTCATAAAATCAAATTCATCTTCTAATTCTTCATCTAAAAGGCGTTTTTTTTCTTCTTTGATTTTTTTTGCTTCTGCTTGATTTAAAAGCTTTGCTACTTGTGAAGCTGACATTAATTGCTTGTTGTATTTTTTTGCAAGTTCGCTAACTTTTTTAGCTTGTGCTGCTGTGGGTAATTTAACTAAAATTTGCGCAATCTTCTCATAAGAAACATAACTTTGTGATTCTAAAAACAATTCTTCAAGCTGTTGGTTTATATTTTTTGCAGACATTAAATAACTCCAAGAGGTTTTTTGCGGTTTTAATAAAGTTCAATAAAACCGCTAATTATACTAAAAATAGATTAATTTAAACTAAATAAAATCTATCTAAATTTCCAACATTCTTTTAATAAATCCAATTGCTTTTTATCAATTTCTGCGATTAATAATTCTTCTCTATCCCCAAGGCAATCCATAACTTCCCCAGCAGGATTTACCAATAAAGAATCTCCATAGAAATTCCAAGTTGTTTTGTTCTCCACATCTTCATATTGCCCTATGCGGTTAGCTCTTAAAATATAACAACTATTTAAAAAAGCGCGCATTTTAATAATACTTCTCCAACGCAAAGAGGAATCAAAAGTAGAAGCACTAGGAAGCAATACACAATCTATTTGATTTTGTTTAAATTTTAGCCAAAATTCATCAAAATGCAATTCATAGCCAAAAAGAACACTAAACTTAAGATTTCCCACTTTAAAAACAGGAGGCATTTTAATATTTTTAGGCAAAGTGTTGTCAAAAAAACCTGCTTCATTCCAATGCTCATAAGGCATTAATCTCTGTGAGCGATAAAAAAGTGCTTTGCCTTTATTGATAATTGCCATACTTTTATAAATTTTATTTCCTACCCCTTCAATCATAGGTGCTACAAGTGTCATAGGAAATTTACAAGAAAGTTCTAAAAGCATAGTATGTTGTGATTTTATCTCATTTAAAAACTTTTTTTTATCTTTGTTTTCAATATTTTTAAAAAAGTCCCCCAAAAGATACTCTCCCAATACTACAACCTTTACCTTTTGATCATAAGCTGCTTTTAAATAAGCATTAAGTTCGCTTTGTGTTTTGTTTTCTCCTAGCTGTAATGCTCCTACTTTCACCTATTCCTCCTCTAGTTGCTTTGTGATTTCTACACATTCTAATTTAGCATTTTCAAGCATTATTTGATTTTCTTTTAATAGCATTTTGCTTTTTTTATAAATCTCTAGGCTTTTTTCTAAAGTTATATTTTCATCCTCTAAATTCTCCAAAAAGCCTTTTAGCTTTTCTATATTGCTTTCAAAGTTCTTAATATCGGCTTTATTTTCCAAAACTTTATCCTTATTTTAATTTGTTTCTCCTAAAAGCTTTAAGGCATCTACACATAGATTTTTCCAAGGAGTTTGTGTTTGTATTTTAGCACATTCTTTATAAGATTTTATTGCTTCATCTTTTTGGTTAAGTTTGTGGGACAAATACCCTTCTAAATATAAAACTTGTGCTTTTTCTCCATCGTTATTGATGTGACTTTGAGCCTCTTTGGCTATCTTTAAGGCTTCATTAAATTTTGCCTCTTTGATATAACTTTCAATAAGGCTAAATTCAGCCCAAGGGGAATATTCATATTTTTGATGCTGTTTTTGTGCTTCAAGAAGCTTGTTAGCATAAATTTGCACTGCAATATCATCTTTTTTGTTATTCATTATTTTTAAAACCCTATAATAGATTTCTATCATCTGCTCTTTGCCTTCTAGCTCCTTTTCTATGCGAGGTAAAAGCTCCATCGCTTCTTCATTTCTATTAAGATTATTAAGAGAATTAAAAAGCACAAAAGCTGCTAAAGGATTAACACCGCTAAAGGCCAAAGCATCACGCGAAGCAAGGGCGGCTTTTTGATAGTTTTGCATAGCATATTCAGCACTACCTAATCTATAAAGCCATTGAGCTTTTTGCTGTGGAATTTTAGTTTTTTGGGATTGGATAAATGCTAGATTTTGCGCACTTTTATATTGCAAAGCTTCCATAAGACAATCAAAAAGCCCTAAATTTTCTTCATGATTTAAAGGAGAGCTTTCATAAATGGTATTGCCATAATAAGCTACCTTTTTACACTCTTTTTCTTTAAGGGAACTTTTTATGAGCTCTGCACTAGAATTAATTAAAGCTGTATTATTCCCTTCTAAAGAATTTTTTAATCCAAATACTTTATCATATTCTTTTAACTCATAGAGAGTTTGTGCTTTTTTCTCTAAAGCAAGCTTAGCTTCGTTTTGGTTTTTATAATGTTCTAAGATATATTCATAATGCTCCAACTTTTTTGTTGTATTGCCCTCATCATAAGCCAAAAGCAATCTATCGTCTAGGGTTTTAATTTCTTTTGCTTCTTCATCTTTTTGAAATTCTTCTAAAAAACGCGTATAGTATTCGTGAGCTTTTTTAAGATTTCCTATTTTGTCATACCACAACCCTACATCTCTTAAAAGATCTTTGTAAAATGGAATTTGATCATTAGCATTCAACAAAAGCAATTCTGCAATTTTAGCTGGAACTTCATAAATGCCACTTTCTTCCCATTGTTTTAAAAGATTGTAAGTTTTTTGCATATTTCTTAAAAAGAATGTAGGATTAGCTTCTAAGATTGTATTTAAATTGCTTTGTGCTTCTTTTGCATTTTTTTCTTTTCTGTAAAATTCAGCCAAAAGCAACGCTGCCTTACTTGCCGTTTCCAAATCATTAGCCTTATTTAAAACCTCATTATAAAGCACAGGAACATTATGCCTCTCCCCTCTTTTATAAAGATTTTCAGCATAGTCTAATTTTGCTAAAAGTGCAAATTTGTCATTTCCATATTCATTAAAAAGGCGATTATAATAGTATTTTGCTTCTTCAAAAAAATTCATTTTAGCATAAGTTTTTGCCATAATTTGCAAAATTTCTGCCACATGAATATCGGTAGGATATGCAGCAAGCCAAGCCTTGGCTAACTCAATAATGTCTTCATAATCTTCCTCATTTTCTCTTCCATCTAAACTATGTATTTTATAATAAATCACATCGCGTTTAAAAATTGTATCTGGATAAAGCCCTAACATTTCATCAATACTTGAGAGTGCTTCATTATAAGCATGTCTTTGAACAAAGGACTGGATACGCAAAAAATGATCTTTATCCAATCCTACATCATTACTCATAGGGTGTAAGCGATAGTCTAAAATTCCTATATTAGGTTTTGAAGTGATTCTAAAATTAAGCGGAAAATTAATCCCTTCATTGTGAGGATTGGTTTTGATAAAAGGTAAAGAATCTGCATAGCCTAAAACTTGCCATTTTCTTGATTTTTCATTTCTTTCTTTTGGTATAAAACCGTCTTTGGCTAAGTTAAATTCTTGATTAAAAAGCTTTATCTTTTTTTTAGGTTTAATGTGTAAATTTAGTTTTTTATCTACTATTTGAGGTTTGATAGTAAAAAAAAGTGTTTCACTCTCTTCAAATCGTGAAAGCAATCCCGTATCAAATTCACAAATAATCTCCTCTACTTCGCTGTAGCGATTTAAAACTTCTTTACATAAAAATGGTTTTTCATCTTTTAGATTTAAAACAGCAAAATTATTGCCTTCTTCTCTACCGCTATTAATATAAAATTCTAAAGCATTAGTAAAACTAGCAAGTCCAAAACAAAGGAGCAATATTTTCTTTTTCATTCCCATCCATACAATAAATTTATTAATAATTATACTTAGTTTGCTTTAAAAATTATATCAATTTTATCCATCTTTTGGCAAAAAATTAAAATGCGTAATTTCAGCTCTTGCTAAAATTCTCATAGGAGGCCCCCAATAACCTGTCCCCCTATTTACATAAATTTGCGTATTTTTAGAATGCTGGTATAATCCTTGCAAATAAGGCTGATCAAGTGTTACTAAAAACCTAAAAGGGAAAATTTGTCCCCCATGTGTATGTCCACTAAGCACCATGCTAATTCCATCTTCTTCTTTGATTTCTTTAATAAATTTTGGTTGGTGTGCTAAAAGAAAAGTGGGTAAATTTTTATCTTGTGTGCTTAAAGCTTCTTTTAAATTAGGCTCCAATGCACCAATCTTTCTTCCAAAGAGATCATAAACACCTACCAAATTAAAAAGTTTTTCTCCATTTTTGTAGATTATTATATTTTCATTCTCTAACACTCTTATTCCAAGGCTTTTTAAAGCTTTAAGTAATTCCCCTATTCCATGGAAATATTCATGGTTACCTGTAATATAATATACCCCAAGGGGTGCTTTAAGTTTTGAGAGCTCCTTTAAAGCTTCGCTAACTTCAGAAATTTTAGTATCAATAATATCTCCTGTTAGGAAAATGATATCTGCTTTTAATGCATTACTTTGCTCTACAATACCTCTTACCACATTTTGTTCTATCAAACCTCCAATGTGTAAATCACTAATCTGCACCGCACTAAAAGGCATTTTAAGCTTCTCAATCTTAGGAGATATTTTTGTAATTTCTGGTTTTAATTTTCCTTCTATAATTCCCCACCCCAAATATCCACTTGCAAAAATACCACTAAAAACATTTAAAACTTGCTTTAAAAAATGTCTTTTTTGATGGCTAAAAACCAACATTAAATTTAAAACTTGATAAACAACACTTACAACAAAAAGAACAAAAGCTACCCCTATAGATAAAGACATAAAAAAGTATAAAACAGGTGACATACTTAAATAATAACGCCCTAAAAAATATCCCAAAATTCCACAATAATTAATAATTAAAAAATACTTTAAGATTTTTAGAGGAATTTTAGGTTTTACCATAGGCTTAAAAAACAAAAAATAAATCCAAAGATGTGCTAATAAAAATACAAATATCGCAATAAAAGGAAATAAATTTTTCATTTTTGTCTTCCACTCTTTTGGTATATAATAAAAAAGTTTGCTCATTTTAGCATATTTTCTGTTATAATTCCTGCTTTTATTGGAATTTCTAAGGATTTAAATGTTCTTTAAAAGCTTTTTGCAAACATTACCAGTGTGTATGGGTTATTTATCTTTAGGGGCTACCTTTGGGATATTATTCGCCACAGATCTTAACTTATCTTGGTTTTATGCACTTTTAATGGCATTGTTTGTTTATGCAGGTGCTGGGCAGTTATTGCTTGTTTCACTCATTGCTTTAAAGGCAGGTTTTATCCAAATTGCTATTGCATCTTTTTTCTTAAATATCCGACATATTTTTTACTCACTTTCCATTTTAGAGACCATAAAATCCTTTGGTTTAAGCAAATATTATATTCTATTTGGATTAACCGATGAAACTTTTGCCATTTTAAAAACTCACAAAGATGCACATAATTTAAACCAAAAAGAATTAGAAAAATCTTACTTCTATATTACAATTTTTAACCATTTTTATTGGGTTATAGGTTGTATGCTGGGAGTATTTATAGGTAAAAATCTTAGTTTTAAACCACAAGGTATAGAATTTACACTTACAGCCCTTTTTAGTGTTTTAACTCTTTCATTGCTCTACCAGCAAAAAAGCAAAATTCCTTTCTATGCAGGAATTTTTATAGGCATTTTTGGGCTTTTATTTTTCCCTAGCAAATATTTTTTAATTCTTTCTCTTTTAGCAGGAATTATCTTTTTACTTTTGGCTAAAAGGTGGATTAAATATGAATAATGAAACTTTTTATGTAATTGCAGCAATTATTGCTGCTTCTTTAGGGACAGCACTTACAAGGTTTTTACCTTTTTTAGTGTTTAAAAAACACTCCTCAAGCTCTTACTTAAAATATCTACAAAATACCATGCCACTTTTAATAATGACGCTCTTAGTCTTTTATTCACTAAGCGAAGTAAAATGGCAAGAAACTTATGGCATTTATGAAATTTTAGGAATTTTATGTGCAAGCTTATGTTTTTTATGGTTTAAAAATGCTGTTTTAAGTATATTTGCAGGAATTATTTTTTATATGATAATCATTAGATTTTTTTAAGGAGTAAAAATGATAAAAATATATGGCATTAAAAATTGTGGTAGCGTAAAAAAGGCATTAGATTTTTTAAATTCCCATGCATTAAAATATGAATTCATTGATTTTAAAAAGACTCCACCTAGTTATGAACTTTTAAACACTTGGCTACAAAACACAAGCATAGAATTGCTTTTTAACAAAAAGGGCACAACTTATAAAAAATTAAATCTAAAAGAACTTTCTTTAGATGATGAAGCTATTAAAGAATATTTAATCAAAGAACCTATGCTTATTAAACGCCCTGTGATTAAGTATCCAAATGGAGTTTTAGTAGGTTTTGATGAAGAAATATACAAAAAGAAACTTTTATGAAAAAAATTTTAAATAAAATTATTTATAGCGGTATTTTAGCTATAGCTTTAGGAGGTTGTGCTTCAAATAATCTAAGCAATCAAGCTCTTATATTACCTCCTCAAGATTTAAAACCTTTTGCTTTAGAGGACTTTACCCTCTCTAAAAAATATTCTAAAGACCTTAAAGAAAATTATTTACAGCATTTCTTTTCTCCATGGAATAAACCTGCTCATCTAAAAAAAGGAGATGTAGATTTTGGCTTAAAACTTGCCTATAAAAATTTAGGTTTTGGGGAAAATCTTTTACCAAACTCTAAAGAATGGATTGATACTTTAAGCAAAGAAGCAAATTTTGAAGCTTTTCCTAGCACAAATAAACCAGCCATCATCACACGCACAACAAATCTAAGAGTATTACCCACCAACAAACCTAAATTTTATAATCCAAAAGTAGCAGGGGAAGGTTTCCCTTTTGATTATTGGCAAAATTCTTCCATTTACAGCGGAACTCCTATAGCAATTTTACACTATTCTAAAAATAAATCATGGGCTTTTGTGCAAAGTGGATTTGTAAGTGGTTGGGTAAATGTATTGGATATTGCAATTTTAGACAACAATCAAGTAAAAACATTGCAAAGTTATAAAGATTTTTTAGTCTTTACAAAAGATTACACACCTCTTTATACTAAACAAGGAGAATTTTTAGATTTTGGACGCATTGGAATGCTTTTACCTCTTATTGGTAGCACAAAAAACTTTTATGAAGCACTTTTTATCACGCGCACCAAAAGAGGTTATGCAAGCTTTAATAAAATCTTACTCTCTACCAATACAGTTTCAAAGTTTCCAATTTTACTTAGCAAAAACTCTTTAAGCAGTTTGGCAAATCCACTTTTAGGGGAAAAATATGGTTGGGGTGGTAGCTTTTTTAATCGTGACTGTTCTATGCTTTTACGCGATATTTTTGGAAATTTTGGCTTTTATCTTTTACGAAATTCACAAAGCCAAATTAAACAAAAAGATTTCAGAGGCGATTCTAATTATTTTGATTTATCCAATCTAAATGAGAAAGAAAAGACAAGTTTTATTATTAATAATGCTATTCCTTTTGCAACTTTTTTAGGAATGAAAGGGCATATTATGCTTTATATAGGACATCAAGAAAATCAAATTTTTGTTCTACACGATATTTGGGGCTTAAAAACGCTACAAAATGAAACAGAAGAAGGAAGACATATTTTAGGAAGAGTGCTTATTACTCCTTTAGATATCGGCAAAGAAATGCATAATATACCCTCTAAAAACCTCCTAATACAAAGGGTTTATGGTATGAAACTTCTTTTTAATAAAAAAGAATTGGAAGCTTTTTAAGAAGAGTTTTGCCATTTAGGTAATGCTATAAAACATAAAATTTTATTTAACCTTAGCAAAGTTAAAGTAACTAATGATGTATAATTTATGCAAATACATTAAAAATTAAGAAAATTATAAAGCTTTTGCTAAGTAAAGTTAGGTAAAAGCTTAAGTTTTAGAGGAGATAAATAATGAAAAATCATTATGATGTTGCAATCATTGGTGCAGGAATTTCTGGGAGTGCTTTATTTTATGCACTCACACACTATACAGATATTAAAAAAGTAGTGTTACTAGAAAAATACCATGCTCCTGCCACTTTAAGCTCTAGCGGCAATAACAATTCACAAACTATCCATTCAGGCGATATTGAAACAAACTATACTTTTGAAAAAGCCAAAAAAGTAGCGCGTGCTGCAAAACTTGTAAGTTCTTATGCCTTTTTTCACAAATTGCAAAATAAAAGTATTTTTGAATACCAAAAAATGGCAATTGGTGTGGGAGATAAAGAAGTAGAATTTATGAAGCAACGCCATGAACAGTTTAAAGAAATTTATCCTGATTTAGAGTTCTTTGATAAAGAAACTTTAAAAGAAATTGAGCCTAATGTCATTAAGCTAGCAGATGGTAGTGATAGACCAGAAAATGTTGTAGGTTCTGGTATGAGAAAGAGTTTTTGTGCGATGAATTTCAATTCAGTTGCAAATCATATGATTGAGCAAAGTAATTTTGGTGAGCACAAGGTAATTTTCAACTATAAAGTCAAAGATATTATAGAACAAGGCGATGGAGCTTATACTATAAGAGCCAATGGTAATTCTCCAATTACAGCTTCTTTTGTGCTTGTGGATGCAGGAGCACATTCGCTTTATTTGGCACAAAGTATGGGCTATGGATTAGAATTGGGCTGTCTTCCAGTGTCAGGAAGCTTTTATTTTATTCCTGGTAGCAAGTTACAAGGCAAGGTTTATACTGTGCAAAATCCTAAGCTTCCATTTGCTGCTATCCATGGAGATCCCGATGTTGTCGCACAAGGCAAAACAAGACTAGGACCTACTGCACTTGCACTTCCTAAGCTAGAACGCTTTAAAAGTGGAACTACGATGGATTTCTTAAAAGTATTTGGATTTGGTTCTGCAACAACAAAAATTATGTGGGATTTATTAAGCGATAGTGAGATTAGAAATTATATTTTTAGAAATTTCCTTTATGAGATACCAAGTATTGGCAAAAAATACTTTTGGGAAGAAGCTAAGAAAATCATTCCTTCTATCCGTTTAGATGAACTCACCTATGCAGAAGGATTTGGTGGGATTAGACCTCAAGTTCTAGATAAAAATAAGAAAAAATTAGAACTTGGAGAAAAGAAAATTAAAAGCAATAAAGGAATTACTTTTAATATGACGCCAAGCCCTGGTGCTACAAGCTGTATGAAAAATGCACTTTTAGATATGCTAGAAATTGTAGATTATTTAAAAGCAAACATTAAATACGAAAAAATCAAAGAAGAGCTTAATGAAGAAAGCCTTGATTGGCTAGAATAAGATAAACTAGACTTTTTTGTCTAGTTACTAATTGCTAAATAAGAAATTCTTATTGAATTTTCTTGAAGTTTATACCATTAATCTATCTTTTATATTTGTTGTTAGGATTTTACAATTTTATCCTATCTAAAACTTAACTTTCTTTATTTTATCTAGCCATTTTTCTTTTAACAATAAAGCTTAAAAATGCTAAAATAAAATAACATTCTTATTTAATACAGCCAAATAATGCCACATATCAAAGTATTTTATGGATTATACAAAATCATATGCAATATAGCACTTTTATCACATATATTCCTATAAGAGTGAAATGTATCTCCCCTAAATCTAATGCTTTCTCCTTTGGCAACACTAAAACATTGCTTATCTGTCATTATTTCAATCATACCTTCAAAAACAGTAATAAACTCTACAGTTCCCCTAAGATGCGGTTCTGACTGCCAATAACTTTTAGGTTCTAATTCTAAGTAATAGATAGCAAATTTACGATTTTCATCATCTGGAAAAATAGAATAATTCTTTACCTTGCCATTATCTTCTAATAATGGTTGCATTGTAGATGTCTTTACAATTTCGCAAGAAACTTTTGGACGCATAGTTAAGGCATCAAAAGGTATTTTCATACCATTTGATAATTTCCACAAGGTTGAAAGTGTTGGATTTCCATCACCACGCTCAACTTGTGCTAACATACTTTTGCTAACTCCACTTAATTTAGCAAGTTCCTCCAAGCTTAAATTTCTCTCTTCTCTAAGTCGCCTGATGTTTTTTGCAACAATTAAATTCATAGTTTCCAAAAATATTCCCTTTTTCATTGACATTATAATGATATATTTGTATTATTTTAATATACAAAATCTATTTTAATACACCAAATATATTATTATATAGTTTTAATTCCACATTGTAAAGAAGAAGAATAAAAGTGACTAAACACCTCATCATAATGCAAATTTTATACTATAAAGATTGGATAAAGATTTTTATTCTTTACATTAAAACACTACTTAAAAGAAGTTTTACATTTTTTAATACACAAAATCACAACAGAATAGTTTTTATAAAACAACCACCCTGATAAAACTTTTTCAAAAATTATCAATCAATATATAACTTGCTACTTGATTTTTATAGTCTAATTAGCAAGCTGTCTTAAATAATATACAATGAGGAGTAATAAAATGTTTCCCATAACCGATTTTTTAATCTACTGCTTTGTTACAGCCTATACACCAGGTGTTAATAATTTATTATCCATGAGTAATGCAATGCGTTTAGGTTTTAAGAAAAGCTTTAAGTTTAATTTAGGAATTACATTAGGTTTTTTAATTGTTATGAGCATATGTGCTTTGTTTAGTTCCATACTATTTACAATGCTTCCTAAAATTAAGTTTTATATGCAAATTTTAGGTGCTATATATATGTTACATCTTGCCCAAAAGATGTGGAAATCAAATTCTGATTTTCAAGTTGAGGAAGAAGCAGCTAGTTTTCTTGCGGGCATGGTTTTGCAGTTTATAAATCCAAAGATTTATATCTATGCAATTACTGCTATGAGTTTATATATTCTTCCTGTATTTCATTCTAATGCATCACTTATTGGCTTTACGCTTCTGCTTACCATAATAGGTGCTTCTGGATCTTTTATGTGGGCATTATTTGGCACTATCTTTTGTAAAATTTTTATTAAGCACACAAAAATAGTTAATTTAATTATGGCTTTATTGTTGGTGTATTGTGCAATTGCTTTATTTTTATAGGAATATTTTTAAATGATAATTTATAACAGTTATGTTTTTAATTTAATTTCACCCTAACACAAAAAGCTCTTTTATGCATTAAGTAATTACTAAATTAAATACAAAAAACATTAATATTTTACATAGTTATAAAATAAATAGATGTGTATTTTTAAACTATATTTTTCAAAAAGGTTAGATTTTTTTGAAACTTTTGCAAAAAATTATAAAAAAGTGGTAATATTAATTAAAATTATATTGATTTTGGAGAAAAAAATGGAAAACTTTGAAACTAAAGAAGATGTTTTTGATATTAAGTCCCTTACAATGTCTATTCTAATGACACCATCCGTTGCCAATTTTAAAGGCAGGGTGCATGGGGGAGATCTCTTAAAACTATTAGATCAAGTAGCATATGCTTGTGCTTCTAGATATTGCGGCAAATATGTAGTAACTCTTTCTGTAGATAGTGTAACCTTTAAATATCCTATTGAAGTTGGCACACTTGTAACCTTTTTGGCTTCTGTAAATTATACAGGAAGTAGCTCTCTTGAGGTAGGCATTAAAGTCATCTCTGAAGATATTCACAAAAGAATTGTAACGCACACTAACAGTGCTTATTTTACAATGGTATGCGTGGATGAAAACGGAAAGTCTGTGAAAGCTCCTCCATTAGAGCCAAAAACAGAAGTAGAAAAAAGAAGATATAATAATGCTCTAAAAAGAAAACAAGCTAGAATTGAACTTTCTAAAAAAAATATTTAATATGCTATAATTTCTCTTTTTGGGAGATTTTATGCAAGAAGTTTTAGATACACAAGCTAGCATTATGAAGTTTCGCCTCTGCAACCTTTGCAAAGAGCAATCCTTGGCGATTGCACTTTTATTAAAAGCATTGCTAAGAGGCGAAAAAGCCTATCCAGATCTTAAAGTTTCACTATCGCCCATTAATATTCCTCAAAATAAAAATACTAAAAAGCTCAAAACAAGCTCTAGCACAAAAGCGACTATTTCGCAAGCTAACACAGATAAACAAGAAGAACAAACAGCTCAAAATGAAACACAATCCATTCCCCAAATTTTTCCAACTTTACAAATAGATTCTTAAAAAATTGATACATTTTTAGCTTGTGTTATGTATAATTCTTTTAAAAAAGAGATAACCCAATGGAATTTCATATTGTATTACACGAGCCAAGAATCCCACAAAATACAGGTAATATAGGTAGGCTTTGTTTTGCTTCTAATAGCACTTTGCATCTTATCCACCCCTTGGGTTTTAATATTACCCAAAAAGAGCTAAAGCGTGCTGGAATGGACTATTGGCAATTTTTAAAAGTATTAGAATGGGATAATTATGAAGCTTTTTTAGATTCCAAACTAGAAGACTTACCCCACTTTTTTCTTACCACAAAAACAGATAAACCCTATTATCAAGCCCCCATGCAAAAAGGAGCCTATTTACATTTTGGACGCGAAGATGCAGGACTAAAAGAAGCAATCTTAAAACAAAATAAAAAAAATTGCTTTACTATTCCTATGTGGAACAATGCTAGAAGTTTAAATCTAGCAACTAGCGTGGGAATTGTCCTTTATGAAGGTATAAGACAAAGAGACTTTATTCCATCTCAAGATGTGTGAGTAACATTTCATTACCCTTGATGATTTGCACTCTTTCTTGATGGCACTTAGGACAATGTGTATAATCCACCTCCTTAGCCTCTAACTCCTCCTTGCAATCTTGACAAAAAAGCGTAACTTTTATTTCTTTTATCTTTAAATGTGCTTCTTTAGCTATACTTCCTATTTTAAATTCTTCAAAAGCTCTACTAAAAAGTTCTTGATTTACACCGCTACGCTCCCCTATTTCCACCTCTATTTCCAATATTTTTGTTGCTTTATGTTCTCTTGCTAAATCCTCAATCTTTTCAAATAAAGAAGCTACAATAGAAAATTCATGCACTTTTATTCCTTATTTATGTAATTTTTTAATGATTACAAGCAATTAAAAAAGTTTTTTGGCTATAATACTAACTTATTTTTGCATTCAAAATTATAAAAAGGGTTCCATATGAGACATCTTTTAAGTTTGGCAGACTTTAGCAAAAAAGAAATTTTAGAAATTTTAGAAATTGCCAAAAATCTAAAGACAGAGTTTAAAAAAGGCTTTTACTCAAAGCCTTTAGAAAATAAAATATTAGGAATGATTTTTGAAAAAAACTCCACAAGAACACGAGTAAGTTTTGAATCTGGAATTTATCAACTAGGAGGCTGTGGAATCTTCCTCTCAAGCAATGATACACAATTAAGTCGCGGAGAACCCATTAAAGACACAGCGCGCGTGCTTTCTTCCATGGTGGATTTAATAATGATGCGAACAAGCGATCATGCAAGATTAGAAGAATTTGCACACTATTCTAAAGTTCCCCTTATCAATGGATTAAGCGATGATTTTCATCCCACACAACTTTTAGCAGATTATCTAACTATGCAAGAATGTGGCAAAGATAAAGATCCTGTTGTGGCTTATATTGGAGATGGTAATAATATGGCACATTCTTGGCTAATGCTTGCTTCTAAAATGGGATTTACTCTAAAAATTGCTTCTCCTAAAGGCTATGAAGTTAAAAATGAAATCTATCAAAAAGCTCTAGAATTTGCTAAAATTTCTGGAGCTAAAATCTCTTTAATGCAAGATCCAAAAGAAGCTATAAAAGATGCAGATGTAGTAACAACAGACACTTGGGCTTCCATGGGGCAAGAAGATGAAAAAAAAGAAAGAATAAAAGCATTTAGTGGATATTGCGTAGATAGCGAACTTCTAGCTCTTAGCAAAAAAGATTCTATTTTCTTGCATTGTTTGCCAGCATATAGAGGGCAAGAAGTTAGCGAAGAAGTCTTAGAAGGCACACAAAGCAAAATTTTCCTTGAAGCTGAAAACCGCCTTCATGCACAAAAAGGAGCTATGGTTTGGCTACATCAAAATCGTTAAAAAACACAAATAAAAACCCTTATGAAAATTTAACTAAGCAATTAAAAATTGCCCAAAAAAACCCAAAAGATGCAAAAGCAGTGCTTAAAAAAACTCTTATAAATCATTTAGAAGATAAGATTTACTGTCTAAACCATGAGGGTGAAGAGTATTATCTACTCCCCAAAAATCTTTTAAACTCTTTTGCAGAAGCAACTAAAGAGCTAGAAAGACAAAAAATGCTTTTTAGCTTAGAGCAAGAAATTTATAAAAATATGCCTATTGATTTTGATGATGTTTGGTGCATTGCACTAAAAGAATTGCAAAATAATTTTAAAAAAAATCCCAAAGAACTCATCAAACGCATCAAAAAACATCATCCCTATTTATTTTTTGACTACCGTTTAAAAAATTTCGCAAACTCCAATTCATAAAAGGCAATCTTATGCAACAACAAATTGATTTTAAAAAATTTGCAACCTATTCTAAAGCAGGCCCCCGCTATACAAGCTATCCTACTGCTATTGAATTTAATACAGATTATGATTATAAAAGCTATCTTCTAGATTTACAAAAAGACACAAATCCTCTTTCTCTTTATTTACATTTGCCTTTTTGCAGAAGTGCTTGCTATTTTTGTGGTTGTAATGTGATTTATACCAGTAAAGCTGAAAATAAAACACGCTATCTTAGTTATCTCAAAAAAGAACTTTCCATTTTAAAAGAACAAATGGATACTAGTAAAGATGTCTATCAACTCCATTTTGGAGGTGGGACACCTACATTTTTTGATGCGGATGAATTAAAAATTATTATTGAACTTTTAAGACAAACTTTCCCAAATTTTTCTGATGAGGCAGAAATTTCTTGTGAAATTGATCCTAGATTTTTTACAAAAGAGCAAATGGAAGCTTTAAAGAGTGGCGGTTTTAACCGATTAAGTTTTGGGATACAGGATTTTAATCCACAAACACAAAAAGCTATCCACCGTTTTCAAGATTTTACTTTAGTGCAAAAAGCTATAGAAATTGCTAGAAATTACGGTATTCATTCTATTAATTTTGATCTTATTTATGGGCTTCCCTACCAAAATTTACAAACTTTTAAGGAAACTTTGCATTTATGTTTAAAATTAAATCCTGATCGCTTTGCAATCTTTAATTATGCACATGTGCCATGGATTAAAAAAACCATGCGTAAAATTGATGAAACAACTCTCCCCCACCCTGAAGAAAAATTAAAAATCTTAGAATACAATATTGAGTTTCTCTCTCAAAATGGCTATAAAATGATAGGTATGGATCATTTTGCAAAGCCTGATGATGAATTATTTAAATCTATTGCCAAAAATGAGCTTAGACGCAATTTTCAAGGCTATAGCACCAAAGGTGGCACACAAACTATAGGAATAGGTATTACCTCCATAGGAGAAGGAAGTAACTATTATGCACAAAATCATAAAGATTTAGCCTCCTATGAAGAAAGCATAGACAAAGGACAGCTACCCTTCTGCAAAGGCATACAATTAAGTTTGGATGATAAAATAAGAAAAACTGTTATTATGAAGCTTATGAGTAATTTTAAGCTTGATTTTAAACAAATTGAAGAAGAGTTTAAAATTGACTTCACAACCTATTTTAAAGAAGCATTAGAAGAATTAGAGCCTTTAAGAGAAGTAGGGCTTTTAGAAAAAACAAATGATGGCTTAGAAGTTAGCCAAACGGGTATGCTCCTTATCCGCAATATCGCTATGCCTTTTGATGCGTATCTTAAAAAATTTAGCAATGATAAAAAAGTTTTTAGCAAAACTATATAGGATGAAAAATGGCACATTATGAAAATTATAGCTACTTAAAAACAAGTGATGCTTGCGTAAAATGCGGAAAATGTCTTCCAGATTGCACAATTTTTGCAATCCATGGAGATGAAGCAACATCTCCTCGTGGCTTTATTGATCTTCTAGGAGCATATGAACGCAAAGAAATTCCACTAGATAAAAATGCAAAAAAAATTTTTGAAACTTGCTTTTTATGCACAACTTGCGTAAGTGTATGCCCTAATTCCTTACCTACTGATACCTTGATTGAAAATATTCGTTTTGAAATTGCACAAAAATATGGCATTGCTTGGTTTAAAAGGCTTTTTTTTATGCTTCTTAAACATCGCTTTTTGATGGATTTTAGCTTAAAGCTTGGTGCATTTTTCTCTCCGCTACTTTTTAAAAAATTACCTGATAAGTCCTCCATTATTCCTAGATTTTCTCTCCCTTTCATTAAAAAAAGAGTTTTTGGTGCAATGAGCTCTAAAAGCTTCCTAAACTCTCATAAAGAAGAGCAAATTTTTAACCCCAATGCCACTCAAAGAGTAGCGATTTTTATTGGTTGCCTTGGAAATTATAACTACACACAAATTGGGACTTCTTTACTTTATATTTTAGAAGCTTTAGGTATCAATGCTTTTATCCCCAAAAAACAAAAATGCTGTGCCGCACCTGCTTATTTTACCGGAGATTTTAAAAGTGTAGATAAACTCATTAAAGAAAATGTAGATTATTTTTTGAGCTTTATAGATAGTGTAGATGCAATTTTAATCCCTGAAGCCACTTGTGCTGCAATGGTTTTAGAAGATTGGGAAAAATTTATGCAAAAAGATGAAATATACCACAAAAAAATACAAAAAATCCTCCCTAAAGTATTTATGGCAACACAATGGCTTCACCACCATACAAATCTAAAAGAAAAATTAGACACTTTAGAAAAAAGCGAACTTAAAGTAACCTATCATGATCCTTGCCATGCTAGAAAAGTTTTAGGTGTTTGGAAAGAACCAAGAGAACTTTTAAAAAACTTTCAATTAGTAGAAATGGAAAATCCAAATGCTTGTTGCGGTTTTGGCGGGGTAACTATGCAAACAGAAAACTTTCATCTAGCCTCCAAAGTAGGAGATAAAAAAGCCAAAATGATTGAAGACACAAAAGCCACATATGTGGCAGCCGAATGCAGTGCTTGCAGAATGCAACTTACCAATTCTTTAGAACAAAATAATGTGCAAACTCTTTTTGCCCATCCACTAGAACTTATTGCTAAGGCTCTAAGGGGTGAGAAAAAATAATTTTTTCTCCTCTTTGATACCAAAAAACCCATAAAAATAAAATTTTATACAAGAAACGCATACTTAAGAGTAAAATTTTAAATAGGGCTGTTATAATAAATCAATAATTATGCAAAGGATAAGGAATGATAAAGATTACTGAAAACAGCTTAAGAGATGGACACCAATCTTTACTTGCTACTAGAATGCGAACTGAAGATATGATAGAAGCAGCAAAAATATTTGAACAAATTGGCTTTCATAGTGTAGAAGTATGGGGAGGTGCTACTTATGATACTTGCCTAAGATACTTAAAAGAAGATCCCTTTGTGCGTCTTGCAACTTTTAAAGAAATTTTTAAAACCACACCCATTCAGATGCTTTTACGCGGACAAAATCTAATAGGGTATAGACATTATGCAGATGATGTTGTAAGAGAATTTATAAGACTTTGCGCACAAAATGGGGTAGATATTTTTAGAATTTTTGATGCACTAAATGATACAAGAAATCTCATAACTTCTATTGAAGAAGTTAAGAAACAAGGCAAACACGCACAAGGTGCTATTTGTTACACCACTTCTCCTGTGCATAGCACAAAAACTTTTGTAGAACTTGCAAAAACACTTGCAAAAATGGGTTGTGATTCTTTAGCAATCAAAGATATGGCAGGACTTATCACGCCTAATGCTACCTATGAGCTTGTAAAAGCTATTAAAGAAGAAGTAAATCTTCCCTTGGCTCTCCACACACACTCTACTGCTGGTTTTGCATTTGGCTCACACTTAAAAGCTATTGAAGCTGGGGTTGATATTTTAGATCTTGCTAATTCTGCATTAGCCGAAGGGACTAGCCACCCTTGCACGCAATCTATGGTAGCTACTCTAAAAGATACAAAATGGGACAGCAAGCTTTCTTTAGAACTTATGGAAAAGGCAGCAGAAATTCTAAAGAAAAATAGAAGAAAATATAAAAAATTTGAATCTGAATACAATAATATTGATACAAGAGTGCTTGTGAGCCAAATACCAGGCGGTATGATTTCTAATATGGCAAACCAACTCAAAGAGCAAAATGCACTTGATAAAATGGATGAGGTGTTAAAAGAAATCCCTAATGTTAGAAAAGATTTTGGCTATCCTCCTTTGGTTACGCCCTCTAGCCAAATTGTAGGAACACAAGCGGTTTTAAACATTCTCTCACAAACCCGCTATAAAACCCTAACAACCGAATCAAAAAATCTCATCAAAGGCTATTATGGTAAAACCCCTGCTCCTATCGCACAAGATTTAATCAAACGCTTAAAAGATGAAGGAGAAGAAATTATTAGTGTGCGTCCTGCCGATAAACTAGAAGATGAACTGCAAATTGCGCAACAAGAAAGCAAAGGTTTTGCAAAAAGTCAAACCGATATTATCTCTTATGCTATGTTTGGGCAAATTGCAAAAACATTCCTAGAAGAACGCAACGAAAATCGCCTCTCCCCAGAACCACTTACAACTTTTGAATCCAATATTAAAATGCCAAAAGAATTTAGCATTAATTTACATGGTGAAAGCTTTAGGATTAAAGTAGAAGGAAGTGGTGCAAAAGATGAGGCGGTAAGACCATTTTTTGTGCGTGTAGATGGTGATTTAAAAGAAGTCTTAGTAGAAAGCTTAGATGAAAACAATACAAGCACTCTTAAAAAATCTGATTCCTTGCCCCAAGCAAGCCTACCAGGACATATCATCTCTCCAATGCCAGGAAATCTCACAAAGCTTTTGGTGCAAGTGGGAGAGAAAATTAAAGAAGGACAAGTTTTAGCCATTGTAGAAGCTATGAAAATGGAAAATCAAGTTTTAGCAACTATAGGAGGCGAGATTAAAGAAATCTATGCCAAAGAAGGACAACAAATTAGTGCAAATTTAGCTATTATGTTTGTGGAGTAAAAGTTTTGCAAATTTTAAGCGTTAGTGAAGTCAATCATCAAATCAAAAGTCTTTTAGAGGCAACTTTCATACAAGTCAATGTAAGTGGGGAGGTAAGCAACTGCACCCACCATTCAAGCGGGCATATTTATTTTACACTAAAAGACAAGGATTCTAGCCTAAAATGTGTGATGTTTAGAGGAAATGCTAGAAATTTAAGATTTAGAATTGAAGAGGGAATGAGCCTTCAAGTAAATGGCACAATTAGCGTTTATGTGCCACGCGGAGAATATCAGTTAAATTGTCTTAGTGCTACTCCTAGTGGAATAGGAGAACTTACTTTAGCTTATGAGCAACTAAAAAAAGAATTTGCAGAACTTGGTTATTTTGACAAAAAACTCCCTATTCCTAAATTTCCCAAAAAAATAGCACTCATCACTTCAGGCACAGGAGCCGTTTTACAAGATATGCTTAAAATTGCTTCAAGGCGTTGGAGACTTACACAATTTGTGCTTTTTGACACTCTAGTTCAAGGAGAAGGCGCCAAAGAAATGATTGTGAAAAATATCCAATATGCAGATACTTTAGGTTTTGATTGCATTATCTTAGCACGCGGTGGAGGAAGCTTAGAGGATTTATGGGCTTTTAATGAAAAAATAGTAGTAGAAGCCATCTTCCAAGCAAAAACCCCCATTGTTTCTGCTATAGGACATGAACCTGATGTAGTTTTAAGTGATTTTGCCTCCTCACTTCGTGCCCCTACCCCTAGTGCTGCTATGGAACTACTTCTTCCTGATGCTAATGAATGGCTTTTAACATTAGATGCTTTAAATTCAAATCTTGAAGCAACTTTCAAAAAGATTTTACACAAAAAGCTAGATAATCTAGCTCAAATAGATCTCCTCTTACAAAAGCTCTCTCCTTTTAGCAAGCTTCAAAGACAAGAAGAAAAGCTTAAGGTTTATAATGAACTACTAAAAAGCAAATTTTCACACAAACTCTCCATCTTTGCAACAAAACTAGAGCCCTATTCTTTTAAATTTACACAAAAAATAGAACAAATTTTAAACAAAAAAAATAATGCACTTTTAGCACTCCTTACACAATTTGAAGCTAAAAATCCAAATTTACAAAAAAAAGGTTATTTAAAAGCTAGTATGCAAGGAAAAGTTTTACAAAATTTAAAAGATGTGGAAATTAATAGCAAACTTATCTTAGAAGATTGTAGTGCAAAAGCAGAAGTGCAAGTTTTAAGTAAAACTTGCTTTTAAGTTCTTTTTTAAAACCATCTTTTATGGCTATTAGTTATTAGCTTATAAAAACCCTCTCCCCTCTGCCATTACGAGCATAACAAAGCAATCTAAAAGCAATTAGGAGTCTCAATCTAATGTCATTGCAAGGCGATGTAATCGCCATGGCAATCCAAAAAGAGCAATCAAAACTTTTAAGGCAACCCTATAGACTAACCACGCAAGTCGTTCCACTGCTCGCAGTGAAGAAGTGGAAAACCAAGTTGGTTTTACTTTTAGTATGAAGTTACCATCTGGACAATACAAGGATTGTTTGTTTTTGGATTTTCAGAGACAAAACAAGCTTTTTCAGTATAGCGGTTTTTTTCCTCATCATACACATCCTTTTCTTCTTGATAAGGATTAATAAAAACAGGTTCTTTATTATTTCTATCCAACAATTCACTTTTTGGCACACCTGCAAATTTTAGGTTATCATCTCCTTCTTTTTCATCAAAACTTTCAAAATGTGTTACCAAACCTATATTAAATCTTATAGAAGCGTTTTCAAAGATTGTATAATTACTATCTATATCAAATGCATCTCCTATCGTTTTTTTGATTAGCTCTAATTGCAAAGTAATCTTATCAAATTGAGAGGATAATTTAGCATATTGTTCTTCAAGCTTTCTTTCAAGATTTTTCATATATGTATCTTGTATAGTTGCATCATAAAGCTTTAAGTTTTTCTTGTATTCTGCATACAATTTATTATAGTTATTAAGCATTGCCACATCAATTTTACCACTTTCTTTAAGGGTTTGAATTCTATCAAGTGCTTGAAAAATAGCTTTTAGATTATTTACATCTTTAAAAAATTCAAGATCATTATTTTCTGCTAATTCAAAACCCTCTAAAAGATCACTGCCACTTTCTATATAACCTAACACAAACCATATAGCTTGCATAATAGAATCTTTGTCCCCATTAAGAATATCAAATCCTAAACTTCCTAAAATATCAGAAATTATATTCTCATCATAGTCTTCTTTTTCTCCTACATCTCCTACCAAATAAGGATTATCTAACTCATCATCTATTGGAAGCAAAATTACTTGGGAATTATCTCTTAAAAAGAAATTATCACCCTCTTGATACACACCTGCTTCTTCCATATTTTTATTGATTAATGCAAACAAGTCTTCTTTTGAATCCATTATAGTATATTTTCTAAATAAGGGTTTATCAGAGATTGCTTTATCCACTTCCCCTCCTCTTTTATAGGCAAGATAGATATTCTCAAAATTAGCTGTAAGCTTTTTTTATAATCACCCACAACCTTTCCAGCTCTATAACTACTCTTTAAGATCACATTATCATTAAAATATAGATAAATATTTTCCAAATTCAAAATAGAATCTTCTGCAACAAGGCCTGCAAATCCACCCGCACTTGCATCTTTTTTATCGCCTTTTGCTTCAATGCTTTGGATATTGTTTAAAACAATATTTTCAATTTTATTGGCATCTGTCCAGCTAGCAAATTCTCCGAAAAATCCACCTGCACTTACTTCGTTTTTATCGCCTTTTGCTAGAATAGGTCCAATATTATTTAAAATAATATTTTGCATTATCAAATTTTCCACATTTAATAAATATCCAACAAAGCCTCCAGTTGCTATATGACTATTTCCAATAGTTTGTATACTCTTTATATTATGCAAAACAATCTTTCTAAATTCTCCATCGCTTATGTAACCAGCAAATCCACCTGAATATACATAATCGTCAGCTTGATTATTAATAGTAATATCTTCTAAAAATAAATTTGTATATTTTCCACCATTAATATTTCCTGCTAAACCTCCTGCATTAGTTTCCCAACTATTCACATTATTATTTTGATTATCCACATTAATATTTTTAAGATTGATAGAGCTAGCCTGTGATTCTTCTATTTGCCCTGCTAAGCCTCCCACATTTACAATATCAGCAACCGCATTATTTGTATTAGCAATATAAATATTACTTAGAGCAATATTGTGAAATTCACTTTCTTTTGCATATCCCACTAATGCACCAACATTAATTCCTTTTATATCCTTAAACACAATATTTTCTAAATTTAGATTTTTAAAAATAGAATTTGTAGCACTTGCAAAAATACCAAAATTCTCTGCTTCTACCCCACTTATTGTGATATTTTGCAAGGCATAGCCTCTACCATCAAAGGTTTTATCAAAATCTTTTGAGATTGCAACAAACCCACCTTGTGCAAAATCAAGATTATTTAGCAATGCAAATTCATTAAAGATATCTAGTGTTGTAGTTGTATTATAAGTATTTGCAAATTTTCCCCATTCTCCCACATTTCCTATGGTTGCAATCTTATAAAAATTCCCGATAAAATCAACCTTGGTATTTAAATAAGCATTGAGGCTTGTTTCAAACTTCCCACTTGTTTTAGCCTCTGCTTCTAAATTTTGTGTATGGATATTAGTAGCAAAAATATCTAATTTTTCGCCTCTAAAGGTTACTTTTTTAGCCTTCCCACTAAGGCTTAAAATTTCACCTTTATTAATTACGCTACTTCCCACCATTAGCACTTCATTTGCATTAATTTTCCCCATATTAATGACATTGCCTTTATTTGCTTGAAAGACGGGCGAAAAACTTGCACCCTCAGTTTTAAATTTTTTCATTAGGCTTTCGGTAATGGAATTACTTGAAGCTACAAATCTGTTTGCATTCACGCTTCCATTTTCAGTTATTAAGACCCCGCTAGGATTTACGATAAAAATATTATTGTTCCCACCTTCTAATTTCCCCGCTAGAATAGATGGGTTTTTAGAATAATCTAGGTTTAAGTAATTATAAGAATTCCCTTTAAAATGCACCTGTGCATCTCTACCTATATTAAATCCGCCACTCCATGCGATTACGCTATTTTTGCCATTACCAGAAATACTCATACAAGCTCCACCCGCTTTGCAAGTTGAGATATTTCCTGTGCTTCCAGATACAAATTTCCCACCATTTGGAAGCGTATTTCCTGCTATAGTAGCCATCACTTGATTTGACATCAAAAAACTCAACACCACACTCACACACAATTTGTGCTTATAGCTATTTTTTGACAATAGTTCCCCTTTTAAAGTTTTAAAAATATTTAAAATTTCAATAAAACACTTAAATTTTATACAACACAATCCCACATTGTATTGAGCACTTTTAAAAACTTTAAAGAAAACTTTTACAATACTTCAAGCATTACAAAACTCTTAAAGCTAAATAGTGCTTAAAATAAAAGTATTACGACGCCAATTAATTCTTAAAAAAATAAAATAAAACTAACTATTTTGTCTGCAAGCCTCCCCATTTAAAAAAATTCATACAATAAGAAAGAGAAATAAGAAGAAGAAAAAAATCAAATAAAAAACAAAAGAAGGAATCTGAAAGTATATTGCATCTGAAGAAATCTACTAAAAGAATTAAAGAGAGGGCTACTAGATAATATTCCCCCCCCCCCCCCGCACAGTTACAAGAGTTTCTTTTGTTAGAAGACTTGCGTAGGGGGAAGGATAAACTTAAACATATCATTAGTCCCCTCCCTTTTTTTATTTTAAATTTAACACTTTTTAGTTCTAAAAATGACTATGCCTCATTGCATATGTATTTAATTGTTACTTAATTGATACCAATTAAATACATAAAAATAGTAACTTTTATTTATTTAAACCAAGTTAAAGCCATAAATATTTTTTAGTTTTAAGGTAAAATAACTTTATAATACATACTTAATAAAAATTTTATTATTCTTACAAATACATAATACAGGACTTCATAAAAATATTTTCTTATAAATAAAATATAAAATTTTATTTTATTATGTTACTTTTCGTGCAAAATATGTGCATTTTACTATAAAAATAATGGTTGATTTAGTAGTTTTTCCCTAGTTTTATTGTAATTTTCTTGTAAAATAATAGGTATTTTTAATAAAATTGAAGTAATTTTGCCTTAAATTATATTTTTAGAGCTTTACCAAAAAAGCCATATTTTTTTAAAAAATCCCAATTTTTTCTTAGAATAATGTTCTATAAGCTTCACAATCTCTTTTCTTCTAAAAAGAACTGCAAAATCATAAGGGCTTAGCCCAGCAGTATTAACCTTATCAGGATTTGCACCTGCTTTTAAGAGCGTTTCTGCAACCTCCACATACCCTTTAAAGCAAACTCCAGCAAGCGGAGTTAGATTTTTATCATTAACTTTATCTACATCTGCTTTATAGGATATTAATAGCTTTACTGCCTCCAAAGAATTATAATAACTTGCTAGCATTATTAAGGTATCACCCTTATGGTTTGCTAGGTTTGGATTCATTCCGTTTTTAAGTAAAATCTCTAATGATTCCACATCATTTTGCCTAGCAAAATCAAAGCTCATCGCACATAATTCTTCTAGTTTTTCTTTATCTTGTGGGCTTAAATCCATAATTATTCCTTATTTTTTTAGCAACTATGCAATGTTTATTTCTATTTTGCACCATTATATCAGATTTCTCTGCAATACATTCTAAGATTAATTTTTTATAAATAACTTCTAAATAGATACATAATTTGTTTATTATAGTTTTTGATACAAAAATAATCTATTACATCTATCTTTCTTACTACTGTGATTTTTCAAATCCTAGTGACAATAAAAAGAGACTGCCACGCAAGTCGTTCCACTGCTTGCAGTGACGCTTTGAAATTCCTATTGTATTATTGTAAGAGATTTCCTCCTCTCCTCTGTCATTGCGAGGAGTGAAACGATGAAGCAATCTAAAAAGAATCACCAAAACCCCTAAGCATTCTCATAGATTGCATAACTCTACTTAATTTTATTATTCTACTTCATAGATAAAAAACTATTAATACCATTTATATTTTTACTAAACAAGAAGAATTTATTTAAACAAGATTAAAGAAAGAAAAGATTTTAAACTTTGCAACCCTTTTATTTTAAAGGGTTTAAAGTCTTAAAATTCCTTTTTAAAAGATAAGAAGTAAAAGCTAAAAAATAATCTTTTAGCCTCCTTACCCGCTTTATCTTCCAAAGACTAATTTTAATAGTTTTAAGCATAAGTTAAGCGGGTTTTCCTTAGAATATTCTTATATGTTTTTCAATGCTTTAGTTATAGTTGTTTTAAGACTATAACTAGAGTAATTAATAGTATCATAAAAATATTTATTTCTACCATTAAGCCTCCTTAAAGCCTTTAAAAGACAATAAAAACTGCTTAAAACATAGTGAAATTTTATCATTTAACTTTTAAGATTACTTTAAAAATAAAATATGATTTATTTTTTATATTTTTGTTTAATTTTATCTTGTTTGTTGTCATTGTAAGGAGCAAGACAACAAAGCAAGCTATTATCATTGCAAGTCTCTCACTGTCATTGCAAGCGTAGCGAAGAATCTATAAAGCAAATCCCTAAAAGAAGCTTTTTAAAGAAGAGATATTTCGCTTCGCTCAATATGACTTTAGACTGCCACGACTTACTTACATAAGTCTTACAGTGACAAAGTGGAAATGCCAATATGACAAGTCAAGGAGTAAAGCCCTAAAGCAAACTAGACAAAAGAATCTAAGGGAGGCTTCCCTTTCCCCATTTTGAAGCCTCCCCTAGATTCTTAAAAACAAGAATCAAAGGCAAAATCTACAAACAAAAAGGAGAAAGAATGAGACAAAATATCAAAAGAACCCTTAGTATCAGTATAGTAGCCTCTATGCTTTTATCTAACCAAGCTTTATTGGCTGCTTCTTTGCCTAGTGGAGGTAAATTTGTAAATGATAAAGGTGGAAGCTTTGGCTCTTGCGGAAACAAATGCTTAAATATTAGTGGAAATGATAAAAACAATGTAATCGCTTGGGGTGGCGGGTTTAATATAGGAGAAGGTCATACAGTTAATTTCAAAGGAGATAGATTAGGTTATTTAAACCTAGACTTTAGCGGAAAGGCTTCACAATTACTAGGAACACTAAATGGTGGGACAAACAATATCTTTTTAGTAAATCCTAGTGGTGTTTTAGTAGGAGCTAATGGTGTGATTAATGCTAATAAATTTGTAGCCTCTACAAATCCTATGAATGATACACAAGTTAAAGAATTTGCAGAAAAAGGAAAATTTAGCTCTAGCATTTCTTCTAAAGGTGATATTGTAAATTTAGGAAATATTAACGCAAATGAAGTAGTTCTAGCAGGAAATAAAGTAGAAAACCTAAGTGGAAAAATCAATGGCACAAAAGGACAAAATGGACTACCTAATAAAGCTTATAGCGATAGCATTATCATCAAAGGAAACAATGTCTATTTAGATGGAGATAAATTAACAGGAAAAAGCATAGATGTAGAAGTAGGAAAAGAAGGAAGCTTCACACAGCATACCACAGATTATAGAAATAAGCATAATATTACAGGTGGATTTAGCTATAACTTTAGCGGAGCAGGATTAAATAATTTCCAAAGGTTTGGATATATTAGCAATGCAAATGATTGGAAAAATTTTGCAGATAACTGGAATGAGGGAATTAGTAGTTTTAGAGATGATTTTAATGAATTTAGATTGACCAATAATATAGATATGGAAAATACATTGGTTAATCCTGTGGGACATACTTATGCCTTTAATAAAAACTTTAATGGTATGGGATACACTCTAAGTAATGTATTGATTAACGCTGGATTTAATTATGTAGGTTTATTTGGTCAAGTGGGTCAAAAAAATATTAATTCTAATATTCAAATAGGTAATATTAGCCTTTATAATCTAAGTTTTGATTTTGATGACGATAATTTACCAGGATTTATTGGTTCTTTCATAGGTTCCATAAAAGGCATTAACAATAAAATATCTAATATTGCTATCAATAAAGTAGGAGATATTAAAAGCAATAAAGACGCAGGAGGCTTTATTGGAGAAATTGAAGTATACGATAGTGTTTTTTCTAATATAGTTTTAAATAATATAGGCAATATTCTATCAAATGGAAATTATGCAGGTGGATTTGCAGGTAATATTTTAGGTTCTAGTAGCACTTCCAGTCTCAATACTATAAAAAATATAACCATCAACAATATAACAAGCATCACCACAAACTACTTAGATGGTGGAACTGGTGGAGCTGGTGGTTTTGCTGGATATGCACAAGGTGCCAATATAAGCAATGTAACATTAAACAAAATAGGTGATATTACTTCTAGTATATATGCTGGGGGATTTGTAGCAGATTTAAGACGCACCATCAATTTAGACAATATTACTTTGAATAATATAGGTAATATCACTTCTAGACTAGATGCAGGTGGATTTATAGGTAGACGAGATCTTAGAAATTTTCAAGCACATAATATATCTTTAAATAATATAGGCAATATTCTATCAAATGAAGGATATGCAGGTGGATTTGCAGGCAGAATATCAGCAGAATATAGTTCCCATTTAACTAATATTGTTATAAGCAATATAGGAACAATTAAAGGCAAACTATCATCAAATGGTTTTGCCTATTTTGATGATTACGATAACACTAGCACTAGCACATCTAAAAATGTTTTTGAAAACATTAATCTCTATTTAAACAACAAAATTGAAAATGGTTATCTTTTTGTAAAATATGGTGACACTCGAGCAACAGCTGAAGGCAATAATATTAACATCTACTATACTGACGAAGTTGGTACAACTAAAGCTACAAACCATAAGAATTTACAACCAAGCAGTCAAATTACCAACAACATTGATACAGAAAAAAATAAATTTCAAAATTTTGGTAATGTGCGTTATGATAGCACCAATGACATCTTTACAGCTTTAGAGAATGGAAAAACTCTCGAATTCAATAATGATAAATCCATAATGTATGCCAAAAATTCAGATGGAAGCATAGGGGATAGCAATAGCATTATTAAGTTTGATGCTGGTTCAAATACCTTTAAAACAGAATCTATCGATAACGACCTAAAAGAGCCAATCAACAAAGGAGAATTAGGAATAGCAGGTAAAGATTTTATCCTAACAGATAAAGATTATGACACAAACTTGATAGAGGGAATATTGGGTGAAATAGTTAATTCCCATTACACTATCCATTTAAAAGATGTAGATACAATTTCTATTATCTATACAGATGCACTAAGTGGATAAAAGAAAGAAATTACACTAAAAATTAGTGAAATAGATTCCAACCATCCTTTAGCACAAAGCATTGCGTTTTTGCTAACATTTGATAACACAATTATGGGGCAATTAAATAGTAATATTAAAGATTTTGCTTCTAAATATCCAACCAAAAAGCAAGAACTACTAAACTTTCTAGCCACAATCAATAGCGAGGACTTTAAAAAGTTGGCACAAGAGATTTCAGATTTAATCATTAACAATGATGAGCTAAACCGCTTAGTTTCAAGGTTTGAAAGCTTAAAGGCACAATATGATTATAAAATCTATACTTACAATCAAGCAGTAAAAGAATATAATGATGCAGTAAAAAGAGGACTTCCTGCTGAACTCATCGCTTCTTTAAAAGTCAAATACGAATTAGCCTACCAAGATATTGTAAATACAGAAGGGAGCCTAAAAACTCTACAAGGACAAATCAACAACAAATTTGCCTCTTTAAGCCAAGATTTTGATAATATGGTAGGAGATAAAGAAGCACTTAAATTAATTTTAGGAAACTTAAAGCTTAATGAAGCATATAACTTTAAAGATAATGCTAATTATGCAAATGGTAGCTTTACTTTTAGCGATTATATGCCTATAGCTAGTGTAGATGTGCCAGGAAACATTACCTATCCTGAAAGACCTGCAATAGAAACGGGAGATAATATAGAAAATGGTAAAGAACCAGGTATCCCAACTATCCCTGAAATTCCAGGAAAACCTGCTGATCCAAACAATCCTGAAGTGCCTAGTATCCCTACTGTGCCTGAAAGACCAGGTGGAGGTGGAGAGCCTATCAATCCTAATCCTATCTTGCCAGATCGCCCTGAAATGGAAAAACCTTGCCCTAGTGGAGATTGTGAAAATAGCGGAGGAACAAATCCAGAAACTAGACCACAGCTACCACAACCTGATATTGATTATAATGTAGATTTTAAACTTGATAATAGCAAATATCAAGGAGAACTAGAGCAAGGAGAAGAGATAGTAGCAGAAGGAGAATATAGAAACAATGAATACACCGATGGCAAAAAGAAAAAAATAGCCTGCACAGTTTCAAGCTCTGCTAGAACACACAACCCTTGCCTTATTAATTAATCTACTAAGTCCTTATAAACTTCTCATTTATTTGGGGCTAGTTTATAAAAAGCTCCTTATGGGGCTTTGTAGGGTTTAACTACTCTCCGTCATTGCGAGGCGATGTAATCGCCATGGCAATCTAAAATCATTGCAATAGCTTTCTTTTTTGTTATTATAAGACTCTCCCTATCATTGCAAGCGTAGCGAAGCAATCTAAAAAACAACAAAACTAAAACTATTAATACTATATTATATTTATACTAAACAAGAAGAATTTATTTAAAAGAAAGAAAGTTTTTAAACTTTGTAACCCTTTTAAAGGGTTTAAAGTCTTAAAATTCCTTTTTAAAAGATAAGAAGTAAAAGCTAAAAAATAATCTTTTAGCCTCCTTACCCGCTTTATCTTCCAAAGACTAATTTTAATAGTTTTAAGCATAAGTTAAGCGGGTTTTCCTTAGAATATTCTTATATGTTTTTCAATGCTTTAGTTATAGTTGTTTTAAGACTATAACTAGAGTAATTAATAGTATCATAAAAATATTTATTTCTACCATTAAGCCTCCTTAAAGCCTTTAAAAGACAATAAAAACTGCTTAAAACACATTAGAATTTTATCATTTAACTTTTAAGATTACTTTAAAAATAAAATATGATTTATTTTTTATATTTTTGTTTAATTTGTCATTATAAGGAGCAAGACAACGAAACAAGCTATTATTATTGCAAGTCTCTCACTGTCATTGCAAGCGTAGCAAAGCAATCTAAAAGAGCAACCAAAGGTATCCCCTTTGTCATTGCGAAGCCCTTTAAGAGCAAAGTAATCTAAAAAACCAACAAAATTCTTAAGTATTCACACAAAACTTCAATCTATAACAACAAAAGCAAACCAGAATTTCACCACTTCCCTAGCTCTTAAAATCTCTCTTTTTAATAAAAAAGAGTAGCAACTCACACACTACAAGAATTAAAATTGCCAATATAATATAATTACTTCTTAAAGTAGAACTTTTATTTAAATTTTGTGCATAGATTTGATGGCTTAATGTAGCCAGTTCTAAAACTGCTAATAGTCCATTATCTCCTTCTAATGCACCAAGCAACTCTTGGTTGCTTATTACAATGCTTTGAATATCGTTTAAATAAAAAACTTTACTCGCTTCTTGTAAAAATCTTTCCATTCTGTAATCTAAATTTCCACCTCCAAAATACATATCATCTAAAGTTGTAAATTGTTTATTTTGGCTAATCTGCCCCACAACAAACTCTTTTAGCACATTATGAATGGAATTAAGTTGCATAATACAACCCCTAAACTCTTTAAAGTTTGTATGATTATCGCGTTTGCTTAAAGTATTAGACAAAATCACTTGGGATAAAAACACGATGCGTTGTGCTAAAACCCTTTGCTTTCCGCTAATATTCACCAAATAAAGTGCTTCTTCTTGAATTTTTGCTGATTCTTTAATATTTTGGTACAAACAAAACAATCCTACCAATACTAACAATAATAATATAATCTGCACCAATGCAATCTTTTTACGAAACATTCCTAAAATACCTTCATTCTATAGTTAAGCTTGCAATTCTATCAAGTATCTTTGTAATAAGCACTTAAAATATGCTAGAATTAAAAATATTTTTCTAAAAGGACCAAAATGAAACAAAAATTCTTCTTGCTATCTATTATGGGAGCTTTTTTGATGACAGGTTGCTACAAGCAAGCCCCCATTGCAAAAATCCCCATGGAGCAAATCTGTAAATCCCCTATTGCTACAATAGATTTACAGTCTTTAAAAGTGGGAGAATTCAACGATTTAAAACTTCAAAAAAATGAAGTTCAAAAAGAAATTATTGCTTCATTAAAGAGTAGCAATTGCTTTGAATTTGGTGTAGATTATGGTAGAGAATACAAGCTAGATGCCGTTTTTGGAAGCATTTATAAACACAATCAACAAGGCGGATTTTTCAAGCAAAACCACCAGCAAAAAGCCATTATAGAAGTGCAATTTTCTCTAAGTCGCTATAAAGAAAATCTTATTTTTTCTGGAAAAACCACCCTAGATTTAACCAATAACAAAATTTTAGGCTTAGGAGAGACGCCAAGCTTCACTCCGCTTAACCTTAATACAAGCCTACAAAATTCCATCAATGCTGCCCTAAAAGATCTTATTCAAAATCTCTAAAAGCCTTATTTATAAGGTTTTTAGATATTCTTTATTAATCCTTTAAATATTTTTTAATATAATTAAAGCTATTTAATATTTTAAAATTATGGAGTTTTTATGAAAATCACCCCCCCCCCCCACATAACTATCAAAAATATCTTGAAAATCCCACTTTTATAAGAAGATACCTAAAAGCAAATATTAACAAATATAGCCGTTTTTTAAGAGGTGAGCGAAATCTAGCAAGAATCTACAAGCTTCCCATTGCTTTTTTTGCTGAAAAATTCTTTTTAGAAAACTATTTTAAAAAGCGTATTTTAAAAGGCAAAATAGATATTCCTTACTTAGAGCTTGTCTTAACCACAAAATGCACAATGCGTTGCGTATCCTGTATGGATTTAATGCAATATTTTTCCCCCAATAACCAATATTCAGCAACTTTTGAAGGTATCAAAGAAAGCATAGAAACTCTACTTGCCAAAATAGATACTATTTCACATTTAAGAATTATTGGAGGAGAACCTCTACTTTTTAAAGAATTGCCAAAACTAGTGCAGTATTTAGGCACTAAAAAACAAATTCTTACTTTAAATATCATAACTAATGGAACCATTGAACTAAAAGAAGAATTGCTTTTAAGCCTAAAAGCTATCAAAAAAAAGATAAAGGTTAGCATCTCTGATTATTCTTACTCTCCTAATCTTAAAGTCCCTCTTAAACATGAGCAAATATTTACTTCTCTAAAAAAGTATAAAATCCCTTACCAATTCCTAAAAGGCTCAAAAGAAGCCACTTGGCAAGAACCTGGAAAAATCTATAAAAGAAACCGCACCAAAGAAGAAAATATCCTAAATTTTAAAGCTTGCGGAATGCCTTGTGTTAGCCTTATGAGCACAGAAGGCATCAGAGACAATGAGGGCAAAACCAAAGAAAATGCACATGTTTTAGCAAAAAGTGGGGCAATTTTTGTCTGTCCTGTAGCTAGCTCACTTTCGCGTTTAAAAGGCTTAGAAGAGTTTAATGGAGATTTTATAGACTTACAAGAAGATAAAAGTAGATTTTTTGACTTTTATGCGCAAGACTTTTTTAAAGCCTGTGATTATTGCCATGACTACACTAAAGAAAGAGGTGTTGTGCCTGTTGCTATCCAAACCAAAGAAATTTTAGAGCTAAAACCAAACTAATTTAATTTCTTTTGGTTTTTCTAGAAAACTTTTTTATGCTTTACTTTTCTTTTAATAAAGCTTTTAAAATGTCATTCTTGTATTGCCTATTAAGAGTAAAAAGTAATCCGTTGTATTTTTTATTTCCTAATAAAAAGTTTTAAACTTTGTAACCCTTTTAAAGGGTTTAAAGTCTTAAAATTCCTTTTTAAAAGATAAGAAGTAAAAGCTAAAAATAATCTTTTAGCCTCCTTACCCGCTTTATCTTCCAAAGACTAATTTTAATAGTTTTAAGCATAAGTTAAGCGGGTTTTACTTAGAATATT
>NZ_NBIU01000010.1 GCF_003245365.1 Helicobacter valdiviensis
TCCTAATATTGCCTTAGATTATCCTAGATACTTTTCAAAAATAATTCAATAAATATCTATAAATAACCTAAACTTCTAAATTATTCTTTTTAAGACTACGCTTTTATAAAAAATTTATAAATTCCATAAACAATCATTCCTAAAACAACAATATAATTCAATGGTTCTGGCACATATTTCAATATCGCAAATAATGCCATAAGTCCAAAAGTTATAATTATCAATGGAGTAAATACTGCTACCATTACCATAATAGGAAAAAGCAAAAATACTATTGCAAATAAAAGACTCATTAATATCCTTTTCATAGTTTTATATTTTATTAAGAATAAGTAATTTCCATATCTCTTGCTTATTAAAAAGCACATCTTTTCTAAATGGAAAATTTATTTAGAAATTTCGCAATTATTTTGTTTTTTTGATTGCCTCAAAAACAATCTTCTATGTTTTGGCAATACTTTTTGTACTATGCTTTTAATTCTGGATTTTTTTATAACTTCTTTACTGCCATATAAATTAGCCACAACCACTTTCTTCCCTTAACACCTTTTCTCTAGCCACTATGTGCCCTCATAAACTTTATAGGTTGCTTCACTTGCTATTTCACATAATATATCCTTTGGATTATCAATCCAATAAGCATTTTCTTCCTTTGTTTTATCACACCACTTCTTAAATCCATATCCACAAGCACCTAGTGCAATACCACCAAAATTAATGATAATTTATTCATTTTTTCTCCTTTGTTTTAAATTTCAAAGAATTATAAATTAGCACTTTGACAGGTTATGTCATCAAAAAGAATAGAAGATTGTATTTATAATGAAAGTTTTCATATTAAGCTATTTAATTATGTAAGTTAATTTTTACAATGCCGATTATAATTTTATTGTTCCATAAAGGGCAATGCCCTAAAAATCAGAAAAGAAGCAAAAAATTAATAGAAAATTTTAAGAGTTTTTAGGTGTGTATTTAAACTTTGGCAATCCCAAATGATACCTAATAGCAATAAGCCTAATCACAAATCCCACCAGCAAAGATCCCACGAGTATAAAATCTTCATTGAGATGAAAATAATTTTGGCTAATAAATTCTAAAATCACATACAAACTTCCAATAATCAAAGAAATGCTTGCATAAAGTTCTTTTTGAAAAACTAGAGGAATCCTCGCACAAAAAATATCCCTCAAAATCCCCCCAAATACTCCTGTAATCACAGCTCCCGCTACTGCCATAGCACCACTTGGGTGAAACTCCATTCCAATTCTTGCACCAATAATGCTAAAAACTGCCAAACCTAAAGCATCTAAAATCAAAAATGCTTTTTCAAACCTTTCTACTAAAAAAGGGATTCTAGTGGTTAAAAGTGCTGCTGCACATACGATTGCTAGATATTCTGGGTGCTTTACCCAAGTAAGCGGATAATGCCCAAACAAAATATCCCTAATAGAACCCCCACCAATAGCCGTAACACAAGCGATGAAAATCACTCCAAACCAATCCATATTATGTCGCCCTGCTGCAAGCGCACCTGTCATCCCCTCTGCTGTAATTCCTATAATATAAAGACTTGTAAGTAGCATCTATCCCCTAAACTCCCTATAAAGATACCCAAGATCCACACCATTAATTACTTTATTGTTATACATATATTCTAAATTCTTAGCTCCATCTTCTAATTCTTTACTTGAAATTCCATGCCTTATGGAAATCTTAGCTTCTAAGAATGCACTTAAATGATCACAATACTTTAAAAACTCTCCATAAATAGGAGAATAGCAATCCCCTCCAAATTCATGTAAAATCTCCTCGCCTTTTTTTAAATAGCACACCTGCCCTTTTTCATCTTTATAGCGATTAGAAAATTCCTCTTGAATATAGTAGTAAATATCTTCTTCAATTTCTTTTGGCACTTTAGAAAAAATCTTCTCTCTTACTGCTTCTTCTTCAATCTGCTTAATAAAAGTATCTAGCCCCTCTACACTACGCTTGATAGGAGATATAATATCACGCGTTAAAATCTCTGGCAAATCATGAAAAAGCCCACATAAAAAGTGGTTAATCTGCATTTGGCGTCCTGCTTTTAAATCATATCCTAGCAAAAACGCACAAAGTCCCACTACAAGCGTATGTCCCAAAACTGAAGTAGCTGGAACCCTAGGAGTTTGACTCCAACGCTTCTGAAATCTTAGCTGCCCAAACATATTCACAAGCTCTTTTAAATCATTATAAAGCTTAATCTGCCTAATTCCTGCTAGATGGTAGTGTTCTTCTACCTGCTTATCAATGATGTTTTTAATATTTTGCACATCATACATTTTAGGATTAAAATGATAAATAATATCAAACTCCCATTTTGAAGCATAATAATGCGCTGCTTTTAAAATCTCTTTTTCTAAATTATTAACGCCCCCATAAAGATAGATTCGCATATCTTCAAAAAAAGGAAAAACTTCTAATTCTTCTTTGAGTTCTTCACAAACAAAATCCACCAAAGCCTCATTATGATTTTTTACAAGTTGATGGAAAACTGGCGGTTTAATATCGGTTAAAATAATGCGTTCAAAAAACTCATAGCAAAACTGCAAAATAAGGCGTTCAAAATCCACTTCCTTTTTATGCTCTATCTTTTCAAAATGTGCAAGCAAATAAGCAATAAAAATCTTATGTGCTTGCTTATCAAGCTCCCAAAATTCCACCGGCGTAGCTTGATCGTTCCATCTTCTAATGCTTGCTGCCATAAAAATTTTTTGCAAAAGTGAGTGGCTAAGTCGTGGTTTTCTCATTAAATTCCCAAGTTTTAAGATTTTTTAAAAATAATCTTTATTTTAATCAATTAAAAAAGTTAATATAGGCTTATGCAAGCCATAATTATTCTTTCCATAAAATGCCAAAATTATCCTTAAAATTATTTTTTGAAATTATAATACACATTTTCTAAAAAAGAAATATTTAATCAAAAGCTTAAAATCTTTCATTATTTTCTTAAATTATCAAATTAATTTACACAATAAAGAAAACTTACAAAATATTTTTATAAATTTAAAAGGTTTAATAGCTATTTTATTTTCTAAAAGATATAATCACAGTTCGCTAAGTTTAGGCTTTAGCGGTAGGTTTAATAGACCCTGCTAATTACTATAGTAGAGATATTATAGTGGCTTGATGGTTAGTTTCCTCCCACATCCCACATGGTTTTGATTTCCCCAAATAAAACCATATCTAACCATTAAGCACTATTAGACCTATAAAGCTTAATGATAAATTGTTTTTTCCTAATAAATAAATTAAAACTCTTAATAATAAATTTAATGCGATATTGTAGTGTTCTAAAAGTTAAATAGAGATATTTAAATGCTTGATTGTTCCATCTTCTCTTGTTTGTATCTCATCTTTTTCTTGTTCTTCTTTACTTTCTTCTTTGCTTTTGCCCTCTTGTTGTTCTTGCTCCCCTTTAGAACCTTTAGCATCTTCATCGGTTTTTAGAGTTTCTTCTGCTGGACGCACCTCTCTAATCTCATCTTGCTGTTCTTGCATACTCTCTAAATTCACCATTGCAGCAAAATCAAGCTTTACTTGCGTATTAGCATGTTGGGTAGATCCAACTTGTGCATTTTGGTTAATGTAAGTAACATTCCCAACAGGTGTCATTGCCATTTTTATTCCTTTAAAACTCTCAAAGTCTCGTATTTTGCATACACAACTTTTGCCCCTTGGGTGATTTTTACAAATTTTCTCTTTGTATAATCCACCTCATAAACCCCACTTCCACTTTTTACAAAATCCACTAAAATCTTAGCAGCCTTTTGCAATATTATAGCAGGAATTTTGCCTTTTCCACTATGGATAATCAAATGCGAACTTGGAACATCTCTAATATGCCCCCAAATGTCTTCTGCTCTAGCCTCTTTTAAAAGCATAATATTCTCTTTTTGATTTTTACCAATGGACACTTTAAACCCCTCTATAAAAAAGCTTTCATAAGATTTTATTTCTTCTTTTTTATTATTTTCTTTATCTTTTTGTAGATTAGATGCAAGTATCTGTAAATCTCCTAAATTCTTCACATTTTGCACCATTTTTGAAAGCTGTGTAAAAAAGTAAATCTTATCTTGCAAATTTTCTTTTTGTATATAAATATTTTGTGCTTTTTTACTAAGTTTTTTAGAATTTTCAAAAAAAATCTGTGCTGCACTAGAAAGATTATTTGCTTTTTTAGGCAATTGTATTGCCATACCTTCTATCTCTATACTCTCTCCTTTAAAATTTTCAAATTTATAGAGATGTTCTAAAATCTTCTTTCCATATTCTAGCTGTGTTTTTGCACTTTTTTCTAGCTCTTCTTTGTCTTCTAAATTTTGCAAAATCTCCTCTAAAATTTGCTTTTTTTTGGAGATTCTTTGGAGAACTTGTGTGATTTTTTGCTCTAAATTTTGGTTTTGGAGCTGAATAAAATTCCTCTCTAAGATTTTTAATATCTCTTCTTTGTCTTCTTCTATCTTAGGTGCGTTTTTTGGCTGTGGGAGCTTTAATAAAACTCTTCCAATTTTAACTTCTCTAAAAGACTGATAGACTGCAATATGCCTTAGCGCATCTAAAACCACTTCTTTTGGATTTAGCAAAATTAAATTGGTATTTTTACCTGTAAATTCTGCTTGTAAAATTACTTCTATCTTTTTATAAGCATTGCTAGTTTGCAAATTTAGCTTTAAAATCCGATTTTCACCATCTATACTTGCTTGCATAAGATTTGCATTAAAACAATATTTTTGCAAACTATTATCAAAAGGAGCATTGTATTGCTTGGGCGAACTCAAAAGCTCATTTGTCGTAAAAATAGTGCTTTTGCCTCTGCTTAAATCCAAATAAAAAATAAATTTATCAAGCTCTAATTTAAAAAGATTATCCCCCACCCTCCTAATGCTTCTAAGTTTTAAAGGAAGGTTTTGGTTTAAAAACTCTGCAAACTTTTTTAAATGTGCTAAATTCATACTAAATCTTCAAGCACTTTGTGGCAAACTCTAAGGCTTCTTTAGTGATTTCCTTGCCACTAATCATCCGTGCAATTTCCTCTATTCTGCCCTTTTTGTCAAGCTCTATAATCTTAGAACTTTCTTTTTGCTTTTGCACCAAATAATGTCTATCTGCTAAACTTGGCATATGAGGTTGGTGTGAGATTGCAAATACTTGATAATTTTCTGAAAGCTTTTTTAAAATTTCTGCCACTCCACTAGATTCCTCACCGCTTAAATTTGCATCTACTTCATCTAGAAGAATAATAGCTTCATTTTTAGCCTCTTTTCCTTTAGTGAGGAGCAAAGCTAGACGCAAACGATTAAACTCTCCTGAACTTAAATTTTTAATAGAAGCATTATTTTGGAAGCTAAGATTACACAAATCTTTCCCATTTTGCATAAAATCAATCTCTTTTAATTCCACTAAAGCATTTGGCATTTTCAAAAGTCCTAGCGTTTGATTGAGGCTCTTAGAAAATTTTTCTAAATATTTATGACGCACAAGGCTTAGCTCTTTAGCTTCTCTTTCTAATTCTTTTTTATTTTCATCAAAACAACTTTGTGCCTCTTTTAAAAGATTATCAAGATTTTCATATTCTTGCAATTCTTTTTTCTTTTTATCAAGATATTCTAAGGCCTCTTCTACCCCTCCATATCTATGCTTCAATGCACTCAATGCTTCAATTCTATTTAATATCTCTTCAATATTACTCTCTTCTAATTCTTCTAAATAATTTCCCTCTTGCTCACAAAGAATTTCAAGTTCATTAAAAGCATTTAAAATACTTTCATTTTCTTTGTTAATAAGTGTCAAGAAGCTAGAAATTTTATGGCTTTGGGAGAGGATTTGCATTACTTCGTTTAAACTTTGGGCAATTTTTTCTTTCTTAGAAATTTGCTTTTTAAGCTCCAAAAGCTCTTCATACTCCCCCTTTTTAGGAGACAATTCTTCTAGTTTTTTAATCTCAAAAGTTACAAATTCTTTTAATTCATTTACTTTCAAGTTCTTCTCTTGTAGCTCTTTTAGCTCTGTTTGACTCTTTTGATAATTCAAAAAACTCTCTTCATATTTTTTTAGCTGTTTTAAAAATCCTACTTCAATACCCACAATAAAGCTATCTAAAACTTTCAAAATATCTTCACTGCTTAAATCTCCCTTGGCCCCAAGATGCTTCAAAAAAGGTGCAAAAAGTTCTTGTATGCGTTTTTTAGGAACATTTTGTCCTCCTAGAAAATAACGCACTTTATCTTTTTTGCTAAGCGTTAAAATGAGCTCTCCTTCTTCTATCAAACCCACAAAATCTTCGCTAATCCCTTTAATGCTTAAAGTTGCTTCTATAAGCTCTGCATTGGCTTCTTTTAATCCAAAAAGTGCCAAAATACTCTGCATAAGCACCGATTTTCCTGCTCCACTTGCACCACTTATTACATTAAAATGCTTACTTGGCTCAAAGCTTTCTTCTTTAAAACTTAGAGAGTTTTTAATTAAGATTCTATGAATGATAAGCTCTTGCATTACTCATAATCTCCCCAATGAAATTTTTCTTTTAAAATTTTAAAATAATTCCACTCAAAATTGTGTATCAACTTTACACCATCTTTTAAAGCACGGATTTCTAGCTTTTCTTTAAAACGCAAAGTCTTATTTTCCTGCCCATCAATAATAATATTGCAATTCCCTTCCTCTCCTAGTGCTGCTTGCACATTAAATTCTCCTGGAAGTATCAAAGGACGCTGTGTTAAAGAATGCGCACAAATAGGCGTCAAGAGCAAATTATAAGAAAAGGGATACACCACTGCTCCCCCTGCACTGATATTATATGCTGTAGAACCCGTAGGAGTAGCCACAATCAAACCATCTCCATAGTAAGAATTAAAATACTCTCCATCTACATAAGCTTTAATATGTATCATAGATGAGTTTGACAAACGGCTAATCAAAATATCATTGAGTGCAAAAAAACTTTTGGTGCATTCTCCATTTTCTCCTACAATTTTCCCCTCTAGCATCATATGATTAGCAATATGGTATTCCCCTCTTTTTAAATATGGCAAAAAAGTTTCCACTTCATGCTTTTGCAAATCGGTTAAAAAACCAAGATTCCCCATATTAATTCCCAAAATAGGCTTACCAAAAGAAAAAGAACGCCTAGCAGTAGATATAAGCGTGCCATCTCCTCCTATGGATACTAAAATATCACACTCTTTAGACATTTCTTTAAAATTCACCCCATGCATTCCTATCATGCCTGCACTTAAAGAATCTAAAAGCACTTCAAAGCCAAACTTTTTAGCTAAACTTTGAAATTCTAAAAAATACCCCTTAAGCTCTGGAGTAGATGGGCGAAGACACACCCCCAAAATTTTATTTTCTTTCATTTTCTAATTAACAAAATAAGCCTTAATGCTATAACCGCGTTTATTCTCTACTTGAATACTAGGCCCCTCAAATGCAGTGGCATTAGGAAGTTTTTTATTAATTTCTCTTATAGCTTCTCTTGCTCTAAAACTTGCCAAACCTTCTTGCTTTAACTCTGGAGAACTTCCTGCATAAGGCCTAGTATCTACAATACCTTGCACCTCAAATGCTACCACACGATTATCACTTTCTAATTCATTGCCCACTTTTGTAGCAATAGAGAGCAAACAACCCTTAGGAATATCCCATCTACCGATTTCCATAGAATAGCATTCTGCAATGATTTGTTTTTTAGGCTTAATAGAATAGCGTAAATTATTTGCAATAGTGTTTTGATCTTTTTTCATTTGCTCTACAGAATCTCCTAAGCCTTTAACCGAAGCAGAAAGTTTTAAAAGATCTTGCTCTTTTTGCCTTAAAGCCTCTTGCAATCTCTTAATTTCTTCATCTTTGGCATCCATACTAAGTGTAGGCGTAGTAGCTACATTTGCACTCTGTTGCATTCCAAAAGTATTTTGTATATTTACCAATATATTTTTTCCATAAGGTTGATTTAAAACATAATAAACCAATCCAAATATAGCCAAAATAATTACCACCAAAATAAGCAATATTAAACCAAAATTCTTTTTAGGCTCTTTTTCAAAAGATACTTCAATTTCTTCTTGTGCCATTTTCTCTCCTTTTTAAAATTTAAGCTACTCTCTTAAAGTTAGTCTTAATATTTTCATAAGCCTCTTTAATAATTCTAAACTTCTCTGCATAGCCTTCTATAATCTTCTTATCCTGCCCATAAACATTATCAGGATGATAAATTTTAGCAAGCTCAATATAGCGACTTTTTACTTGTTCAAAATCATCATTATATCCACAGCCTAAAATTTTATAGCTTTTTTTAAGAGCTTTCTCCTCTTTGGTTAGATAATTTTCAAAACATTCAAAACTATTATAAGTCTTAAAAGTTTCATAATCAAAATCCAACACAACATTATGCACTATTTTTTGTGAAAGTGCCTCTATAAGCTTCTCCCAAAAAATAGGCTTACTAGAATCCAAAAACACTTCTTGTTTGGTATAAGAGAGAACAAAATCTCTAAATTTGGAAGTAAGATAACGCCTAGCAAGACGATTTGGGCGATCAAGCTTTAGACAAACCTGTGCATTTTCAAAAGAAGTATGCACCATTTGCAACGAGATTTCCACAAACTCTAAAATTGCTTGATTTTCTACCATTTTGATACGGATAGGAAGGTGGCTATTATCAACAATTGTATTAAAATTCTCACTTTTGCCTTTATCTTCCTCTTGCATTGCCACATGATAAGCCCAATTTAAAAAATAATCTTTTTTATAACGCTCCCCATCATCTAAAATTAAAACAGAGCTTGAAAGTCTATAAGCTTTTGAAAAATGCTTGTATGCAAAATTAATAGCACGCGTTAAAAATTGTGATTCCTTTTCAATGCTTATCTGAATATAAGGCTCTAAGAGCTCCACTTTCATTATAGGTTCCTTCCTTAACTTTATGACAACTTTAAATTACTTAAGCAATTAGAGTTCCACTCTTGTTTTTAGCTCTTTTAAATATCTTTCTTATTGTATCTATTTCTTCTTTAGATTCTTGTATATTAGCACAAATTTTATCACTTATCAAACTCACATTTTGCCCAAAATTTTCAAAATACTTTGAATGTGCTTTTTTCAAAAGATTCATAGGACCAAAAAGCATAGGGGAAATATGCTCATAGCCCAATCCTTCATTTAAATAATCCCTAATATTCTCTAAAGTGGGTGTAAAAGTTGGAAATTCCAAAGGATTTTCTTGATGTTTTTTAATGGCTTCTTTTATTTTTAAATCTAGCTTTTCTATGCTACCCAATACTGCTTGTTTATAAGTTAGACTTAATAAAAACGCAATTGCGTTCAACTCTCTTTTAAAATAACACAACCCTTCGCTTTCTTGTTGTTGCATTTTACAAATTTCTTCTTGAGACACAAAATCTCCAAGCATTGCATAAAACTTTAATACTCTATCTTCTAAGATAGTAAAACTCTCTGCAAATTGTCTCATTTTTGCACTAAGACTTTTTATTCTTTTTAAATAAAGACTATTTTCTCCAAAAAAGTCAATGTTTAAAGTTTCTTTTTGTAAAATTAAAACTTCTTTTTCATACTTTTGCTTTAAAAATCCTCCCCATTTATCTTGAGAGATTTCTATTTTTTGCTTGTTTAATTTAGAAAAAATCTTTTGTGAGATTTCCTCTAAAAGAGAATCTAACTCCCCATAAAAAGCATTAAACTCTTTTTGCTGGTGCAAATAAAATGCTTTGAGCTCACTTGTATTTTGCCCTAAAAAATCCAAAATTTGTTTTTTTATTCTTAGGGTTTCTTTATTTTTTGTATGAATACTACATTCCATAGTCAAAAGTTTAAGGCGTAATTTTTTTAAAATACTAAATTCTTTAGCTACTTTTGCTTGTGGTTTAATTACTTCTTCTAAAAAGCTATGCACCTTTTTAAAATTAGATTCTTCTAAAAGTTTTTTATCCCCTTCTTTGACTCCTTTTAGTGCATTTTTAGCAGAGATAGGCAAAATTTCAGCAAAGATTCCATTAAATGCCTTTTTAGCATATTCTACACTTAAAAGCACCTCTTCTTCTTCTAAACGGTCTTTTTGGTTTAAAACACATAAGCTTTTATGGGAATAATTTTGCATATATTTTTCAAGCAATTCTTTTTCGCTTTTCTTTCCTGCATTATCAATTAAAGTGAGCCAAATAATCCCATCTACTTTTTGTAAAATATTTGTTGTAACCTCTGTATCCTCTTGATTTTGAGAGTTAAATCCAGGAGTATCCATAAAGGTAATTTCTTTTAAAAGTGGATTTTTCAAATAAAGACAAAAATGGCTTATTTCTTTTGCAGCTTCTCTGTTTAACTTTTGCAAATACTCTACATCTTTTAACACTTTAGTTTTATTTTTATAATGAATCTCTAAAATCCTTTCCTCTCCATAGAGGATTTTACAAACTTTAGAAGTAATAGGGGTAATACCTGTAGGCAAAAGTTCCTCATCTAAAATTACATTTAAAAAACTACTTTTCCCACTTGAAAACTGCCCTACAATAGCAATTTCCATAGGCTTATCTATTTCTTTAATCAAATTTTCAAAAAATTCATTCAAAGCACTACAAAGAGGTAAAGAGTTTTCACACTCTATTAAAAACTGCTCCAACTTGCTTTTGCTTTTATTTTCTTCTAAAATTGTATTATATTCTTGAATGTATCTAAAAATCATACACAGCCCCCCAACATCTTCAATTCTTCCAAAATATCAATGCTTTTTTGGATACTTTCTAATTTACCTAAAAGCTCTTCTTGTTTTTTATACTTTTCTTGTTTGCTTTGCTCTTTATCCAATAATGCTTGATTTAGGATTTTTTCTTCTTGGATTGCTTGATTTTCTAACTCTTTAAACAGCTCTTCTTTTGCTTCTGTAAAATCATCTATAAGCATCTTTTTAATCTCTTCACTTTTTGCAAACACATTTTCTTTAAACTTTTCCATGCCTTTATTGAAGCATTGAGCAATGGAGTTTTGCAAATCTTTTGCACCCATTTGCCTTAAAACCCCTTGGCTAATTTCTCCATATACACCATAAATAACCTCTACATCCGCAAAACGATAAGCTCTTGGTTTTAATTTTAATTTTTCCAAAGGAGTGCTAATTTGCAAAATTTTCTGCTCTAGCTTTTGGTAAAATTCCCTTAAAATATCTATTAAGAAATCTTTCAAACCTTGTAAAATTTTTTCTTTTAAAAAATCTTCATTGAGTGCTTTTCCTTTGTGGTAAATAATCTCATCGCACACTCTTTTAACCAAAACTTCTTGTGCTTCTAAGAGTTTTAATTCTAGGAATTTTTCCTGTGTTGAAAGATAGTTTTCTAACTCTTCTTTGGCTTGATTGATTTTTATTTTATAGTCTTCCAGCTCTTCTTGCAATTTCATCTTTTTGTTTTGTAAATTTTGAATAAATTCTAAAATTTTTTCCTCGCTACTAAAGAGCATTTTTTCTTGCAATTCCAAACCCCCCTCCATTTGTTTTGCAATTTTTAAAATAGCATTGGCACAAAGATAAATAACATCTTTAGATTTTAGAGAATTTTCCCCTAAAAGAATAGTTTGCAAATATTGCTCTATTTCTTGCATATTTGCTTCTTTTAACCCTAACTCCTTTGCTTTATTGGGGTTTGTCGCATAAAGCAAAGCAGGATAGCTTGCAACCCCTACAAATACAATGCGTTCTAGCAACTCTTCTTTGCTTTTTGCAATTTTACTTTTTAGAGTGCTTTTTGTATATTCTAAAACTTCTTGAAACTCCTCTTCTTTTACCAAATCAATATGTGTTAAAACCACCAAAATTCTAGCAAGATTTCCATACTCTAATGCTTCTAGCAAAAAATCCACATCTACTTGCGTAGCACTTTGAGAAACATTCATCACATGGATTAACAAATCACAATGCTCTAAATATTGCTTAGTAATTTGCTCTCTTTGAAGCACAGGATCATCAAGCCCTGGAGTATCCACAATCTCCACATTGTTTTTTAAAAACTCTAGAGGCAAAAAAATCTCATTAAATTTCACTAAAGAAGAAAGTTTGGAATTATGATTAGCAGAAGTATAACTTTTTAAATCGCTTAATAAAATCTCTAAACTTTTGCCTTCTTTTGTGATTTTATCCTCACTTTCTTTCTCAAGCTTGTTTAAAATCTCTACATCTAAAAATGCTCGCATAATCTCCCATTCTTGCATATTCCAAAAATGCACCTTAGCACTCTCTTTGCCATATTTTAAAATTGTTAAACTTGCAGTTTCTGGTATGCTTGAACTCCCCAAAACTTCTCTTTGGAGCAATGCGTTTAAAAATGTGCTTTTCCCTGCACTTAAAACCCCGCTTACTCCAATGGAAAATTTTTGCTCTCTAGCATTTTTTAAAACCTTTTGTAATTTAAGCTCTAATTCTTTATTGTCATCTTGCTTTAAAGCTACTAAACTTCTTGCTTCTTTGTCTAAAACTTCTAAAGAGTTGCTAAAAAAATTAGCAAAAAAATCTTCGCTAAAATTTTTTACTTCCCTTTGACCAATTTTAACTTTTGTGCTTAAAATCTCTTCTATTTGCTTCTTTAAAGTCAAAAACTCCTCTTCTTTTAAAATTCTTGCTTGCTGTAATTTAAAGAGCTTATCTATAGCTTCATTTAAAGTTTTTTTACCCTCTTGCTTTCCTTTTTCTAGTTCTTCTTTAAAGTTTTCCAAAATTTGCTTACTTTTTTGCAAAATCACATCAAAACTTAACTCAATATTAAGCTCTTTGCAAATTTCTTTTAAAATTTTTGTTTTTCCACTTATGGAAAAATTTGAAGATTGCACGCTTAGCAGTAATGCTAAAATATCACTATTTATCTGCATATTTATCCCAACTTTACTAATAAATTTCTAAAATACCAAAATAAAAAAGCACTCACTAAAAGCACCCCACTCATAAACACACAAAGCACCTCCCAGCCTAAAACATAAAGAGAACTTGGCACCGTTGCACCCATTGTCCCTCCTGTATAATAAAAAGCAAGATATAAGCCATTTGTAATACCCTTTTTCTCCTGTGATAAAGAATTTGTAAGCGTAGATAAAAGAGAATGGCAAATAAACATACCCACACAAATTACAAAAACAGAAAAGAACATCCACCAAAAAGAAGGGGCAAGCATTAAAAGTGGTGCTAGTGCAAACACCAAAAACCCAAATACAATTGCTTGAACCTCCCCGCCAAAAAACTTAGAAACCCTAGGAGAAAGCAAAGCAGCAGCAATACCTATCATATATCCAAGATATAAAAAGCCAATTTGTGCTGTTGTGGTATTTTGCTCTATTTTCTCAATTTCAAAGGGCAAAAAATTCAAAACCCCATGGAAACAAAACAACACGATAAAAGCACCAAAAAACAACAAACGATAATGTGGCAATGCAAAAAGTTCCAAAATATCTTTGGGCTTAATTTTATTAGCTTGCATTTTCACATCACTTTTTGGCATTTTATAAGCCCCAAATGCTACCAAAAGTGTGCTAAGCCCAAGCAAAAAGAAAGTAACTTGCCAAGAGGTTAAAGTAATTAAAAATCCCCCTATAACTCTTGAAAATACACCCCCAAACACCGTAGAAGCCACATAAATATTCACATACTTTTTGCCTCCACCCTCTCTTGTAAGTGCTGTTAGTGTAGAAGTCAGTGCTGCTGGTATCACTAAAGCCTCTAAAAAACGGACAAATAAAAAACTCTCAAAATTTTGCGTAAAAGCAATTAAACATTGCAAAACCCCAACAATCCCCAATGATACAAATAAAATCTTTCTTGCTTCAAACTTTTCTAGCCAATACCCATAAAAGATGGGTGCAATCGCTAAAAAAAACAATACTACTGAAGTAAATAAGGTAACCTCTGCCACTGAAATTCCAAACTCTTTTACAAAAAGTGGTTGTGCAGGCTGTGTTATATAAAGACTAGAGATTGTTAGCATAGAACTTAGCATTACAATCCATAGAGTATAGCGCTTCATTTCTCACCTAGTTTTTTTCTTTACATTGTAGAATTTTTAAGGTAAATAATCTTTTAAAAGTAAAAAAATTATTGCATTTTACAAATTTGAAAACCTATAAATCTCTTTAAAAACTCTAACCCTATTTGAAAATCTCACCAAACTAATTACATCTAAAAACTCCCAAACAATAATATTCCAATGATTTTAATAGTTTCAAAGGCTTTGTTTGCTATTGTTTTGCATTTATAATTATAGAAGGCAAAATATGCAAGAAATCTTACGATTAATCCCAAAAGTGGATAAACTTTTGACACATAAGGATTTAAATCATTTCAATACTTCTCTTTTAAAAAAAACAATCCATGAATTTTTAGAAAGCTATAAACAAGAACTGCTTGCTACACAAAAGGCAAAAAGCCTAGAAGAATGTGTAAAATGTATCCAAAAAATTATACAAAACAAATTGCAAAAATCATTAAAGCCCCTTGTAAATGCCACAGGAATTGTCGTGCATACCAATTTAGGACGCAGTATCCTCTCCCCTAAAATTTTAGAAGAGGTTCAGCCCCTCCTAACCTCTTACAACAATTTAGAATACAACCAACTAGAAGGCTCAAGAGGCGAACGCTACACACATCTAAGAGAGCTTTTAAAAAACTTGCTAGATGCAGAAGATGTGCTTATTGTCAATAATAATGCTGCAGCAGTGTTTTTAATTCTCAATACTTTTGCAAAAAATAAAGAGGTGATTATCTCGCGTGGAGAGCTTATAGAAATTGGTGGAAGCTTTAGAATCCCAAAAGTTATGGAAGATTCAGGAGCAATTTTAAAAGAAGTAGGCACAACCAACAAAACACATTTAAAAGATTATACAGAAGCCATCACTGAAAATTCAGCTATGCTTTTTAAAGCACATAAATCCAATTATGAAATTGTGGGCTTTAGCCAAGAAGTTGCCTATAAGGATTTAATCACTCTAGCAAAAGAAAAAAACTTAATAGATTATTATGATTTAGGAAGTGGGTTTTTTAAAGCCTGTAAAGAATTATCCACCTATGAACCCCCTTTAGAAGAAATCGCAGCACTCAAGCCTTCTTTAGTTAGCTTTAGCGGAGATAAGCTTCTAGGTGGCGTGCAAGCAGGAATTATCTTTGGAAAGAAAAAATACATAGACATTCTAAAGAAAAACCAACTTTTAAGAATGCTACGGGTAGATAAAGTAACTCTTAGTTTGCTTGAAGCGATTTTTAGTGCTTATTTGGAAGAAAAATACGAAAAAATCCCCACACTCCACATGCTAACTCTAAGCCAAGAGGAACTCAAGCAAAAATGTGAAAATCTTTTAAATTTTATCCCTAGTGATTTTAATCCACAAATCATAGCTACGCAAACTTATAGCGGCGGAGGTGCATTACCCAACAAGCCTTTTGCTTCCTATGGAGTAGCACTTCACTATAAAAAAGCAAGTCTTCTTGAAGCACATTTAAGAAGCTGTGGGATTATCGCAAGAATTGAAAAAGAAAGGGTGATTTTAGAAGCTAGAACACTCCTTTGTGGCGATGAGCTTAAAATCCAAAATGCACTTTTAAAAGAAATAAAGGGCTAAAAATGCAAGATCATCTAATCATAGGCACAATGGGACATATTGATCATGGCAAAACCAGTCTTATAGCCGCTCTTAATGGATTTTTTGGCGATGAGCTTAAAGAAGAAAAAGAAAGAGGTATCACGCTTGATTTAAGTTTTTCAAATCTTACTCTAGGAGATAGAAATATTGCTTTTATTGATGTTCCAGGACATGAAAAACTGATTAAAAATATGATAGCAGGAGCATTTGGGATTGATTATGCAATGCTCGTAATTGCTGCAAATGAAGGCATTATGCCACAAACTTTGGAGCACTTTAAAATTGCTAAAATTTTAGGTATTCAAAAATTTTTAGTCGTGCTTACAAAAGTAGATTTAATAGATCAAAAAACCCTAAATTCCTTAGAAAAAGAAGTTGAAAAACTTTTTTTAGATTTTAAAAATGCAACTTTTAGCATACTTTATTTTTCTATTTACGATAAACAAAGCGTGCAAATTCTAAAAGAAACCCTCTATAATCTCAAAAAAGTAGAAAAAAAAGAACTAGAATATTTTAGATACTATATTGATAGGGCTTTTAGCATTAAGGGTGCAGGTTGCGTAGTTAGCGGAACTTTGCTAGATGGAAGTTTAAACCTAGAAGATAAGATATGGTGCTGTAATTTAAATAGAGCTTTAGGGATAAAATCAATCCAAAACCACAATCAAAATGTTACAAGTGCAAAGGCAGGACAAAGAATTGCACTCAATTTAAGCGGAGTAAATGCAAACGAACTAAAAAGGGGCGATTTACTTAGCAAAAAAGGTTATTTAAGGAGCTTTGATATTATAGAAGCTAAATTAGAACTTTTTGCGCCTTTAGAGCATAATTCTAGCGTGCAACTCTATATTGGTGCATTGCGTTGTGAATGCAGAGTGCTTTTTTTAGATAAAGAAAAGAATTTTGCCACACTAAAACTTGATAAACCTATTTTTAGCGTATTTTCACAAAAATTTATTTTACGCGATGATAAGCAAACTCTAGGGGGTGGGAGCATTCTAGCACCCATTGCTGATCCTTTGAAAAAATCCCAAAAACTAGATTTTTTAAACGCACTAAACCAAAATGATTTAGAGGGTGCTTTTAAGATTTTACTACAAGCACATAAAAAAGGTTTTGGGATTATTAGCTCAATGCAACGCTTTGGCATTTCACAAAACCAAGCACTTAAAATTGCAGAGAAATTAGAAGATATTTTTATTGATCCTAAAGAACTTATTCTCTATCCAAGCGTTACTAAAAAAATTGTAGAAAATATTGTTTTAAAAATCTTAGAAAAAAACAAAAACGCCTTGCTTTCTGCTTCTCTCCTTTCTCAAAAACAATCTTGGATTTCTAAAAGTTTTGCACAAAGCATTTTAGATATTTTAGAAAAAAAAGGGATTCTAAGAAAAGCAGATTCCTTTTATGTAGGCAAAGATTTCTTAGCTAAGAATGTCAAAGATTATTTGTATGAGCAAATCTTTGAAAAAATCAAAAATCAAGGCTATGAGCCTATTGCTCCTTATAATTTATATGATATGCTAGATATTGATAGACAAAGTGGCGATGAAGTATATAAAAGACTTACCAAAGAGAAAAAAATCCTGCGTTTAAGCCATAAACTATTTATTGAAACCCATACGCTTTCTAAACTTTTAGAAAAAATGCGACAAATCATCAAAGATGAGGGCTATTTGGATTTAAACAATTTTAAAAATCATTTCAATCTTAGCCGAAAATACCTCATCACTTATTTGGATTATTTAGACAGTTTTGAAGATATTTGCAACACTAATGGCAAACGCACTTTTAAAGGAAAAATATGCTAGACTTTTTACAAAATCCACCCCTTAATAGAGAGCTTATGCAGCATTTAGGCGGTGAGTTTGTGCAACCAAAACTTCTAAATCCTAATATTAAAGAACAAATAAAAACCCAAAACTTAGAACTTTGCAAAGAACTTGGAATGAAAATAGCAAAGCCTTTTAGTTTTAGCGTGGAATCTTTTTATTTTCTTTTAAAAAAACTTACTAAAAAATACAAAGTTGCCCTAGCTCTCTCCTCTCATCGCTTTTTATATGAGGCTTATTTGCTTTTAGAAGAAAAAGATCAAATTATCCCTTTAATCCCCTCTTATGAAAATGGAGAAATCTCCATTCAAGAAGCATTAAGTCTAGGTGCAGAATGTTTTGTTTTACCAAGCTTAAATGAGGATATTTTAACTTCAAACCTGCATTTGCAAGAATTTCTAAAAGATAAAGTTTGTATTTGGGATATTAGCTATGCACTTGCCCTCTCCTTGCCTCTACCCAAAAATGCAGAAGCTTATTTAATAAATGGCGAAAGTTTAGGGCTTTTACATCCTTTTGGGATTATGGCACACTCCTGCAGTGATTTTGGGGATTTTAGTGAAATTTATCAGGAGATTTTTGGAATTTATCAAGTCTTTTTAAAAGGTATTCAAGAATGCAAACCTCCTAAAAAAGATTATGCACTAGAATTTTTTAATCTTTTAAAAGAAGATTTGCAAGATTGCCTCACTCTTCTTTATAAAACCCCCAAAAACACACTTGCCATAAGATTAAAAAACAATAAAGCAAGAAATCTCATTCAAGCCTTAATGCTAGAGGATATTTCTTGCATCAATGGGCAAGAATGTCTTTTGGGTTTTATGCAACCCTCTTTTGTGCTAAGACTTATGGGATATAGCACAAATGAAGCAAGAGAGTTTTTAAGTCTTAGTTTTTGCAAGGATTTTAACAATATTACAAGCATGGCTAAAAAAATTGCTTTCAAATACAAGCAACTTCAAGCTATGCAATTATAAGGAGAAATTATGGAAAGTTTAAGTTTGCAAGAAGCCTTAGAGGTTTTAGAAAATAATGCTAGTTTCAAACCTAATGTAGAAATTTTACCCCTCCTAGAAGCACAAAACCGCTTTTTAGCCTCTACACAAATTTGCCAAAAATCTTTACCCTCTTTTAATAGTGCTGCAATGGACGGCTTTGCCTTTAACCATACCAATAAAGGAGAGCTAAAAATAAAAGAAACCCTTTTTGCAGGAGATAAAAAAGAAATTATTTTGCAAAATGGAGAGTGTGTTAAGATTATGACAGGTGCAAAAATTCCAAAAGGAGCTGATAGCCTCACACCTTTTGAAGAAATTGAAGGAGGATTTTCTAATAAAGATTCAATTTTTGTAAAAGAAGAGGGGAAAATTTGGAACAACATTAGACAAGAAGGTGAGGAAATCACAAAAGGAGAAACCTTATTAAAAGAGGGGGAAGAGCTAGATGAAAATGCTCTTATGCTACTTGCCACTCAAGGAATTAGCTATGTAGATGTGTATGAAAAGCTAAAAATAGGTGTATTTGCAAGTGGTGATGAGCTAAAAGAGCCTTGGGAAACTTCAAGCCCTCATCAAATCCATAATTCTAATGCTACAATGATTATCTCTACCCTTAAAAGCTTTCATTTTAGCGCCCATTATGGTGGGATCTTAAAAGACAATAAAGAAACAATTGCAAAAGTCCTACAAAGCCCTTATGATATAATCATTACTAGCGGGGGAGCAAGCAAGGGAGAGGCAGATTTTATGCGTGAGATTTTACAAAATAATGCCACGCTCTTAATTCCAAGCCTTAAAATCCGTCCTGGAAAACCCATAATGGTAGCCAAAATGCAAAATAAATTCATCATTGCACTTCCTGGAAATCCACTTGCAGGAGCTGTGCTTTTAAGATTCTTGATTTTGCCATTTTTACGCAAACTTAGTGGTGCTAGGGCACATTTTTTACAAAGCATTCCTATAAAGATTTGCGAAGAATTTAGCCTAAAAAACAGAATGGATGCTATGCTAGGAATAGCTAATCATGAGGGCTTTAAACTAACACAAAAAGGCAAATATGGCTCCTCTTGCACCTTGCCACTCCACCTTAGTAATGCTCTTGGAATTTTTAGTGAAAATTTTACCCTTGGAAAAGCAGGCGAAGAAATCCAAGCACTCCCCTTTAAGCTCATTTGGGGCGATAAAAAATGCAACTTTATAAACTAAATTTAAGTTTATTTTTATAAAATAAATTTTTGCTTAAAAAGGAGTAGAAATGAAAAAGATTCTTTTTGCCATTGATGATACCAAAGCTTGCCAAAAGGCTGCTGAATTTATTGTAAATTTTTTTGGAGATAGAGAGGATTGCTCTATCACTCTAATCCATGTAAAAACCCCTATTATGCTCTATGGAGAAGCCGCACTTGCTGCTTATGAAGAAATAGAGAAAAAAGAAGCAGAGGTTAGCGATAAATTATTAGAGGATTTTAGTAAAATCTTTTTAGATAAAGGTGTAAATATTGAGCAAAAGCTCTTAGAGGGCGAGGCTGTAACAGAAGTGCTAAATTATGCAAAAGATTTTGATTTGCTAGCCATAGGGCAAAGCGAGGATAGCTTTTGGAATAAAGTATTTTCAAGCAACCAAAATAGCTTTTCTGAAAAATCGCCCATTCCGATTTTGATTGTAAAATAATGCTTTTAGATAGCTTTAAAAATTGCTAGGTAGCTTGATTGTCGCATTGCTTTTGGGTTCTTTTTTGCATTAGATTTTTAAAACCAACCCAAAAAGCCTCAAATGACTTTATAGCTTTTACTCTTAATATCCCTAATAACAAGGAGGCAAGAAAACATTAACTTTAAAACTTGAAGTTTTAGAAGCTTTTATCAAAAAACCATTTGATAAATTTATAAATTTAACTTAAAAAAGGAAAGAAATGAAAAAACTTATTGCAATAATTGTGATTTTAGTAGCGGGCTTTTTTGGCTCTAGTTTTTATATTGAGGGGCTAAACTCTAAAGCACATGAGGAGTTTAAAAAAATTGCTTCAGATCCTAAAATGTGGCAAGAATTATTAATAAAGCAAGCAGAAAATAATAGGGCTTTACGCGAACAAATGGCAGGCTTATTATATTATAGCTCTGAACTTTTTTTAGAGTTTGAAGACTATCAAAAGGGTTTTTTAAGCTCTAATGCTAAATTTTCGTTAATGTCAAAAAGTCAATTCCATGATAAACCAACAAAACTTTTAGAAGGAAATATTACTTATTATAATCTTCCCTTATCTAAACGCTTTAAAGCAGTCCTTAAAAAGGAAGGGATAGAAAAAGAAAATCAAAAATTAGCTAACGCAATTAAAGATGAAAATCTATTAGTGTTTGAAGGCTTTAAAACTTTCTTTGATTGGGAAGTTAGAATGACGAGTGCTGATATTTTACTTGAAGAAAAACGCGAGGGTAGCTATAGCACAAGAGAACAACACATAGAAGTTAAACCTACTAGCCTAACTTTATTGCTAGATGGAAAAAATCCTATGCTATTAAAAAGTGCAAATGCAGATATTCCCTACATCAACATCACAGAAAACAAAAAGTGGGAGAACGGGGAAAACTCAAATAATAAATTTCTTATAGAAAAACTTCAAATCACACAAAACAATGCAGAGCCTACACCAATTTTTGATAATAATTTTATAGAGGGCGATGCTAAAATGTTTTTAAAAAAATTGGAATTTAACAATAATGATGAATACTACCAAACAAATAGTTATTTCAAATTTCAAGATATAAAATCTAGTGCAAAAACTCTTATAAAAGACAATAAAATGTCAATAGATACTAAGAGCAGTGCAGAACTTCTAAACTTCAAAGATACAGAAAAAGAAGTGGATATAGAACTAAAAGCTCCTAATTTAGTTTTCAACATTAAAGATCTTGATGTAGAAGCTTTAAATAAGGTTTTAAATTATCAAGATTTTGGCGCATTAGAAACAATGCTTAACCAAACCATTAATGCAAATCTAGAATTTTCTACCAAAATTAACAAAAAAGATTTAGATATCAAAGCTTCTATGCAAGCACAAAAAGAAAATCTAAAAGTAAATGCCACAATTTTGAGTGAGGGAAAATTTAGTGAGTTGGCAGTTCTTCCTAGCTACATAAAAAGTGATTTGGAATCCCTAGATTCTATGGCTAAAGTAGATGGCAAAGAATATAAACTTGAAGTTATTCTTGATTACAATCCCAAAAATGATCTTTTCCCAGATGTTAAGATTAATGGTAAATCTTTAAGCGAATATCAAGGATATTAGAAATGAAAAAGCTCATTGCTCTTATTACAATAATTGCTATGGGCTTTTTTGGCTCTAGTTTTTATATTGAGGGGCTAAATTTTAAAGCACATAAGGAGCTTGAAAAACTAACTTCTATTCCGCATACATTGCATGAATTTAAAGATATTTATAATAATGATTTTTTGTTGCAGGAATTTTTAAAAAGAAATCAACATTTTGCAAATTACTATGATAGGTATTATTATTTAAATTTTGAAGACTACCAAAAAGGTTTTCTAAGCTCTAGTGCTAAATTCTCACTAATGACAAAAAATCACACAAACAATGAAGAAGTTTCTCAAGAGATAGCACTTTTAAAAGGAGAAATTACTTATTATAATCTTCCCTTATCCAAACGCTTTAAAGCAGTCTTTAAAAAAGAGGGCTTAGAGAAAGTAGATAAAGAATTAGCCAATGCCATTAAAAATGCAAATCTTTTAGAGATTGAAGGCTTTAAAACTTTCTTTGATTGGGAAGTTAGAATAAAAAGTGCAGAGATTTCATATCAAGACAAAGTAAATCTTCACTCTATTAACTTTATTTTGTTATCTGACTCCAAAAATCCCCTAATGGTAAAAAACTCTAAAATGGATTTGCCCTATTTTAAATTACAAATGGATACGAAAGAAACGCTTACTATTAATAATTTTTCTATAATGCAAGATTTTCAAACACCCACACATCTTTTTAGTTCTAATCCTACAAATAATACTTTTAGAGCTTTTTATAAAGAAATGGAATTTAATTTCTATGATTACTTTAGTCATAAACCCATTAAAATTCAATGGCACAATCTCCATTCTAATAAAGAAACCCTTATAACCGACAATAAACTATCTATCCGTTCTAAAGATAGTATAGAATATATGAGTCTTCAAAACTCATCAAAAATAGAGTTAAAAAATATCCTTTCTAACACCTCTATTAAAAATCTTGATATAGAAGCTTGGAGAAATTTATCCAACCCTATCCATTTAGAAAATTTCTTGCCTGAAGGATTAGAGGCGGATTTGGATATGAGTGCTACATTCAATCAAACAAAAATCAACTTCTTTGCAAATGTGATTTCAAAAGATTCTAAACTCTCTTTAAAAACCAACACCTATATAGAGTTTTTAGATTTAAAAGATCTACTAAAAACTCATCTAAAAGATATTCATTTAAGCTTTGGAATACAAGATGTTCCTACAGAATCGCTTTTTTTACTTGCAAAAACACAAAATGAAGAAATATTCATGCAAATGTTAAAAAGCAATATAGGTGCAAATTTGGATTTTAATGCCATTATCAACCAAAAAGATTTTAGCCTAACCACCAACTTAAAAACCGCAGAAGATGGCATTAAGCTAAATTCTAAAATTACAAGCGAAGATGATTTTAGTGCTTTAAACATTCCAGCTTTTAAAAATATGCTAGATAATCTTAATGCAATGGCTCTAAAAAATAATGGCAAAAGCGAAGTGAATGTAGATTTTAGTATAAAAAATAATGGATCTACCTTTTTAGAACCAACCATTACAATCAATGGAAAAAACTTAAAAGAAATAGGAGGCATTAATGGTAGATATTAAAAACCTAACCAAAGCTTATGGAGACAGCATTGCACTAGATAATGTTAATCTACATTTACAAAAAGGTAAAATCATAGGGCTTTTAGGACCCAACGGAAGTGGTAAAACCACTCTTATGAAAGTGATTTTAGGACTTTTAAAACAACTAAAAAGTGGAGAAGTGCTTATTAATGGAGAAAAAATTAGCGATTCTTCACGCAATTTCATTGCTTATTTACCCGACAAAAATCACATTCCACCTGAGTGGAGCTTGCAAAGAGCTTGCGAGTTTTATGCAGATTTTTTTAGCGATTTTGATATACAAAAAGCACATAGGCTTTTTAAAGATTTTAATCTTCCTTTACAAGCTAGATTAAAATCTCTCTCTAAAGGAAACCAAGAAAAAGTTTCTTTAATTTTAACACTTAGCAGAAATGCTTTGCTTTATATTTTAGATGAGCCTATTGCTGGGGTGGATCCGCTTGCTAGAGAAGAAATTTTTAAACTTATCTTGCAAAACCATAGAAGCGATAGCACAACTTTAATTTCTACACATCTACTTTTAGATGTGGAACACATTTTAGATGAAGTGATTTTTATAAGCTATGGAAATGCTTTTTTACATAAACCTCTAAGTGAAATTACAAGTCCTACTAAAAATCTAAACGAAGCTTTTAAGGAGTATTTTGGATGATTAAGCTATTAAAATATGAACTCAAAAATATGTATTTACCCTATGTGATTGTGAGTGTGCTATATCTAGCTTGTATGCTTATTATTTCTATCTATGGAGAATTAAAAGGATATGAGAACATATTTTCTGATAATCTAGGAGCAACAACAAGCTTTTTTATAATGACGCCTTTTTTTCTTGCTATTTTTGGAGCTATACTAGCATTTTTGGGCTTATTTATTGTGATTGTTGTGAGTGTTATTAATTCTTTTTCTAAATATTTTTTTGGTTCTTATGGAAGTTTGCTTTTATCTTTGCCTATAAAACTAGATTATATTTTGCTCTCTAAAATTCTAAGTAATGTTATCTGCATAGCTTGTGCAACTTTATTTTATATTTTTTGCTTGATACAAGTATTCTCCTCTTTTAGCGATAATTCATTAGCAGAATTTTATTCTGAGCTTTTTAAAACTGTAAATGAATTAAGTGTAGGCAATGTTTTGTTATTTTGTTTTTATTGGTTTGCAAATATTGGGAATTTTTTAATGATGATACTCCTTACACTTACACTTCTTAATATTTGGCACATTAATTCTTTTGTTTTTCCTATTGGGCTTTTGATTTATTTTTGTCTTAGTTTTGCTATAGGCTTTCTTACTTCAATTATTGATGTAACTCTTCTCTCTTCTACAAATGCAAATATCTTAGAAAATACAAATTCATATTATGATGGAGACGCCTTAAATGTCTATCTATTCTATCAAGGTTTTAAGGCTTTTATTTTATGTATTTTAATTTATCTACTTTCTAGATTTTTAATCCTAAGAAAAATGGAGCTTTCATAGCAAACAATAAATAGTGCTTTAGGCACTATTGCTCCATATCTCTATCCAAAATTTTACTTCACATTTAAAGCTTAAAGCTCCAATATTTTGCAATTTCATAGAAAAATAGATAATACTTTGACTTTCTTTAAGTTTAAAATGGATTTTATTTTAAAGCAAAGCAACTTTTTAGGAAGTTTTATACTAAAGTTTATAGGGGCTATTGCTATTAACTAGACTTTACCAGCTTTGAAACACATACAAAAAGCATAACTCTATCATATTTTTAAAAAATCAAAAAAGAAGCAAAAAGAGAAAGGGCAAAAATTAATTGCCCCTAGAAATTCTTTCTATAATTGCATTAAAAGTAGCACTAGGACGCATAATTTTATCACATTTAGCATCATCTAGCTTATAATATCCACCTAAATCTACCTTGCTTCCTTGTACATTTAAATATTCTTTATGGATTTTTTCTTCATTTTGCTTGAACTCTTCAAAAATACTCACAAAAAATTCTTGTGTGGCTTTTTCCTCATTTTGCTTACTTAATGCCTCTGCAAAATACATTGCTAAATAAAAATGGCTTGTTCTATTATCATCTTCACCTACTTTGCGTGAAGGTGCTTTATTATTTTCTAGCCATTTTCCTATTGCAATATCTAAAGCATTTGCTAAAACTTTAGCTTTGTTGTGTTTGTTTTTTTGTGCAAAAAATTCCAAACTTGCTTGAAGCGCTAAAAACTCACCCAAACTATCCCAACGCAAATGGTTTTCTTCCACCAACTGCTCTACTTGCTTAGGAGCTGAACCTCCTGCACCTGTTTCAAACATCGCCCCACCCTTTAGCATAGGCACAATAGAGAGCATTTTTGCACTTGTTCCAAGCTCTAAAATAGGAAAAAGATCTGTCAAATAATCTCTTAATACATTTCCACTAATTGAAATCGCATCTTTTCCAGCACGGATTAGCTCCAAACTTCTCAAACACGCCTCTTTTGGAGGTAAAATAGCAATTTTTTTACCTAGCTCTTGCAGTCTTTTCTCCACAAAATCTATCATAATTTTATTGCTAGGGCGTTTAGAATCTAGCCAAAAAATCGCCTCACTTCCTGTAATATCTGCCCTTTGTATCCCTAAATCAATCCAATTCAACACCGCATCATATTTAGCTTCATTTGCTCTATAAATATCTCCTTTTTGCACCTTGTGTTCTAACAATACTTGATTGTTTGCATCTACAATTCTAAAAATTCCATCTTCTTTTGCCATAAAGGTTTTATCATGAGAACCATATTCTTGTGCTTTTTTAGCCATTAAGCCCACATTAGACACGCTTCCTAATTTTGTTGGATCTAATGTGCCAAATTTGCGTAAATCCTCAATCACAGCCTCATAAATGGTTGCATAAGTTTTATCAGGAATTAGTGCATTGGTATCTTTTTCTTTTCCATCTTTATCCCATAATCTTGCACCATTTTTAAGCATTGCAGGCATAGAAGCATCTACAATCACATCACTTGGCACATGTAAATTTGTGATACCTTTATCAGAATTTACCATAGATAAAGGCGCACTTGTTGCTAAAATTTCATTATATTTTTTTAAGATTGCTTCTTTTTTAGGGGAATTTTCTATCTTTGCTAAAAGCTCGCTCACACCATTGTTTGGATTAATAGCTAAAGCTTCAAATTCTTCCTTAAATGTATCAAATAATTCACTAAAATAAGCCTTAATAGCATATCCAAAAATCACAGGATCACTCACTTTCATCATTGTAGCTTTTAAATGCAATGAAAGCAATAAATCCTCTTTTTTACAAACTTCAATTTGCTCTTTATAAAAAGAACTAAGCGCATTTACACTCATAAAAGTTGCGTCTAAAATCTCATTTTTTTCTAATTTTAGCCCCTTTTTTAGCACCTCTACACCTTTGCTACCTACAAATTCAATCCTAGCTTCGGTATCTTCTTTTATTAATACTGCTTTTTCATTAGAGAAAAAATCCCCCTCTTTCATATAGGAAACTTTGCTTTTGCAAGTATCCAAAAAAGGCACAACACGATAAGGGTTTTTCTTTGCATATTCTTTAACTGCTTTTGTGCAACGCCTATCAGAATTTCCCGCCCTTAAAACTGGATTTACTGCAGAACCTAATACTTTTTGGTATTTCTCTTTAATTTCTTGTTCTTCTTGTGTGCTTGGATTGTCTGGAAAATCTGGCAATACATATCCCTTTTCTTGAAGCTCTTTAATAGTTGCTTTTAACTGCGGAATAGATGCTGAAATATTAGGAGTTTTGATTAAATTTGCATCTTCTTTTTGCACCAATTCTCCTAAATAACTTAATTCATCTTTGGCATCAGTAAATTGTGCTAAAACTCTAGCCGATAAAGAAATATCAGAAGTTTCTATGCTAATTCCTGCTTGATTTAAAAAAGCTTTTGCAATAGGCAAAAAGGAATAAGTCGCAAGTGCGGGTGATTCATCTGTAAGAGTGTAGGTAATTTTCATAATTTCTTCCTTAAGATTTTAGATATAATTTCAAAGAGTATAACAAAGAAAAGCACATTTTTAAATAATTTTAGACAAGAATCTTTTTACTTTTATATAAAAGTAACAACAGTAAAATATTAACAAGAGACTTTATGCTAAGATTTTAAAAAATAAAAGGCAAAATAATGAAAATTTATGAAAATGAATATTTTTATATCCTAAGAGAGCCTTTTGGCGAATACCAAACAAACTGCTATTTAGCTTGTAATAAAGAGGATGAAACCTCTCTTATTATTGATCCGGGAATTAATGCAACAGAATGGGTTTTATCAAATGCCAAAAATCCTTTATGTATTTTAAACACACACGGGCATTTTGATCATGTATGGAGCAATCAAGAATTAAAAGAAAAACTAAAGATTCCTTTGCTTTGTCCCTATGAAGATGCTTTTATGCTTGTTAATGACTGCTTTAGCACAGGACTTCCTAGTTCAACCCCTGATATTTTAGTGGGAGCAAAAGAAAAAGAAGAAATTAACACAAAAACTTCACAATCTCATAATATTAATCGCCAAAATACCTTTAATTTTGGTGCATTTAATGTTAAATTTAGCACATATCCAGGACACACTCCTGGTTGTAGTATTATTACCCTAAGCCATCAAAAAAACCCCGAGGAAGAAATCATTTTTAGTGGGGATTTTATTTTTTTAAACTGCATAGGCAGGAGTGATTTTCCTTACTCCTCTCATCAAGTAATGCTTGAAAGTTTGCAAAGCTTTTTAGAAAATATTCAAAAATGCAAAGATACTCCTATCTTCCCAGGACATGGAGAAAAAACAAGCACCAAAAGCGAAATAGAAAGCATAGAATACTTCATAAAAAGATTAAGCAAAATTGCCTAAAAGCTCTTAAGTTGCATAGGCAATTCCCAAAGTGGCAAGAAAATCCCAAGCCCAAGCCACAACACCAAAACCCCTAAAAACAAAATAGCAAGAGGCTCTAAACTTGCAATTACTAGACTTGTCTTATCCTCTAAAATCTCTCCATAAAGCTCATTAATGATACTAAGCGCACTTAATAAGCCCTCGCCATCTTTAATGGATTGCATAAGCGATTCTCCTTGCAAATTTAAAACCTTTGATTTTTTAAATGCTAAAGAAAGTGAAACCCCTTTTTCTATCTCCAAATACACTAACTTTAAACGCCTTTTTAATTCTTTGTTTAAAATCGCTCCACTGGCACATTCTAGACGCTTTTTTATAGGAACTTCGCTCTTGCTTAAATAAAAAAACAATACAAAAAAAGTATGAATTTGAGAATAATAAATCATTTCTCCTAAAAAAGGAATTTTAAGCAAATAACAATCTATCAAATTTGCAAATTTTTCTAGCTTCTTATATGCACTTGTGATTAAAAAAATACCTCCACCAACCAAAGCCAAGCTTAATAAGCCATAATCTAGCACTAAAGCTTTAATAAATAAAAGACTAAGTGTGGCAAAAGGCAAATTTGCCCCCAAATCTATAAAAAGATTTTCAAATTGAGGCAACACAAAAAGCACAATCCCTAAAAATACAAAAATCATAACAACCACAACAAAAAGAGGATAAAAAAGTGCCCTAAAGAGTGCTTTCTTATTTTTATTTTGCATTTTTAAAGACAAAATAGCATAGTTTAACATCTCCTCTATTTTTCCATTTTGCTCCCCCACTTCCATAAGCGCACAAATAAATGCTTCAAAACCTACCTCCCTAAAAGCATTGGATAAATTTTTACCACCCTTTAATTGATAAAGAATTTGTAAAAATCTTTGCTGTAATTTTTTATTATTTGTATGCTCTATAATGCTTTGCAAAGAAGCTTCAAGAGGGATTTTTGCCCTAAGAGATAAGCTTAATTGATAAAATGCGTTTAAAATATCTTTATAAGAGGGATTTTTACTTAAAAATAAAGTAGATGTTTTTGGAACAATCTTTAAAAGAGTAAAATGATTTACTAAAAGCCAGTCTTCAATTTCTTCTTTATTTTTCGCTCTTTTTAAAATGCGAAATTTTTTGCCATTATACTTATAAAATACTTCAAATTTTTGCATTCACTTTACTACCCTATACACTTCTTTAAGTGAAGTTATGCCACTTTTAGCTTTATCCAATGCCTTTTGCAAAAGAGTATAAGAACCCTCTTTTTGTAAAATTTCTAGCAATTTATCTTTTGTAATCTTTCCATCAATAAAACTTTTTAAATTGCTATCCATTATTAAAATTTCTGCAACCACAATTCTATCTTTAAAGCCTGTAAAGTTACACCGCATACAACCTTTAGCACTATAAAATTCACCTTCTTTGTTTTTACACATAGGACATAATCTTCTTAAAAGCCTTTGAGCAATCACTCCGCTTAATGCCTCTTTTAAAAAATAAGGCTCTACCCCCATATCTATAAGTCTTGGAATTGTTTCTAGTGCATCATTTGTGTGTAAAGTAGAAAATACCAAATGCCCTGTAAATGCAGCCCTCAAAGCTACTTTTAGTGTTTCTTTATCGCGGATTTCTCCCACCATAATCACATCAGGATCTTGGCGTAAAATACTTTTTAACACAGAAGCAAAACTCATTTCTTTATGAATGGCAACTTGTGTAATATTTTCTAGGCGGTATTCTACGGGATCTTCAAGGCTAATGATTTTTAAATTTTTATGCTGGATTTGTTTTAAAATTGCATGCAAAGTTGTGCTTTTGCCACTCCCAGTTGGGCCACTGACAAGCACAAATCCATAAGGCAAATTTGCTAATTTTAAAATTTCTTGTAGCTCCTTTTCTAAAAATCCAAGCTCTTTTAAGGGAAGTGCTACACTTGTGGGATCTAACACTCTTAATACCACAGATTCGCCCTCCACTAAAGGAAGCGTAGAAATCCTAAAATCATAGCTTACAACCTCTCCTTTGATATTTTTTAGCCCATAAGAAAATCTCCCATCTTGAGGCAAAGAAACTTCAGCGATGTTCAAATTAGAAAAAAGCTTTAAACAAAGCACCAAAGAAGCATTCAAATAACTTGGCAAGACCAATCTATCCACTAAAACAGAATCTAATCTAAACCTAATCTTGCATTCTTTTATAGTTTGCTCAATATGAATATCACTTGCTCCTTTATAAATTGCATCTTGCAAAATATTTTCAAGCAACAAAACAATCTTAGAATCCTCGCTATCAATTCCTTGTTTTGGTATTTCATTTAAAAGATGGGCGATGTTTTGCTCTATCTGCAAAAAACGCAATACTTCTTGAAAGTTTTCTTTAGAAATTTTGCAAAAATGGATTTTATAAGAACTTAAGATTTTAGGTAGAATTTTTGCACTCTCTTCTTTAAACTCCAACAAAGCAATGCGTAAAACTTCTTCTTTAAAATCTATACAAATTGCCCCAAAATGTTGCATTTGCTCTAAATTTAAAAGACTAGCAACTTTTAAATCCACACTACAAAACTCTATTTCTTCTACCATCTTTTATCCCTAAATTTTCTCTTTAAAACTCTTTAGTAAATTTTGTAAATTTGTGTTGTATTCATAGTTTAAAACTGCTTGCAAAAGCCTTTTAGCACCCTCTTTGTCTCCTTCTTCGTAGAGAGTTTTAGCATAAATCTCATAACTTCTAAAATCTAGCGGATCTTTTAAATTTTGCTTATAAGCTAGGATTTTGGCTAACTTATAATCTTTTGTTTCCAAAGCCCTACTAGCTTTTTTAAACCAATCTAGCTCTTTTGGATAGCTTCTTAGCACAATTTTAGCTTTTTGCACTTGCTTATCCTCTTTTACAGGCATAAGCGAAAGATATTCAAAATACACATACCCTTTTGATGTTTTTAAAAAATCATTTTCCATACCCTCATATTTACAAATTTCTGTATTTTTAGGTAATTTTGCAAGAATTGGAGAATCCAAATGCGGAGCTTGTCTTAAATGAAGATTTTGCACACTCACATAATAACATGGCTTTGCGATTTTTAGCGGAGCTTTAAAGACCTCTTTAGAGGGTTGCTCCATCTTTACAAATAAAGGTAAAACCATAAACAAAACACCGCACCCCAGCAAACAAACAGCAATCTTTAACATTTTAATCCTTTAGCATTTCATAACCTAATGATTTTAATGTAGGTGGTTTTTTATGGATAATTTTAGGCTCTATAATAAAAATAATTTCTTCTTTGCTCTCTAAAGTTTGAGAATAAGAAAAAACATAAGAAAGCAAAGGCAAATCTCCAAGCAATGGAATTTTACTCTCCTTTTTGCTTGAAGTATTTGAAATTAATCCCCCTAAAATTATCTTTTCTTTATCTTGAACCCTAATTATAGAAGAAAGCTGATTTGTCGTAAGATTTGGCGGAGTTTCAAATGCAAGAGCAGGAAGATTTATTCTATTCTCTTTGGTCTTAGTAATAGAAGGATTGATTTTTAAAATCACTTCATTACCAAAAATTAAAGGTGTAATGTCTAGTAAAACTCCTGCAAAAATACTTGGATATTCACTATCTTTATTGGTTAGCGTAGTCTGTGCGTTCGTATTTTGATAAATCGTGCTTTTTTTATAACGCAAAATATCTCCTACACTAATCATTGCAGGTTGGTTATTAAGGGTTAAAATTTTAGGATTTGAGATAGACTTTACCTCTCCATAGGTTTTTAGATATTTTACTATCTCATTCAAGCTTAATCCTTGATGGACAATATTTAGCCCATAAGTCCTACTAGCTTTAGTGCCTCCTATGATATTAATCCCACTACTATTTCCTAAATTCCCCTCTCCCCCTAAGTTAGAATTTTCACTTGCTCCTAAAATGTTAATATTTTGCAATCCATAAAGCCCCTCCCAATTAATCCCAGTAGTGTTTGTATTGCTATGCAAAACACTTAAAATTTTCACATCAATCATCACTTGTGCTTGAAGCCTTTTATGTAAAGTATCCATATAAGTCTTAGCAAGTTTTAGCTGTTTTTGATCCCCCTTTATGCTAATAAGCCCTGCTCCTTTGTTGATAACAATTCCTACATCTTCTCCTAAAAGCTCTTCTAGCTCTTGCTTAATATTCTCCCAAAAATTAAACCCATCATAGCTTACAATATCCACACCAGATTTACTAAATCCTTGCGTTCCTCCCTCAAAGGATTGCTCTTTAGTATCTTTATTGATAAGCACTGAAGTGCTAGAGCTACCTTCTCTATTTGTTCCAAGATAATTGATTTTAAAAGTTTGGGTTTGCAAAATGCTAAGATTTAACTTTTTGTTCGCATAAGAATAATGTAAATTTGCCACTTCAAAGAGCAATTCAAAAATATCATCCAAACCCCCTTTTTTGATATTAATAATGGGCAACTTTCTACTTAATCTCTCCCCAATCTCTTCGTCATCATAAACCACACTAAAAGAACATTCCTTAGCAAGATGAGCTAAAACCTCTTGAATGCTAACTTGTGCTTCTTCCAAATACAAATCAAAAGATCTATTCTCACATGCAAAAATTAATCCTAAAAAACTAAAAAATAGCCAAATCACTTTCATTATTTGCCTTTAAAACTATCCTCAAAACATAATGTTTTAGATTTACTCTCTTTTTGTAATTGCACGCAAGGATAAACAATCAAAACTATTTTGTAATCTAAAATTTCTTCCTCTTTTTTTAGCCAACTCCCATTAATTTTTACGCTTTCTCCCAAGATTGCCTCTAGTTTAAGATTGGCTTGTGAAAATTCTTTAAAATAAAGAAAATTATCTACAATCTTTGCCTCTAGAAGCCCTACTGCTAGAACATAAAATACTACAAGCCTCATTTTTCTTCCTTTAAATCCAATAAAGTCATATAAAATGTAAGCACTGACGCACTTGGATAAACACTAAGTGAGTGAATTTGTGTAAAATTAAAATCTCTATCAATCTCTTCTATAAAACTAAAAAGCTCTTCAAATGCCAAATCCCCACTAAGCACAATTTTCCTCCCTTCAAAAGAAAAAGCAATTTGCGAAAGCTTTCTATTGTTTAATTCAAAAAGTAAAACATTTAAAGAAGAATAGCCATTTTTGTAAGTTTGTATTTGCTCATCTTGATCCTTTATTTTTTCTTTTATTTCTTGTAAATTAGTTTTTAATTTTGCATAATCTAATTCTTCGCCAAACTCTAGCTTCCCTTGCAACTCTTGCACTCTTGCATTTAAGCTTTGATAATTATTTAATGTCTTTTCATAACTTTGCCTAACCTTTGGATAAATGATAAAAAAACTCAAATAAGCACTCACAACCAACACCAAAAATGCTAAAAGAACAAGCTCTCTTTTAGTGCGTTCTTGTAAAAAATCTTCCAAAATTGTAAATTTTACTTTTTTCATTTAGCTTCCAATTGCAAAGAGTAATAAGGATTTAAATCGCTAAAACTTAACACTTTGACATATTTTTCAATTTGCGGAAATAAGGAATAAAAATCCCCTCCAAAAAGCAATAAATAAAATTGTCCATCCTCATAAAAAAGATATACAATCTTTAGATTATTTTGCAAAAGAAGAGTATTTATCTCGGCAAAAATGGGAAGAAAATATTTTTTCTGCGGATTAATTAAAGAAAGATAATTTTTATTTTGCAAATAAATCTTCTCTAGATTTTGCAATTCTTCTTTAGCTCTTAGTAACTCCTTTTCTTCTTTGCTCTTTTTCTCATTTTTTAATTTTAATTGCAAATTTAATTCTTCTAAATTTTGTCTTATTTTTTGATTTTTATCCTCTAAAGTCATTCCTAAAAACCACAAATACAAAGGATAAATCAAAAATAATAAAAAACTGATACAAAAGATTGACAAATACCTAAAAGATAGATTTTTAAAAAGATTTATTGTGTCTTTTTTGGGGATAAAATTTGGCACATTTTTCTTCTCTAATTCTTCTTTTTTAAAACAATTTTCTATTAAAGTAATTTCTTTTTGTAACTCTTTTTTAAACTCCAAAATTTTCTCATTTTCTTCTATATTGCATGAAAAATAATAGAGTTTAAAATCTTTATTTTGCATTTTTATAAAATCACAAATCTCTTCTTGTTTTAAAAGCTCATAAAAAATAATTTTTGCATTTTCTATCCACACAAATGCCAAATCTTTTAAATCTTGCAAAATAAAACCACAAAGCCCCTCTTTAGCATACAAAGCTTGTAGCACAAAAATAGGACTTGTAAGAAAACTACTTTTTTGATTAAAGTTTTTAAGCTTATCTTTGTTTATTAATATGCAATGGTATTTTTGATTTACATAACAATAAGACAAAAAATATTCACATTCTCTATCTAATCCCAAAATAAGACAAATTTTTTCTTCAAGCAAGTCTTGCAAATTTTCTTGTTTTACCTCTAATTCTAAAGAATAAAATACAATTTCACTCAGTGGAAAATAGCTTACCAAATCCTAAAACCTTTCTTGCATTTGTGCTTTTTTAAGATATACTATCCTAATAAACTTAAATATGATTTATTTTAAATAAACTCATTTTGCAAGGAATGTGAATGTCTCGTTTTAAAAAAGCCTTTAGTCTATTAGAATTATTATTAGCTCTTGTATTGCTCGGTATTGTATTGGCTAACTTTTTGCAAAATTCCTATTTTAAGGAATACAAAAATACACAAGAGCTTGCAATTCCCCATTTTAAGCTTTTGGAAAATGTTTCTTTATGTAACAGTTTAGGGAAAGATTGTATTTATCTTTCTTCTTTTTCCACACCTCTACCCCCTCTTGTTTTAGAGTTACAATGAAAGCCTTTAGCCTCTTAGAAGCATTGATTGTTCTCTTTATTTTTGGGCTTTTTATAGGAATTTTTAGCACAAGCTTTTTAGAAATACAAAAATTTAAAAACTTAGAGGATGAAAACTATTTTTTAACCTTGCAAACCAAAACTTCTCTGCAAATTTTCAAAAACCATTTACGATTAGGTTTGGCAAATAGTATCCAATCTATGCAAAATTCTTTAGAATTTTTAATCCCACTTAATGATTTTGCCCTTGTTGATGGTTACTCCTATCCTTGTTTTAGTGGCTTTTTAGAATCTGTAAATTTAAAAAATCAAGCATTAGAAGCAAAAATCTTAGCATTCCCACAAACTGTAGGACACAATACTTGTAACAGTATTTTTAAAAGAGCAGATTATGCCCTTTTTACTTACGAAAACCAAAACTCTCAAAGTTTTTACAAACAAACCTTTAGAGCTAAAATTTTAGATTTAGATTCTAGGCATATTTCTTTAAATCTACCCATTTTTATAAAAGATGCTCTAAAAAATAATGAAAAAATTAAAATTTCGCCAAAAATCTATCTTCTTGGCAAAAACTCACAAACAAAAATCTTCCTAAAAGATAACCAACTGCTCTTAAAAACCCACCAAAACATAGAAATTCTAGCCCCAAATATTCTAAGTTTTAATATTAAAACTCACAAATTAGGTTTTATCATCACACTTTGTAGCACAAACAACTCTACAAAAGACAAAACATTATGCCTAAGCGATCTTTTGCTTTTTGAGGAATTTTCCTATGTCCTTTAAAAAGGCTCTTGTGTTATTGCCTGTGCTTGTTCTTTTAATCATTGGAGGTGCTTTATTGCTTCTCTCTTTTAAAACAAAATCTCACAACAATCATTTAATCTCTTTGCACCAACAACAAATTTGGTTAAACTTGCATACAAAAAGCTTCCTTGAACTTATAAAAGACAATCTAAAGCTTAAAAAAATCACTTTTAACAATCACAAAGGAGAGTTTGAATACCAATTTAGCTCTTTTGGTTATAAAGCTATAATTTTTGAACTTCCAAATCCTTATGGTGTGGATTTATTTTTTATAGAAATTTTTGCTACTTTACACTATAATTCACAAGATTTTAGCAACAATTTGCACTTTTTTATTTCCTTGTAAAAACCATAAAAAAAGCTTAAATTAAGCTATATTTAATGATTATTGGTTATAATTCTAGCTCCATTTTTTAGAAATTTAAGCAAATTTAATTAGGAAAGGTAAAATTATGAATATTACCAAAATGGCAAAAGCCACTGAAATCAAACGCGACTGGGTTGTTCTTGATGCAGAAGGCAAGACTTTTGGTCGTCTTATCACAGAAATCGCAACTCTTCTAAGAGGTAAGCACAAGCCAAACTACACACCCAATGTAGATTGTGGAGATTTTGTAATTGTAATCAATGCTCCTAAAGCAAAATTTAGCGGTATGAAGCTTGAAGACAAAGAGTATTTTACGCATTCAGGTTACTTTGGTAGCACAAAATCAAAAACTCTTAAAGAAATGTTAGAAAAGCATCCAGAAAAGCTTTATAAATTAGCAGTTCGCGGTATGCTTCCTAAAACAAAACTTGGTAGAGCTATGATTAAAAAGCTAAAAGTTTATTGTGATGCAAACCATCCTCACACCGCACAAGTAACAAAGTAAGGAAACAAAATGGCAAAAATTTATGCAACCGGAAAAAGAAAAACAGCTATCGCAAAAGTATGGCTAACTCCTGGAACTGGAAAGCTAAGCATTAATGACACAAATTTAAACAGTTGGTTAGGCGGACATGAAGCTATTAAAATGAAAGTAATGCAACCCCTTCTACTTACCAAACAAGAAAAGAGTGTAGATATTGTAGCAGTTACAATGGGTAGTGGCTATTCTGCACAAGCAGAAGCATTAAGACATGGTATTTCTAAAGCTCTTGTAGCTTACGATACAAACTTTAGAAGCATTTTAAAGCCAAAAGGCTTACTTACTAGAGATTCAAGAGTTGTTGAGCGTAAAAAATACGGAAAACGCAAAGCAAGAAGAAGCCCACAATTCTCAAAGAGATAATTTCTCTTTCTCCTTTTTGGGAGATTTTGGACTTTTTAAGAATTTGCAAAAATTACTTTCTTTTTCTGACAAATCCTTTTACCAACACTTTCTTCTTATTTGTCTTCTTATTTTTTTTCATATTTTTTTTCATATTTTAGATTATCAAGAATTTTTACAAGATTCTAGAAATTTTTTTGAAAATAGCCTGATTTTAACCTCTTATGATTCATATTTTTACGCAAAAGGCACAAAAGAATTTTTAGAATCTTTTAATTTTAATATTCCTCTCCTTTCCTTATTTGCGGGAATTTTTGCAAAGTTTTTTGGACTATCTTTTACACTTAGTTTTTTAAGCATTATTGCTTCTTGTAGTTTTGGGATTATTATTTATATTTGGTGCTTTGTGATTTTAAAAATCCATTCTAATCTCTCTTTGCTATCTTCAAAAATCCTAGCATTCTTAGGATCCTTTTTAGCTCTTACTTCGCCCCATTTTTACCAACGCGTAGGTGCAGGATACTTTGATACAGATATGCTTATCCTTTCCTTACCTTTGCTCAGTCTTTTGTTTTTATATTTACATCTCTTAAGAGAAAATTTTAAATTTCTTGTGTTTTTTGCACTTTTTGGACTACTAGCTACACTTTGGCATAATGGTATCCAAAACATTCTTTTTTTGTCTTTTTTGCTTTATTTGTGTGTTTCTTTTTTCTTATTTTTTAAAAAATCTTATTCTTTCTTTCAGATTTTACAAATTTCTTCCCTATTTTTAATTGTTTTAACTCCTTCTTATTTTGGCTTTCTTATGCTTTTTGTTTTACTTCTTCTTCAAAAAAGCAACCACAAAAACCTTATTCTCTTAAGCTTTTTAATTGCTCTTATCTTTAGTTTTTATTTTGGACTTTTTAATCCCATTTTTTCACAAATTAAGGCTTATTTTTTTTCACAAACACAATATTCTAAGCACTATATTTATGCTTCTGTTGTTTTTAGTATTTTAGAAACAACTCCTACTAATCTTATAAATCTTATTGTGCGTTCTAATGGTTTATTAGGCTTTATTTTGGGAATGTTTGGATTTTTACTCTTAGGAGCTTATTTTTTTAGTAAGAAATCTTTTTATCCTTTTTTGCTTTTGCTCCCCTTTTGTCTTTTAGGTTTTGCCTCTTTAAAGCTTGGCGTGCGTTTTAGTATGTTTTTAGCCCCTATTTTATCTTTAGGATTTGTTGTTTCCTGTGCCTTTTTAGAAAGATTTTTTAAAAGCACTACCCTCCCACTTAGTGCCATTTTCTTTGTTCTAATTGTGTCTAATCTCTCCTATACTCTTCCAAAACCCATCTTAGACAATGCCACGCTTTCAAGCTTTAAAGCATTGGATAAAGACTTAAAAGAAGGGGATATTTTATTTTCTTGGTGGGATTATGGCTATGCACTCTCCTATTTTACTAAAGGAACTTTGCTTTTAGATGGTGGAAGACACTCTGGAAATATCAACTATCCTCTCTCACTAATCTTGCTTAGCCCATCAAGCAATCTAGCCAAAAATCTCTCTTTAGCTCTAGCTAGCAAAATGGAAAATCTTCCAAAATCTCAATGGAACTTTCTTTATGAAAATTTATTACAAGACTACAAAGCAAATCCCAACTCTTTTAAAGAAATCCTAAACCAAAAGGAAGCTTTATTAATCCCCAAAAAAGATGTCTATTGGATTTTACCTACACAAATGCTTGCTTTAACTAAAAATATTGATTCTTTTTCCTCGCTTAATATCATCAATGGCAAAAAACATAAAGATAAATTCTTTTTATTGCAAACAGATTCTAAAAATCTCCCCACTACCCACAAAACTTATTCTATTTATGAGAATTTTTATACCCTGCAAACACAAACAGGACTAAATCTAAATAAAATCCATTGGCAAAATTTTACTCTTTTGTTAGACAATGATTATTTTTATAGTAATATCATCTCATGGATAATTTTCAAAGAAAATAAAACTATGGAACTTATAAAAGATGAACCCAATCTTTTAATCTACAAAGTCAAAAAGGAATAAAATGTGTGGCATTGCAGGCAGTATTAATTTAAACAAAATTTCTCTTGAAACAATCTATCCCCTTATGGCACACCGTGGGCCTAATGATAGCGGTTGCTTTTATGAGGAAAGCAAAGGGGGGTTAATCTCTTTTTTCCATGCAAGGCTTTCTATTCAAGATTTAAGCCCAAGCGGACACCAACCTATGCAAAAAGATCACGCTATCATTGTTTTTAATGGAGAAATCTATAATCACAAAGAGCTAAGAAAAGAACTGGCGGACAATTTTATAAGCAGTAGCGACACAGAAACCCTTTTAGCACTCTATTTAAAATACGGAATGAACTTTTTAGAAAAACTAGATGGAATGTTTGCTTTTGCTATTTATGATAGACAAAAACAAAAAATCTTCTTTGCACGCGATAGAATGGGAAAAAAGCCTCTTTTTTTCTATCAAGATAAAGATTCTTTAGCCTTTGGTAGTGAGCTAAACACACTTTTATGCTTTAAACAACCACAAATAGATTATGAAAGTTTAAAATTCTTTCTACAAAGCGGATTTTTCTTCCATGATGGCACCCCTTATCTTAACTGCCATTCCTTGCCTAATGGAACTTATGGAGAATATGATTTATCTTCGCATCACTTTAGCATAAAGCCTTATTTCAATCTTTTAGATTATTATCTAAAACCAAAAATTACCGATGAAAAAGAGGCTCTTAAACTTTGTGAAGAAATTTTAATACGCAGTTTGCAAAACCGCATAGAATCTTCAGATTTAGAAGTAGGAGCATTCTTAAGTGGCGGGATTGATAGCTCTTTAATTGTTGCACTAGCTTCTAAAATTAAACCAAATTTACGCACCTTTACTATCTCATTTAGCGGAAGTTATGATGAATCCCATCTTGCAGAAATTACAGCCAAAACCTTTCACACAAACCACACCACACTAAAAATCACCCCCCACCTTAAAAACGACATACATAAAATCTTACAAAACTATGGACGCCCTTTTGCAGATAGCTCTGCAATCCCAAGCTTTTATGTTGCCAAAGAAGCCAAAAAGCATTTAAGTGTTATTTTAAATGGAGATGGAGCTGATGAGCTTTTTGGTGGATATAGACGCTATGTGGGACATTTATTAGTTTCAAAAATCAAGCCTTTTGGCTTCTTATCCAATATCCTCCCTTCTCCCAAAGAAAAAAAGTCGCTCTATAATTATTTTTACCGCCTTTTGCAAATGGCAAAAACTTACCAAAATGATTTTTTATCCTACTATCTTCATGCCACAACAGATATTTTTTGCGGATATTTTAATTTTGAAAATGCCTATAACAAAGAATTTCAAAAAGAATTAGAAGAGGTTTTTAACTCGCCTCTCTCTAAGCTCTCACAAATGCTTTATTTAGATTCTAAAAATTTATTGCTTAGTGATTTATTGCCTAAAATGGATATTGCTACCATGGCAAATTCTTTAGAAGGGCGTTCTCCCTTTTTATCTAAAGAAATGATAGAATTTGCACCACGCTTAAGTGATACACTTAAAATAAAAGGCAAAACCACAAAATATCTTTTAAGGCAACTTGCACAAATCCACCTAGATAAAGAAATAATAAATGCTCCAAAAAGAGGTTTTGAAGTTCCTTTAAAAGATTGGGTAAATCACGATTTAAAAGACATTATTTTAGAACGCTTAAACAATAGTAAAATTGCATACGATTTTCTTAGCAAAGAGGAAATCCATAATCTTTGCTTTAATACACAAAAATATGGTGAAGAAAAAAGAGCAAAGATGTTATGGAGTCTCTACACGCTAGAAGAATGGTATGATTACTACCTAAAAGCTAAATAGCTCTTCTTTTTTGCCACCAAACATAAAAAGCTACTAAAAGCGTAATGCAAACTAATAGCCCAAGCGTAATTAAATGCAAATACTCTTTGATTAACTCTTCATTTTGCCCCAGAAAATATCCAAGAAATGCCAAAATAACTACCCAAATTCCAGCCCCCAAACTCGTATAAAAACAAAAAAGTGCCAAATTCATTTTTGCAATTCCAGCAGGCAAAGAAATATATTGTCTAATAACAGGTATTAAACGCCCACTAAATGTAGAAATATGTCCGTGCTTTTTAAAAAAGCTTTCCATTTTTTGCATCGTTTCTTCTTTAAAAAAGAAATATCTTCCATAGCGAATTAAAAATGCCCTTCCTAAAAAAAGTGCTAAAAAATAATTTAGCAATGCCCCCACAAGAGAGCCAAGCACACCACTTACAATAGCCAAAAACAAGTTCATCTCGCCTTTATGTGCTAAATATCCAGCAGGTATCATCACCACTTCACTAGGAAAAGGGATAAAACTACTCTCTAAAAACATCATAAAAAAAATACCAAAATAACCAAGATCGCCTACTAAATTCACAATAAAATCAATAATGCTACTCAAAAATTTTCCTTCAAAATTATTGAATTTTAAATTTTATTATAACCAATTAAAAGCTATAATAAGAAATAAATTTTCTAAGAAAGGGATAAAAATGGCAGAAAAAAAATGTCCGCCTTGTGATTGTCCAAATGGTGTTCCTCTTTGGCTTGGAACCTATGGAGATATGGTTACTTTAATTCTTACATTTTTTATCCTTTTGCTTTCAATGGCTAGCTTTGATAAAGAAAGAATAGCACAAGCTATCGGCTCTCTAGAAGGCTCTCTATCAGTTTTAGAAAAAGGCTCTATGACACAAATTAATCCCCCCTCCATTGTAAAAGCAACCCCCATTGAAACCGACATTGAAATGGATAATGTTGTAAATATTTTTGCAAGTTTAATTACTGATTATAATGAGGTTAATCGTCTTGCAAAGGGTCCTGCTGTAGAATTAGAAGAGTCTGAAAAAGGAGTAATTATCCGCATTCCTGATGCTTTATTGTTTGAAAATGGAAGTGCTGTGCTTACACAAAATAGTGGAATCTCTTTCTTAAAACGCTTAAGTGTTGAACTCAATAAACTTCCAAAAGAAGTTTTAATAAAAGCTATCGGACATACTGATGATACACCTATGAGACAAGGCGCACAATTTAAAGACAATTTAGAGCTTTCTATTGCAAGAGGGATTAATGTTGCTGATTTTTTAAAAGCAGAAGGGGTTGCAAAAGAGAGAATTAGTGGAGGAGGCGAGGGAGAATTTTCCCCTGTTGTAAGCAATCAAATCCCAAATTTAAAAGCCAAAAATCGTCGCGTAGAACTCTATCTTTATAGCATAGGGCAAGATGTTTCTGAAAAATTAGGAAATATTACAAATTTAAAACCATAAAGGAAATCTGTGGCACAACATTCTATTGATATGTTATTTGAAGGTGCGGTTAAATTCAAAGAAGAAGATTTTGAAAATTACAAAACTCTTTTTGAAAACCTAAAAGAAGGGCAAAATCCACACACGCTTTTTGTGGGCTGTGCAGATTCTCGTGTCGTTCCAAACCTCATTACAAATACGCTTCCAGGGGAACTTTTTGTAGTAAGAAATATCGCAAATATCGTCCCCCCCTATCGCAAAGCTGATGAATACCTAGCCACCACTTCTGCTATTGAATATGCACTTTTAGAGTTGCAAGTTGAAAACATTATCATTTGCGGACATTCTCATTGTGGGGGTTGCTCTGCCCTTTATGAAGAAGAGCATTTTACCAAAATGCCAAATGTCAGCAATTGGCTTAAACTGCTAGACAAAGTAAAAGAACAAGTTCTAGCTCTAAAGCCCAAAACCAAAACTATGCGTTCCTACCTTACAGAACAACTCAATATTGAACAACAAATTGCAAACTTATTTACCTATCCACAAGTTAAAGAAAAATACCTAGCACGCACACTCAATATTTATGGTTGGCACTATATTATTGAAAGTGGAGAAGTGTATAGTTATGATTTTAAAAAACATGAATTTAATTTAATTAAAGGATAAATAATGATTATAATAGCAGGACCTTGCGTTATTGAAAATGATGAAATTTTAGAAGAAATTGCAGAAGCATTAAAACCTATTAGCCAAAATAAAGAAGTGGATTTTTATTTTAAAGCAAGTTTTGATAAAGCAAACCGCACAAGTTTAGAATCTTATCGCGGACCAGGTTTAGAAAAAGGCTTAGAGAGCCTAGCAAAAATCAAGCAAAAATTTGGCTACAAACTCCTAACTGACATCCATGAAACCACACAGGTTCAGGAAGTAGCCAAGGTTGTAGATGTTTTGCAAATTCCTGCTTTTCTTTGTCGCCAAACCGATTTGATTGTAGAAGCTGCAAAAAGCTCTTGCAAGCTCAATATCAAAAAAGGACAATTTATGAATCCTCTTGATATGCAATATTCTGTTTTAAAAGCCATAAAAACAAGAGGTGGAGAGGAAGCTACTTTTAAACAATCTTTAGAATATGGAATTTACCTAAGTGAGCGTGGAAGCACCTTTGGCTATGGAAATTTAGTGGTAGATATGCGTTCTCTTGCAATTATGAGGGAATTTGCACCTGTTATTTTTGATGCCACACATGCGGTGCAAATGCCAGGAGGTGCAAAAGGCAAAAGTGGAGGAGATGCGAGATTTGCCCCTCTTTTAGCTAGGGCTGCAAGTGCGGTAGGGATTGATGGACTTTTTAGCGAAGTGCATACAAATCCTAAAAACGCTCTAAGCGATGGACCTAATATGCTAACTCCTAGCGAGCTAAAAACCTTACTTTCACAGATTTTAGAAATCAATCACATCATTAAAGGATAAAAGATGCAAATTATAGAAGGACATTTATCATTACTAGGCGATGAGAAAATTGCTATTATTTCAAGCCGTTTTAACCACCTCATCACAGACCGTTTAGTTGAGGGTGCTAGAGATTGCTTTTTGCGTCATGGGGGCGAGGAGGAAAATCTCTCTCATATTTTAGTGCCAGGAGCATTTGAAATCCCCTTTGTTTTAGAAAAAGTTTTAGCACAAGGAGATTATGATGGGGTTTGTTGTTTAGGGGCAGTGATTAGAGGTTCTACTCCCCACTTTGATTATGTAAGCGCAGAAGCTACTAAAGGGATTGCAAATGTTACAATCCGCTATGGTGCAGCAGTAACTTTTGGTGTTTTAACAACTGATAGCATTGAACAAGCTATTGAGCGTGCAGGAACCAAAGCAGGAAATAAAGGTTTTGAAGCGATGAGTGGGCTTATTGAGCTTGTTAATCTTTACCGCAAGATTGGAGCATAAATGGCAACAAGAACTCAAGCTAGAGGAGCAGTAGTCCAGCTTTTATATGCTTATGGAAGCGGAAATGAAGAAATAGGAAAATTTTTTGATGAGATTTTAGAAGAACAAAAAATCAAAAATGCCCAAAAAGAGTTTGCTAGAGGGCTTTTTTTAGGCGTTCTTGAAAATTTGTCCATGCTAGATTTAAGAATAGCCCACCAACTAAAAAGTTGGGATTTTGCAAAAATTGGCGATATGGAAAGAGCAATTTTACGCCTTGGGGCCTATGAGATTGTATGTGCTAAGCAAGATAGAGCTATTGTTATTAACGAAGCTATAGAAATTGCCAAAAATTTTGGCACAGAAAATTCTAAAAAATTCATCAACGGTGTTTTAGATGGGATTGCCAAAAACCTCCATATTCCTTTAGAGGATATAAAATAGCTTTTCCATTTAAACTCTTATTTAAGCAAAATTTTCAATATAAAAACCACATAAACAATATCTTTTAACAAAAAAAATAAAATCAAGAGACTAAAAACTAAAAACTTTTCTTTTGGTTTTTATCTCTTGCAATATTCTTTACAAGCTTCCACAAAATACCTCCTCTTGAACTTTTAAAAGCTTCTATAAATTCTAGATAACTTTATCTTTTTTGGTATTTTGCTATTATAATTGTGATTAATTGCAATAGACTTCCTAGTAACTCCCTTAATCTTTAACAATCTCCCAAAAAACTTTTCATTAAATGTTTTATTTAATTCTTCCATTGCTTTTAAATATCTCTTCAATGATTTTTATTTAAATTCATTAAAAATTTATAGTCCATCTTAAATAAGACTAATGATTGTCGCCAAATCCATACAAGAAAGATACTGATAGCCAAGATTATTCTTTTTGAAAATTATAAAATTTTTGTTAAGTTTTCAAACTATTAATACTCCTATAAAATTTATGATAAACCATAAAAAATCTATCATTTAGCATGTTACCAATTTTTATGCAAAGTATTATCAAAATCAAATTCACGCACATTTTAGAAAGCATTGCAAGCCACCTATTTAAATACAGCTTCTCTTCTTGTATAAAAAATTAAATCTATCCAATCACTTTAAGTTTTTTATTTAAGAACAAAAATCCAAAAAGCTTTATGCTACATTAAATAAAAAATGCTACAATTTAAGCAATTGTTATGCAAAAGAGGTATGAATGTCTTATTACAAATCTATACGCCCCTATATTTTTAAATTAGATTGCGAAAAAGCTCACACATTAGCCAATATAATGTGCCAAATTGCTGACTTTTTTCCTCCTATTTTGTCCTACTTATCTAAAAAAACAGAGGTAGAAAACAAAACATTGACACAAAACATTGATGGAATGCAATTTCACAACCCTATTGGACTTGCAGCTGGATTTGACAAAAATGCCACGATGATAAGACCACTTTGTGCATTAGGTTTTTCACATTTAGAGCTTGGTGCAGTTACTCCACAACCACAAAGCGGAAATCCAAAACCTAGAGTATGGAGACATATTCAAGAAGAAAGCATTCAAAATGCTATGGGGTTTAATAATGAAGGCTCTTTAACAATCTCCAAAAGAGTGCAAAAACTCTATCCTTTTGCCATTCCTTTAGGAATTAACATTGGCAAAAACAAAACCACCCCTGAAGCAGACGCTTTAAACGACTATTTAAAACTTGCAAAAGATTTTGCAAATCTTAGCAACTATTTAAGTATCAATATCTCCTCTCCAAATACTCCTAATTTAAGAGCTTTACAAAATAAAAGCTTTGTAAAAGAACTTATTGTAGAGCTCTGCAAGGTTTATCAAAAACCCATCTATTTAAAACTTGCTCCTGATTTACCTATGCAAGATATTTTAGAATTAACCGATGAAGCAATTAATAATGGGGCTAAAGGAATTATTGCCACAAACACAACACTAGATTATTCGCTTGTGCCAAATCCTAAAGAAATAGGTGGATTAAGTGGAGCAGTTTTAAAACAAAAAAGTTTAGAAATTACAAAAGAATTAGGTAAAATACTAAAAAACAAAGCAACTTTAATTAGTGTAGGCGGTATTTTCAATGCCAAAGATGCGTATGAGCGGATTTTATATGGAGCTTCCTTGGTGCAAATTTATACCGCTTTTATTTATGAAGGTCCTTTTGTAGTTCAAACAATTAATCAAGAGTTGCTAAGTTTATTACAACAAGATGGCTTTGATAATATAGCTTTAGCAGTAGGTGCAAAATTATGAGAAAAATTTTTAGTTTATTGATATTTTTTGTAGGAGTTTTAATGGCACAAGAGACATCTTTTCAATCATCTTTGCCAAAACATTATAAAAATGTTTTACAAAATGGCTTAGAAGTGATTATTATCCCCCTTAAAAATAAAAGCAATGTAATCACTACAGATATTTTTTATAAAGTAGGGAGTCGCAACGAAACTATGGGAAAAAGTGGAATAGCCCATATGCTAGAACATTTAAATTTTAAATCTAGTAAAAACCTAAAAGCAGGAGAATTTGATAAAATCGTTAAAGGCTTTGGAGGCTCTACAAATGCTTCTACGGGTTTTGATTATACACATTATTATATTAAATCAAGCACGCAAAATCTAGGAAAATCTTTAGAGCTCTTTTCTGAACTTATGCAAAATCTTAGTTTAAAAGATGAGGAATTCCAACCTGAACGCAATGTAGTTGCTGAAGAAAGATTATGGAGAACAGACAATAATCCTATGGGGTATTTATATTTTAGGCTCTTTAACACTGCGTATGTATATCACCCTTATCATTGGACACCTATTGGCTTCATGGATGATATTAGAAATTGGAAAATTGAAGAAATCAAAGAATTTCATAAAACCTACTACCAACCTAAAAATGCTATCATTGTAATTGCTGGAGATGTAGATGAAAAAGAGGCTTTAAAAGAAGTAAAAAAACATTTTGAAAAAATCAAAAACACTCAAGATTTAATTCCACAGGTTTATGCAAAAGAACCCAAACAAGATGGATTAAGACGCAGTGCTATCCATAAAAGCACAGAAGTAGAAATCTTGGCTCTAGGCTTTAAAATCCCACCCTTTAACCACAAAGATCAAATTGCCCTTAGTGCATTAGGAGAAATTTTAAGTGGCGGAAGAAGTGCTAAGCTTGTTAGTGAGCTTGTAGATAAAAAACGCCTTGCAGCCGAAGTTTATGCTTATAATATGGATTTAATTGATGAGGGCATGTTTATGTTTATGGCTTTAGCGAATTCTGGAGTTAGTCTTGCAAAACTAGAAAAAGAATTGTTAGCCCAAATTGATAAAATCCAACAAGGCAAAATCACACAAAAAGAGCTGGATAAAGTAAAGTTAAATATGAAAGCAAGTTTTCTAAATGAGCTTGAAAGCTCCAGCAGTGTAGCCAATCTTTTTGGAAGTTATGCTGCAAGGGGAGATTTAGAAGTCTTGCTAAATTTTGAAAAGAACTTTGAAGCTTTGAAATTAGAAGATATTACTAGAGTTGCTAAAGAATATTTTAATTTACAACAAGCCTCTATTTTAACTTTGCAAAAGTGAGGAAAGAATGCAATTAACAAACGAAGTTGTAGGGGCAATGACAGCTCTTGTTACCCCTTTTAAAAATGGAAAATTAGATTTAAACACTTATGAGTGCTTAATCCAAAGACAAATTGATAATGGAATAGATGCGATCGTTCCTGTTGGAACAACTGGGGAATCAGCCACTTTAAGCCATGATGAACATAAAGAATGTATTGAAGTCGCTTTGAGTGTTTGCAAAAAAAATAGAGAGAAAGGTATAGATGTTAAAGTTTTAGCAGGTGCAGGAAGCAACTCAACAAACGAGGCCATAGAGCTTGCCAAATTTGCACAAAAATATGGAGCAGATGCAATTTTATGCGTTACTCCTTATTATAATAAACCCACACAAGAGGGATTATTCCAACATTATAAAACTATTGCAAGTTCTATTGACATTCCCCTAATGCTTTATAATGTCCCCTCACGCACTGGAGTTAGCCTAGAAACTGCTACGATTTTAAGACTTTTTAGAGAAGTTCAAAATATCTATGGCGTTAAAGAAGCGAGTGGAAATATTGAAAAAATCATTGATTTAAACACACAAGAAAAAAATTTAGCCATTTTAAGCGGAGATGATGCGATTAACTATCCCATTTTATGCTGTGGAGGTGTAGGAGTGATTTCAGTTACTTCCAACCTACTTCCTGATAAAATTTCACAGCTTACGCATGCAATCTTAAAAGAGGGCGATTATAAAAAATCTCAAGAAATCAATAATGAGCTTTATTTAATCAATAAAGCACTCTTTATTGAAAGCAACCCTATTCCCATAAAAGCAGCAATGTATTTATGTGGATTATTGCAGACATTAGAATACCGCTTGCCTCTTGTGCCACCAAGCAATGAGAGCATGCGTTATCTAGAAAGTATCTTAACAAAGTATGAGGTGAAAAAATGCTAGAAACTATCAAAGGTAAAACACTTGTAATTAGTGGTGCAACACGAGGTATAGGAAAAGCTATACTTTATCATTTTGCACAAAATGGAGCCAATATTGCTTTTACTTACAACAAAAATGAAGAAGAAGCTCAAAAAATCATTGTAGATGTAGAAGAAAAATATGGAATCAAAGCCAAAGCTTACCCGCTTAATGTGCTAGAGCCAGAAACCTACAAAGAGTTATTTTTAAAAATTGATGAAGATTTTCCTAGAGTGGATTTTTTTATTAGCAATGCTATTATTTATGGCAAAAGCGTTGTAGGTGGATTTGCCCCTTTTATGCGTCTTAAGCCCAAAGGACTAAATAACATCTATACAGCAACGGTTTTGGCCTTTGTAGTAGGTGCTCAAGAAGCTGCAAAAAGAATGCAAAAAGTAGGCGGAGGAAGCATTATTTCTCTAAGCTCTACTGGAAATTTAGTCTATATGCCAAACTATGCAGGACATGGAAACTCTAAAAATGCCGTTGAAACCATGGTAAAATATGCTGCAATGGAGCTAGGAGAATTTAATATCCGCGTAAATGCTGTAAGTGGTGGCCCTATTGATACAGATGCACTAAAAGCATTTCCAGATTATGAACAAATCAAAGCCGCAGTGCAGGAGCAAAGCCCTCTAAATCGTATGGGCGACCCTAAAGACATCGCAGGAGCTTGCTTGTTCTTATGTGATAGTAACTCAAGTGCTTGGCTTACAGGACAAACAATTGTAATTGATGGAGGAACAAGCTTTAAATAAATGCTAGAGCTAAAAAATTTACCTAATATATTAACTCTTTTGCGTATCTTTTTGGCATTTTTGCTTTTGTGTATTATTTTGTATGGAGGGATTTTATTGCCTCCTCCTATCCATCCTACTTGGATTAATTACTTTGCAACACTAACTTTTTGCATTGCGAGTGCAACGGATTTTTTTGATGGTTTCATCGCAAGAAATTTTGGTGGTATGAGCGTATTTGGAGAGATTTTTGACCCTCTAGCAGATAAGCTTTTGATGCTTAGTGCGCTTATTGGGCTTTTAGTATGGAATAGAGCCGACGCATGGGCGGTATTTTTGATTTTAAGTAGAGAATTTTTTATCACAGGATTAAGAGTTGTAGCAGCCTCTAAAGGAATTAAAGTTGCTGCTTCTAATCTTGGCAAATATAAAACTGGAGTGCAAATTACCGCCATTGCTTTTTTGCTTATGGATTATTCTTTTGCTCCTTTTGTGCTTTGGATAGCAGTAGCGATTACGCTATATTCTGGCTATGATTATGTAAAATTATATTCTAAATCGCGTTAAGGTTTTTTATGGGTTTTATCACTTCACTTTTAGTTTTATCCTTTTTAGTTTTCTTTCATGAATTGGGACATTTTTTAGCAGCAAGGCTTTTTGGAGTTAGAGTAAATGCTTTTAGCATAGGCTTTGGCAAGCAAAAAATTTGGAAAAAACAAATTGGAGACACAGAATACTCTCTGCGTCCTATTCCCCTTGGAGGCTTTGTAGAACTCAAAGGACAAAGTGATTTAGATCCAAAGAATCGCAACTATGATAAAGATAGTCTTTATGGAATTTCTAGCTGGAAACGCTTAGTAATTTTAGCAGCAGGTTCGTTTTTTAATATCTTACTTGCTTTTTTGCTTTATATGATTATTGCCCTTGTAGGACAAAAGGAACTTGCACCTATAATTGGGAAAATTGTCCCTAACTCTCCTGCGCAAATTGCTAATTTAAAACCTAATGACGAAGTAATTAGACTAAACAACACACCCATTAAAACTTGGGAATCTCTAAATCAAGGCATTTTAAATTCTAAAGGCTCAATAGAGCTTGTAATCTTGCGAGAGGGAAAAGAATATGAGGTAACTCTCACTCCACAAATAGGCAAATCCCAAAATATTTTTAAAGAAGAAATCTCCCGCCCTCTTGTTGGCATTACTGCAAAAGGGGAAGCTAAAGTTGTTTCTTATTCTCTTACAGAAAGCTTTGGTGTAGCATTTTCAAAAACTCTTGAAGCTAGCTATTTAATTATCAAAGGGATTGAAAAATTAATCACTGGTGTTGTGCCTGCAAGTGAAGTAGGTGGGGTAGTTTCTATTGTATCTATCACCAAACATGCAAGCGAACTTGGCATTATTACACTTTTTGCTTTTAGCGCTTTAATTTCTGTAAATCTTGGAATTTTAAACCTACTTCCTATTCCTGCATTAGATGGAGGACATATTATTTTTACGCTTTATGAAATGGTAACTAAAAAAATCCCTTCTCTTAACACTCTCTATCGCCTTACGATGATGGGCTGGGTTTTTTTAATTGGACTTATGGGGCTTGGGCTTTATAATGATATTATAAGACTTATTAATGGCACAATAATCCCTTAAAGGAAACTCATGCAATTAGAACAAAATTTATTAGAAGCAATTGAAAAAATTGAAAAAGCAAGAATTAGTGTAGATAGACATAGAATTATTAAGCTTGTTGCGGTTAGTAAATATTCTACTAAAGAAGATATACAAGAACTTTACCAATGCGGACAAAGGGCTTTTGGCGAAAATAAAGTGCAAGATTTAGAGACTAAAAGCAAAGAATTAGAAGATAAACCGCTAGAGTGGCATTTTATAGGAACTTTGCAAACCAATAAAATCAATGCACTTTTAAAAATTAAACCTTTTATGCTACAAAGTTTGCACTCTTTAGAGCTTGCCACTAATTTGCAAAAAAGACTACAAAGAGAAAATCTAACCCTCAATACCCTCTTACAAGTTAATAGTGCAAAAGAAGAAAGCAAAAGTGGTTTTATGCCAGAAATTGCTTATGAATCCTATTTAAAAATAAAAGAGGAATGTCCAAATCTTAAACTATGTGGGCTTATGAGCATAGGAGCACACACACAAGATTTAAAAATTATCCAAAAAAGTTTTGAACTTACAAGAAGTATTTATGAGAAATTAGAAAAAGAAGGAGCTAAAATCTTAAGTATGGGAATGAGCGATGATTTTACTCTAGCTATCAAATGCGGTAGCAATTTGGTGCGTTTGGGAAGCACTCTTTTTAAAAGATAAGCTATTAATTTACAAAACTTAGATAAAATATTATTAAATTTTATAAAGGCTAAAAATGCAACCTCTAAATGAAGAAGAAAAAGCAGTCATTATCCACAAAGGCACAGAAGCACCCTTTAGCGGAGAATATGAAAACTTTTTTGAAAAGGGGGTTTATTTATGCAAACAATGCTTAAACCCTCTTTATCACTCTAGCGATAAATTCCATTCAGGCTGTGGATGGCCTAGCTTTGATTCTTGCATAGAAAACGCCATCAAAGAACAATTAGACAAAGATGGCAGACGCACGGAAATAGTATGTGCAAAATGTGGCGGACACCTTGGACATATTTTTAGAGGAGAGGGCTTTACAGCAAAAAACACACGCCATTGTGTCAATTCAATTTCTCTAAGATTTGAGCCAAATTAGTATGTTTGTAAGTATTTTTCTGCTAGAATGCAAGGCTTTAAAAATCACTTAAAGAAGCAAAAATGGAAGAGCTTTTTACGACTTGGTTACAAGAATATGGTTACATCATTCTATTTATTTGGAGCACACTAGAAGGTGAGCTTGGACTTATTATGGCAGGAATTATGTGTCATACAGGACATATGAGTGTTGCAATCGCTATTATAGTAGCGGGGCTTGGCGGTTTTGTAGGCGATCAAGTTTATTTTTATATTGGGCGTTACAACAAACAATTTATCTACAAACGGTTAAAAACACAGCGTAGAAAATTTGCCTTTGCACATTTATTGTTGCAAAAATATGGCTGGCCTATTATTTTTGTGCAACGCTATCTTTATGGAATGAGAACTGTAATACCTATGAGTATTGGCGTTACAAGATATAGTGCAAAAACTTTTGCTTTTATCAATCTTATTAGTGCAATGGTTTGGGCAGGTATCACAATAACACTTGCTTATTTCTTTGGTGAAGAACTTTTAGCACTCGTAAAATATGGCAAAGAGCATTATTATGTAGCAATTCCTTTTGCTATTATTGTTGGCGGAGGAATTTATTATTACCTCCATAGAGTTACCAAAAAAGTAGAAAAGAAAATTATAGGAGAATCCAAATGAAAATTCTAGCAGGAAATAAAAAAGGCAATGTAAGCCTTATCATTATCAAAAACAAAAAACTTCCAAAAACTCTCACAAAAGATCAAAAAGCTTTTTTAGAACTCCAAAACTATAAAGGAGAAGGAAATATTTTCATTCCATATGGAAATGTATATTTTGTAAGCATTGAAGAGAGTTCTTATGCTTTTTGCAACACTTTAAGAGATGCCTTTTTTAACGCAATCAATGCTCTTAAAAAACTAAATATTAAAACCTTAAGCATTAATATAGAAAACACAAAAGAAGCAAGAGAGATTTGTGAGGGAATTTTACTTGGAAACTATAGCTTTGAAACCTTTAAAGAGAAAAAAAGCGAAACTACTTTAGAAGAGATTTATTTAAATTCTACAAAAGTTTCCCAAAAAGATTTAGAAAAAGTAATCTTAGAGGCTAATGTAATCATCTCAAGCGTAAATTATACACGCGAACTTATTAATACTCCCCCTATGCAAGCTACTCCTGATTTTATCGCCAAAGACGCACAAAGACTAGCCAAAGAACTCAATCTTGAATGTAAAATTTTAGACACCAAGGGCTTAGAAAAAGAAAAAATGGGAGCGTTTTTGGCAGTAGCCAAAGCAAGTTCTAATCCTCCTTTTTTGGTGCATTTAAGCTACAAGCCTAAAAATTCTAAAAATGCACCCAAATTTGTATTTGTAGGCAAAGGACTAACTTATGATAGCGGAGGATTAAGCCTAAAACCTGGAGATTATATGACAACCATGAAAGCAGACAAAAGCGGTGCTTGTGCGGTGCTTGGAATTATGCAAAGTGTTGCAAAGCTAGGCTTAGAGGCTGAAGTGCATGGGATTTTAGGTTTGGCTGAAAATATGATTGGCGGAAATGCTTATAAACCTGATGATATTCTAATTTCTCGCAGTGGTAAAAGCATAGAAGTAAGAAATACCGATGCAGAAGGGCGTCTAGTCTTAGCAGATTGCCTAAGCTATGCAAGCGATTTAGAACCTCATTATTTACTTGACTTAGCAACACTAACGGGTGCTTGTGTGGTAGCACTTGGGGAATATACAACTGGAGTTATGGGTTACAATTCTAAGTTAAAAAATTCTTTTATAGAGAGTGCTAATCAAGCTGGGGAGCTAAGTGCGATTTTACCTTTTAATCCCTATTTGCAAAAATTATACAAATCTGAAGTAGCAGATCTTTGCAATATCCCCTCATCAAGATATGGCAGTGCTATAAGTGCAGGAATGTTTTTAGGAGAGTTTATCCCACAAAACCTACAAGATAAATGGCTACACTTAGACATTGCTGGACCTGCCTATGTAGAAAAAAGCTGGGGTTCCAATCCTTTTGGTGCAAGCGGTGCTGGAGTTAGAGCTTGTATAGAATTTATTAAAAATAATATAAAGGAAAAATAATGGGCTTATCTATTGGGATTGTTGGTTTGCCAAATGTTGGAAAATCCACCACTTTTAATGCACTTACAAAAACACAAAATGCACAATCTGCAAATTATCCTTTTTGCACGATTGAACCTAATAAAGCAATCGTTCCTGTGCCCGATAATCGCTTAGATGAATTATCAAAAATTGTAAATCCTGAAAAAGTTGTGCATTCCCAAGTGGAATTTGTAGATATTGCAGGATTAGTAAAGGGTGCTAGCAAAGGAGAAGGGCTTGGCAATCAATTTTTAGCAAACATCAAAGAAACTGAAGTTATTTTACATATTGTAAGATGCTTTGAAGATGGCAATATCACTCATGTTGAAGGCAGTATTGATCCCTTACGCGATGTAGAGATTATAGAAACAGAGCTTCTAATTGCTGATATGCAAACTCTACAAAAAAGAATAGAAAGGTTAGCTAAAAACACTAAAAGTGGCACCTCCAAAGAAGCCCTAGCACAGCTAGAAATCGCTAAAGAACTTTTAGTGCATATTGAAGCGGGTGAAGCAGTAAGAAATTTCAGCAAAAAAGATGATGAAAACTTTTTACTCTTAGATAAAGAGCTTCGTTTTTTAACCAATAAAGACATTATTTATGGTGCAAATGTAGATGAAGCTTCTTTGTTGGAAGATAATAACTTTGTAAAATCTTTAAAAACCCATGCACAAAAAAACAATGCAGAAGTGATTAAACTTTGCTCCAAAATTGAAGAAGAATTAGTAAGTTTAGATGAAACAGAACAAAAAGAGTTTTTAGCAGAACTTGGCGTAAAAGAAAGTGGTTTAGATGCGATTATCAAACTTGGTTTTGCAAAACTTGGATTAATTAGCTATTTTACAGCAGGCGTTAAAGAAGTGCGTTCTTGGACAATCCATAAAGGCGATAAAGCCCCAAGTGCTGCTGGAGTAATCCATAAAGATTTTGAAAAAGGCTTTATTAGAGCAGAGGTTATCTCTTATAACGATTTTATCCAACAAGGTGGAGAGGCAAAATGCAAAGAAGCTGGACTTATGAGGGTTGAGGGTAAAGACTACATTGTAAATGATGGGGACATTATGCATTTCCGTTTTAATGTTTAACTTTCTATTAATTTTGCAAAAGAAAATTTCTTTTCCATACCTTGCAAACAACTTACATTATCACTACAAGAGCTACAAGCTTGTGGTAGCTTAAAGAACTTATTTAGACACTTGATAATTCTTTTAGATTGCCACGGCGATTACATCGCCTCGCAATGACTCCTAAAAAAACCCTTTATTGCACTGACATATAAAGCCACACACTGTATCATTGTAAGGAGCAAGGCAATGAAGTAATCATTATTTTAACTTCGCAGAGGAGCAAAGCCCCTCTTTGCGATGAAGGACACAAGTGTCCTTTCAAATCCCCTAAAGGCTCCGCGCCACTTCGTTTCACTTGTGGGAAAGCTTCGCTTTTTAACTTCGCAGAGGAAATGAATTCCTCTTTACGCGAGCGGGAGTTCCACTCCCTGCACCCACCATACAAGCAAAGCGTTATCCACAAACGCAGTGCAGTGCAAAAAGCCCCCGTCCCACTTCGTTTCACTTGTGGGAAAGCTTCGCTTCTATCATTGTGAGATAACTTTTTAGATTGCCACACAAATACTTTGTATCCAACCACAATGCTAATAGTAGAATATCCACAATGCAAAAATACTAAAAAATACAAGATAAAAGAATTGCAAAATTTATTCTTGTTTGTTTCTATTTTTTAGATATAATTGCCTAAATTAACTATTTTACTAAGGAAATAAAATGAAACGCTTTTATCTTTTAGGTTTTTTATGTGTGTTATTTTTAAGCGGTTGTGTAACAACGACTATGCAAACCAAAGCTACAATGAGCCAAAGTATTTTTATAGATCCTGTTGCTAAAAGCAAACAAACTATTTATGTAGCTATGCGTAATACAAGCGGACAAAATATTAATTTATTACCAAAAGTTTTAGGTAGCCTACAAGCTAAAGGATATACCATCGTAGATGATCCTAAAATGGCAAACTTTATCCTACAAGCCAATGTGCTTTATTGCAATATCAAACAAGAAAATAATGCAGCAGGAGCAGCTGCACTTGGTGGAATGGCAGGTGCAGGCGTGGGTGCATACAACCATAGCTCCATGACAGGAACAGTTGTTGGAGGACTTGCTGGTGCATTAGTAGGTGGAATTGCTGGAAAACTTACAGAGGATACCATCTATCAAATGCAAGTAGATATTAATATTCGCCAAAAAGTTGATGGTGGGACAATCAACACAAACGCTTCCGCATCACGCCAAGCTAGTATTCAAGATGGCAGAAGAGCTGGATTTTTAAATAGCTTTGGAGGCGATGTGAGAGATACACAAGGGGGTGGAAGATTAAACGAAAACCGCACAAACTATAATGAACAAATTTATACAACAGACTATTCAGAAAAGCAAACTACTCTTTTTGCAGAAGCCACAAAGCTAAATCTAACCATAGAAGAAGCTATTCCTGTGTTGGAGGATAAAATCGCAAACCAAATTAGTGGAATTTTCTAAAATCTAGGGCTTTTTAGCCTTTAGATATGCCCGAAAGGGTGCTGGATAACCCTCAATCGTCTTTTCTTTTGTGCTATCTAAAAAATCTTCAAGACTTTCTTTAGAGCTCCACTCTGTTTTTCTTTGCTCTTCTATTCCTGTTTTTAATGTAGCAATATGATAAACCTCTCTAAAGCCACATTTTACAAGCCAATTTTTAAAAGTTTCTAATGTAGGAATAAAATAAACATTAGGCATTTTTGCATATCTATCTTGCGGACAAAGACACACAAGCTCATTGCCTGGAATAATAATGCTATCAAAAATCGCCTCTCCTCCCTTTTTTAGAGAATTATAGACAAGCTTAATGCAATCTAAGGGACTTTTTCTATGGTATAGCACACCAAGACATAATGCTACATCAAATTTCACTTCATAAAAAGGTAAATCCTCTACGCCAAGCATTTCAAACACCAAAGGAACTTCACCTATAAGAGAGGTTAAAAATTCAAACTGCAACTTACAAAGTGGCATAGGATCAAACCCTATCACTTTTGCAGGTTGTTTTGAAAGCATTTGTAGCATATAATATCCATTATTAGCACCAATATCTGCAACTACTTTATCCCTAAGATTTAAATGGGGTTCTAAAAGATTGTATTTTATAGAACTATTCCACTCACTATCAATAACAAGTTCATTGATTTTAAAAGGACCCTTTCTCCAAGGAATAAGGCTTTTAGCAACAGCCCCAATAAGCTCTAAAGTTTTTTTAGAAGCATTAGGTAATTCTATCTCCACTGCTTCTTTAAAAGATAGTTTTGCACCCATAAGCTCGGATTTTTCAATTTTTTTAATCTTTTTTAGCTCTTCTACAAGAGGTAAAATATGCTTATAGCCTAGTGAGGCTTCACGCTCCTCTTTAATAGACTTCAGATTCATCTTCGCTAATTCCATTAGTATTTCTTGGGGCGTTATCTTTATAAAGGAGCATATCATCAGGGCATGTTTCTTTATAATTTCCTTGCGAATCATAATAATAGCCCTTATCCTCCCAATCAGAAGCACTCAAGCCACATCTATTATGATAAACACAACCACTAAAAAAAATTGCACTGCATACAAGCAAAAATGCCAATCTCATATTATCCCTTATTAAAAAATTTTATTTATTATAACAAAACAAGTGCATAAAATAACTTTTAGGGCTTTATAAAATAAAAAGAGAATTTTTAAGTTGTTTTGGCTTTATTTTACAAAGAAGCACACAAGCATAGCTATCCATTACTTGCAAAGCCTTTCTTTATAAATAGAGACTGCTTATCTCTTAAGTTTCAAACTACAAAGCATTATTCACAAACACAGCGTGGTGCAAAAAGCATTTGCTTGTGGGAAGGCTTTCTTTTATTTTTAACTTCGCAGAGGAAATGAATTCCTCTTTGCGATGAAGGACACAAGTGTCCTTTCAAATCCCCTAAAGGCTCCGCGCCACTTCGTTTCACTTGTGGGAAAGCTTCGCTTTTTAACTTCGCAGAGGAAATGAATTCCTC
>NZ_NBIU01000100.1 GCF_003245365.1 Helicobacter valdiviensis
TAAAAGTAGGGCTAGTAACCATAAATCTAATCCTAGTAAAATAGAATTCCACGAAAAAAGTAACTATAAAAGCCATATAGAAATAATATGCCATTAAATAAACAGACAATGATATAAAAATGTCTTGTTTTATATGCTTTGTTATCTTCTTGCTTTTTGCGTGCTCTATATGCAAGAAAATATATACAACACCACACTAAGAAAAAAGTTGCTATATTAATAATGATAATAGCAAAGGGCTTGATAAATCAGCTCTGTTACATATAAAAAGTAGCCCAATAAACTACCTAGGACAATACTAGCTATACCGCCATACACAATACTTGCAATAAAACGCCTATTTGTAAAAAGTTGATATTTCTTATAAGCAATAATTAATACCATAAAAAGTGCATAGTTTGTTACAAGGCAAGATATTAATACAAAATATAAATATCCAACAATGAGAGCTCCAATTGCATCAGCAATCATTATTTAACCTCCTTATAATTTATAGTGGTCTTAAGTAAATGTTTTATAGCTAAATTACTTGGAACTTTAATATTTTTAAAAGTAGGGCTAGTAACCATAAATCTAATCCTAGTAAAATAGAATTCCACGAAAAAAGTAACTATAAAAGCCATATAGAAATAATATGCCATTAAATAAACAGACAATGATATAAAAATGTCTTGTTTTATATGCTTTGTTATCTTCTTGCTTTTTGCGTGCTCTATATGCAAGAAAATATATACAACACCACACTAAGAAAAAAGTTGCTATATTAAAAATGCTAATAATAAAGGGCTTGATTAACTCAGGCTCTTTTGCATATAAAAAATAGCCTAATAAACTACCTAGGACAATACTAGCTATACCACCATACACAATACTTGCAATAAAACGCCTATTTG
>NZ_NBIU01000101.1 GCF_003245365.1 Helicobacter valdiviensis
ACCCTTAACGCCTAGCTTTGTCTTAGCACACATTGCTTCAAGATTACTAAAATCTTTGGTTACATTTTTAATAGCTCCCATTCCTTTAGTTACTAATCCTAAAACAATTCCAATCCCAAGACTTCCTGCATTTTCCATATTTAACCTTTTTTAAGTAAATGTATTTTAAAATTTTCACATGAGCGAAAAATTTCCCTTAACAAAAAGAGATTATCTCTATTCATATGGCTTTATGGTTGCCTGTTATATTGGCATTTTTTATATGGGCTATAACAATGAAATCTCTTTTTTTGCCAATATTCTCGCAGTATTTTTAGCAACTTCAATCCTTATTCTCATAGGTTATTTAATTGGTTTATTACAGCTTATTCAAGGTTTATTTATGATAAGTTGCGAAATTTTGTTTTTTATTTCAAGGCTTATGCTTAAGCTTTTTAAAAAACTTTTTAAACCCAATCAAGAAAAACCAAAAAACCTAGATGAGATTTTAAGCAATAATACTAAAAACCCTTAGACTTTAATATCTCTTGTGAAATCCTAATAGCTTCTTTGTAATCTTGCAAACTTAGATTTAGCACTTCTTCATAGCTCCAATGCAATGTGTGGCTAATTAAAGCGTGGGCTTCTAAGTTGTAAGCCCAGCTTCCTCTAAAAAACCCTTTAGTGCCTTTTGGAGTTCTAAGAAATCTTTTAAGCCCATATCTTCAATTTCACTCTCTTGCTTATTTGTGAGAGTTGCTATCATATAAATAGCTTGTTCCATTTCTTTATCACTCTTTAGCGTTGCATTTTTTAAAACACGCACATTGGGTTCTTTCATCACTAAATTTTCGCCATTTTCTAAAACAATTATTTTTTCTTTCATTTTGTATCCTTTTTAAAAT
>NZ_NBIU01000102.1 GCF_003245365.1 Helicobacter valdiviensis
CTAAACTCATAATTATCATAGCCTATATTTTTAATTTTTAGTTTTCCTCCTGCTCTTATTTCTCTTCCCTTTAGCTCACATCTTCCATTTACACCACCTTTTTGAAGTTCATTTAGCTTACTTTCACCCTTTTTATAAGCTTCATTATCGCTTTTTGGTTCTGATATTTGCATTTTATATACATTTTCCCCACTTCCTACTTTTATGCTTTTTATCTTTGCTTCACTCATACTTTGCCACTCTAGTATTACTGCTGTGTATTCATTTCTGGAGCTTTCAGAGATTTCTAGAGAATAAAGCTCACTAAGTTCTATGTTATAGCTAGGCAGTGCGGTGCTTTTTTGTGTAATGTTTGCTGCATTATCTCCTATCTTACCATCTTTTGGCAGAATTATTAGTGTATTTTCTTTTATGGTGCAGATAAACCCTAACTCAAAGCACCAAGAATAAAGAAACTCTAAATCACTCTTATTGTTTTGCAAAACTGAAACCACTCTAATATCTTCTCCACTTGTTCTAATTTTAAATTGATTTTCTTTAGCGATTGTGGAGGCTATGTTAAAAAGAGAGCTATTCTCAAAGCTTCTAGTTTTCTTTTGTTTTATTCCTCCTCCTATCCCCTTAGCACTAAAATTTATTGCAGTTGCTCTAATCTCTGTGGTGTTGCTTGTATAATTTTTAGATAAAGTATTTACGCTAAAAGTTCCGCATTTATAAAGCTTCTCATATCCTAACCACAATTCTAAACTATCCCCAAAAAGTGGCTTAGAATATAGTCCAAAAACACTAAAGCTTATCTCATCACTCTCATCTTTTTCTTTATCCTCATAGCTTAGGCTTATGAGATTTTTAGAAATCTTTTGTGTGATGTCTTT
>NZ_NBIU01000103.1 GCF_003245365.1 Helicobacter valdiviensis
AATAAACTTGATCAATGGTATAACCCAAAATTTGGCATATATCTAGGTAAAATTATATTTGATAAAAAAGGTAATAAACTTATCCCAAAATACATACCCACTAAATTTGAAAATTTAGAAGAAGAAGTTAAAAGAATAAAAAATCCTTTATGGCTTGCTAATAAAAATCCTAATTATATTAAACCTAGATATTATGATGGTATGGGTGGGGGTTATTATTTTGAAAGTCCAAATAATTTAGAATATCAATGCAAAATAGAAAAAGATACAACCATTTTAAATCAAGAGCAAATCATTTCTTATGTGAATGCAATTCATAGTAAAAATGTAAATATGATAAAAAATTATATTGATACAATCAATAAAGACTATGGCATAAAACCTTTTGTATTTAGTGATGAAATTTATGATGAATTAGGAAATCTTGGCATTCTTACAAAAGAACAAGCAAATAATTTTAAAGATAAAAGTTATATTAAACAAGAACCAATACTACTTACTATGCTTGATTATCTAGCAAAACAAAATAAAAAAGATGAGGATTATTTAATCACTTTTGATGATGAATATTTTTATGCTTATTTGGTTTGGAGTTTGAAAGATTTCTTATTAAAGCTTTCTTATGGTGTATTTCAAGATGAAACTAAGCTTCTTTTTAATCCTGCAGCTTATATGGATGATACAAAAATATATTATAGAAATTTAAACGAAGAAATAAATAGGCGTTATGAAAAAATATTGCTTGATATGGGGTTTGAACAAACATCAAAAGGTTATTTTAAAGATTATTATGATTATAGTTTTGGTAATAATGGCATTTTTAAATTTAGCATAGATGATTATTTTGCCTATGATGAAATAG
>NZ_NBIU01000104.1 GCF_003245365.1 Helicobacter valdiviensis
AAAATAAATGATATATTTTCAAAGAAAAAAAAAAAATTGTTTTTCCTTCTTTTATTTTCCCTAAACTTTGTGTGGGGGGGGGGGGGGGCATTCTAGCTCTTTATTAACTCTTCTTTGTTACTTTAGATACTTTAGAGAGTATTTTCTTGCCAATGCAAGACTCTTTATCATCACAAAACAATGTAATTATTATAGTAATCTATTATCTTCTAAAGCCATCACAAAGCAATACAAATATTATGGTAATCTAATATCTTCTATTGAATATAATTATTGTGATAATCTATTATCTTCTATCATTATTGTAAGAGTTCCTAGAACTCAAAATAATCTTAGATTTACCCTTAAAGGTATTTCTTGTTATTGCGAGAGTAGAGAAACAATCTATAAAAGAGTAACCAATAATTTTAAGTATTTTTCTATACTGCCACAGATTTTTAAATTCCTTGTAATGATAGAATGGAATGTCATAACAAGGAATAAAACAACAAAGCAATCTAAAAAACAATCAAGAAGCTTAAGCAAATTTATTAGACTGCCACACAGTATTTTACTGCTTTTAGTAACAAAATGGTGTATTGTAAAGTTTTTCTCTGTCATTAAAAAACACTTTAAAACTAAAGCAATCTATCATTCTTCTTTTATCATAAGAAGCTTTAGTAATCAAACAATCTATAAACTAACAACTCTTAAATCTAAACTTTTTAATAAATCCTTTAACACATTAATCAATACTAAATATTCTCTTTCTTTTAAATTAAAAACTCTTTTATACATTCTATTCTTCTTAAAAGACTCTATTAGAGGATTCTTTTCCCCATTTATGAATCCTCTACTAGATTCTTT
>NZ_NBIU01000105.1 GCF_003245365.1 Helicobacter valdiviensis
CCATTGTAATACCCTCCCCTATAACGATCAAATTCCCTTCTGCTTTCATAAGTAGAATCCACATCTCTTGGATCTTTTATTTTACCCTCAACCACATCACTTCTTAGGGCTTTATACATGCTTCCAAATTCATCGCGAGCAATTCTATACCTATTATAATCAATCACCCAATCCACTCCCATAATTTCATCTATAAAGGGGAGCATACCAAATTCATCAGGCTTTAAAGTCTTGGCTAGAGTTTTAATTTGTTGTTCTCTTAAAGGATTTTTATGCACTCCTACTAAACCACTACCTACTGCAATATCTGCATAGCCATAAATGGCACCCAATAAATTAGGTTTATCTAATATACTGCTTCCTCCACTTAGTTGTATGTAAAGTATAGTTGCTTGGATAAATCTTGCATTAAAACCATTTTGAGACATATCATTGGCTAGATATTTATAATCACCCAGTATTCCTGCTGCTATTCCCCATTCATTATGAAACAAACTTGATCTTAAACTATTTTTATTTTCATCTACTTTTCTATATAAATCTTCATATTTAGGATCTACATTTCCTTTTTCATCTACAGCTCCTATAGCATCATAAGGTATATCTATAACAGTGCTTCTTATACCACTTCTTATTACTAGATATTTATATCTTTCTCTTTTAGTCTTTAGGGATTTATAATAAGCTTTTTCTGCTTTAGTCCAAGGAGCTATGGCTCCTTTGATAGGATCTTTTAAATAAATGCTTTGCCAATCTCTAAATTCTAAAAGAGTGGATCTCTCTCCTGTATAAAAGTTAGGATCTAAATATCTTGGTTTATAATCTTTGTAGGGGGAGTTT
>NZ_NBIU01000106.1 GCF_003245365.1 Helicobacter valdiviensis
CTTTGCCTTTAGAAGAATTTTTTAAAATGCTTTAAGTCTAAGTTAAGCAGGTATTAACTAGAATCTTATTGAAATTTTAAGGATGATTATTCTAGTTTCTTTTTGAAACTAGAATGAGAACTACTAATGAAATGATAAAAGCAATTAACAATTCCATTTTCTTTCGCCTCCTTTTTACATCTTCTAAAAGACAATAAAAACAAAGCTTAAAGCGTTGCAATTATAGCATAAAAAGATTAATTTAAAAATTTTTATTACAAATTTATTAAACAAAGTAAAATATCACCACAATAGCATAGCTTGTGGCAATCCAAAGAAACAAAAAATGTCACTGCAAGCAGTGGAACGACTTGCGTGGCAGTCTAAAAAAGCAACCCAAAGACAACATAATAAAATATTTTTAAATCTTTAAAAGAGATTTCCACGCAAATATTTCATATTTGCTTTTAATGGCACTTGCTTGCCATATTGATATTCTATTTAAGTTTAATTTCCTCTTTTTGTCATATTGAGCGAAGCGAAATATCTTCTTATTAGAAAGAATTTTATAGATTCTTCGCTACGCTCGCAATGACAGATAAATACCTATAATGATATTCTAACTTTATCATTCCAAGAGCATAATTCAGAAAGTTTAACAAGTATAAGAATATCACTACGAACGAAGCGAAGCACAGTGTGGCAGTCTAAAAAAATACTTTAAATTAAAGTTGTTGGTTATTCTTTTAGATTGCCACGAGTTCTACGAACTCTTACAATGACAATTTTGTTTGTTAGATTAATAGTCTATTTAGTGTTTAGCTTTCTTGTAGATT
>NZ_NBIU01000107.1 GCF_003245365.1 Helicobacter valdiviensis
TTAAGAGATAGAATGAATTAATCTTGATTAATATGTTACTTCTTGTAAAGTTATGGGCTTTTTAAAATCTTTTTAAAGTTTTCTTGAGTGTTTATTCTATCAGGAATTCCTATAAAATTCCCTTTTTCATCAAATTCTTTTATGAGAGCATTATCATTATCAATCTCATACAACAATGTTCCATTTTCTCTAAAAATCTTTTCAATTCCAACAAGTTTGCCTTTTTGCAAAAAGGCTTGTAATTTTATATTACCATTTTCATAAAACATCATTTGAATTCCATCTTGTTTATTATCTTTATAACAAAAATATTCTGATAAATTTCCATTTTTATAATAAAAAGACATACAACCATTAGTTATTTTATTATTGCTATAATTCCCAATAGATTTAATTTTTCCATCATCATAATATTCTATGATTTCCCCATTTAATTTACCATTTTTTATCTCAAGTTTCATTTTAGTGTTACCATTATCATATAGCTTTTTAAATTCTCCATTAAATAGCTTAAAACTATAAATATCATAAGAAGTTTTATTAAAAACTAGTATTTTTGTTTGTTTTCCATTGATACTAATAGCATTATAAATATTTTTATTAATAACAATAAAGCAGAGTATAAAGAATAATAGGACAAGAAAAAGAAAGATTTTTTTATTCCAATGAATTCTTTTTGGGTGATTGTTTTTGTTAAATAGCATCCATAACTTTCTCTTCTCTTTGTTTATAATCATTTTTAGCTGTATTATTATCCATTATTTCTCCTTGCTT
>NZ_NBIU01000108.1 GCF_003245365.1 Helicobacter valdiviensis
TGTTTCTTTTTCTTCTTCTGCTGGTTTTATTAAGACTACTTGTTGTTTATCTAACATAGAAGCATTAATATCTTTTAGAGGAGAGATTATAGTTTGGTTATCATCTTTATCTACATTTGGGATTAGAGGAATAGCTTTTAAAGAAGCAAGATTAAATCTTACATTATTATTGTTTGCTAATGCTTTATAATCTTTATTGATAAAAAAGATGTTTCCTACATCTTTTTGTAAATCTTTATAAGCTTCTTCCATATCTCCTTTTAAAGCCATAAGTTCTTTATAGGCTTTTTCTAATTCTGGTTTTAGCCATTCTTCTAAACCTGATAGATAAGTATTATATTGTTTCATATATTCTTCAAACTTTGTATTGAAGTCATTTATCTTTTTAATATTCTCTAAATTGTCATTTAGAACATTATAGAGATTATTTATATTTTCTTGTGTGATATTAGCTAGTTCATTATCATCTACTAAAGCAAATTCTTTAAAGATACCTAATTGCTCTAATCCATCTTTTCCTACAAATGCTAATAAGAATTCTAAAGATTGTTTGATAGCTCTTATATCATTTTCATCTTTAATAGATAAAAGATTAAATTCTAAATCACCTAGGATTTGATTAATAAGTGGGAAATCATCTTGGGTTAATACTACATCGCTTAAGCCATTATCTCCATTGCTTCCATTATCTCCGCCATTGCCATTATTTGTTTCATCTAGGAAAGTATAATAGCCTCCCTCTTTATTGTAATGGATTTGTGGTTTGT
>NZ_NBIU01000109.1 GCF_003245365.1 Helicobacter valdiviensis
AATTTCCTCTATATTCTTTGTGCCATACAAGGATTGTTTGTCTTAAAGTTCTCACTCACCACACAAGTTCTTTGGTTTAACACTCCTTTTTCTTCATCTAATGTTTCTTTTTCTTCTTCTGCTGGTTTTATTAAGACTACTTGTTGTTTATCTAGCATAGAAGCATTGATGTCTTTTAGAGGAGAGGTTATAGTTTGATCAATTGTATTTTCCTTATTCTCCTCATAATATAAATTAAAAGGATTAGTAAGCTTTACATATCCTATTTGTTGGATACCTGCATTATCTTTAAGATAATATTCTCCCTTAGCTACATAACCTTTTAATTCTTCTTGGTATTTATTCATTGTGGCTAATCCTTTTTCAATTTCTTTTTGTAATGCTAATTTATGGCTTTCATTGGTTGCATTATTATAAGAGTTGATAAGATTTTCCATTTTCTTTAAAAAGGCTACTTTTACTCCTAGAGCTTTTATGTCTTCTTGAAATTTACTTTGGATAGCTTTGATGTGATTAATCTCTGGCTTTATAGTATCAAAGCCATTAATATTATTTGCATTGCTATTTTTTAAAATAGCTTCTAATGCTCCTAAATTTTCATCACTAAAGGCTAATAAAAATGCAATGCTTTGTTTTAAAGTTTCTGGAAGATTTGCATAAAGAAAGTTTCCATTTTCATCAAAACTCTTTTGTAAATCAATAATGATTTTTTCATTATAGAAATCTTTGAGAATTAAATCTAGGATTTCTTTGCTAAAGT
>NZ_NBIU01000011.1 GCF_003245365.1 Helicobacter valdiviensis
TTCAATAAGATTCTAGTTAATACCTGCTTAACTTAGACTTAAAGCATTTTAAAAAATTCTTCTAAAGGCAAAGCAGGTTAGAATCTTTTCTTTTTGCCTTTTTTAATCTTTCTTAACCCTTAAATTTAATTTCTTTTTGTTCTAAAATGCTAAGCAAAAAGGCTAAATCTTGGCAAATGGCTGGAAAAAAGATAGAGATAGATATTATAAAGAAAAACTAAGACAATATGAGCAAATCTCTAAAGATTATGGACTAGGTTTAAAATGGGAAGAATACCAGCCACCCGCTTGGGAGTATGCAGACAGAAAAGCACAAAGTGAAAAAAATTGGTTTGAATCTATTTTTAGCGGTGGAAATATTTTTAGTGCTATTCTTAATATTTTAGTGGTTACCTTAAGTATCGCATTAAGCTTTGTAACCTTAGGTTCTACTTTTTTAATTTCTCTTTCTATTATTGGAGGGACTTTGACTTTAGCAAATTATGTATATAGCTCTCTATTAGTTCAAAAGCTAGAATGGCTTAGCATACAAGCTGATATGATAGCCTCTAAAACAGGAGCGCTTAAAGCACATAATGATGCTAAAGAACAAAGCGATATGATTACACATATTTTAATCTATAATCCTTATGAAATGTTTGCAAATGGTAGCATTTATAAATCTCAAAGCGCAGGAGAAGAAAGCTATTCTCCCTCAATTTTTCCAGACACTAACAAAGGAATTTTAGGAACTTTTAAAAAAGACCCTTTAGATGAATTTAATCTTAATAGAGCTCAAGTGCAAAAAGCTGGAGGGAATGGCTTTTTTTCTTATTTGTTAGACCATAAAACACCCATAGAAAAGTTTTCTTTACCCACGCAATCTATTCAAGATATTTTAGAAAACAATATGAGAAGAGCAAATGAGCGCATTACAGAAGGTTTTACAAAACTTAATGAATTGTATTTTAATATCTTAGGCACCGCTGAGCGTGTTTATAGGAGAGTTTTTAAAGAACAAGTAGAGTGCTATTGGACTAAAATGATTCAAAATGATTTTTTAGAAAAGAATAAAAATTATTCTAAAGGTTTAAGGGCAGATTTTAATTATTTGCATAGAAAACATTTTAAAGGAATAAAAAAGAGTGAAGAAGAGATTGCAAAAGAATTTGAAAAGCTATTAGATCATTATAAATTTGTGCAAGAAAGCCCACTTTATAGCTTAGAAGCAAAAGCACAAGAATATTATGCGTCTATTTTGTTTCTTTATTATAAAATCAAAGAAGTTTATGGAGAAAACAAAATAACATTCTTTCCTTTTGAGCCTTTTTATCCGCTTATATTAAACTACAATACAAATTATTACTTTCCACAAGGAGTGGCATTAATTGGGGAAATTTTAAAGTATTTTGAAAAGATTAAACCAAGAATAGAAGAGCTAATGCTACTTTATAAAAAAGAAAAAGATTTTAAAAACGCTCTTAAACATTTAGAAGAACTTGATAATATTTTAAATATTTTAGATGCTAAAAATAAAGAGATTATGCGCTATAAAAGAAGATTTGGCATAGGGGGCAATGATCCTACTGTTAATGATGGTTTTAATAAAACAATAGGGGAATTAAGCGCACCTTTTGCAAGTTATCTTTTCTCTTATCCTTTAAGAGCAGATTTAAATTTAAAACTTACGCACAAAGCAATTATCTTTAATGAATTTTTTAAAAGCTTAGAGAGTGCAAAGCCTAGTGAAGTTGTGCTTTTTTATGAAAGACACATAAGGGGAAGATTTTTTAAAAATAAGATTGTAAAGCACAAAAACCAACCTGCTTTGCCAAATGGTAGTATTAATGATGGTGATGGGGGAAGCACACCACAATATATTTATTTGCATAAAGATTTAAGCGCAGAACCTTATATTTTACTTTTAGAAAATCAAAAGAATGAAAATCTTTTTGGTTTTTTTGGATTAAAAGAGAGGGACTATAAGCTTTATTCAAGGGATTTACCTAAAAATAAAGATTTAGAGAGTTTTGATTTTAAGAGTTTGGATGGATAGTTGGAGAAAATATTAAATTCTCTTTCTTTTATTCTTTTTAGTATCCTAAAGAAGAAGAATCTATACTTACAAATGACGCTGTTCCTTCTCTTACCATTAAAACACAATTTTTCATTCTATATATACTCTCTTCTTTGTTCCCATTTACAAAATGATATTTTTTATTTTTGATAAATTTTTTTAAATTTTCTTCTTTAGACAAAGGAGAAGCAAGCTCAACAACAGCTACTAATCTATTATTTTTAAAAGAAATAAGCATAGGAATTTTATGAATCCTAATTAAAAACATTGCATCAGGACTATCCTTATTTTTTATATAATCTTTAGTTGGTAATACAGGATTCATTTTAGAGATTTTTTTCTCAATACTTTCTAATTCTTCCCCTAAAAAAATATTATAACTATCTGGCAAACATTCCTTTTCTATTTTTAGAAGTGGCAAATTAATCTCCGCCCCTATGGGTTTTATGATAGAAACTAAATCTTCAGCATTATTTATCGCAACAGTGCAGAAGACACTCTCATAGATTTCAACACCTTTAATCTCTTTTACAAAAGAATATCCATTTTTCAATAAAAAATCACTTTGGGCTGGTTCTTTTAATAGGGGGGAGTTTTTTTCCTGCACCGCTTCTATTTTATTATTTATAACAAACAGAGTTAGATTTTTATCCACTAAATAGTATTTTTCATATTCCTCTTTGTCTGATAATATTTTTATTAATTCTTGCTCTTTTAGCTTTTTAATATCATCATTAAGATTAAAACCCATTCTATTAGGCAAACACTCTTTATAATCTATACCAAAAACAAAGCTACACTCTAATAAAAATAATAAAAAACATTTTTTCATTTCTTTTGCCTTCAAGTTTGTTTCATTGCTAAAGCTACTTTATGATAACACAAGAGTGTCGTTCCTGCAATGAAAAGGTTTTATTTTAAGATATAAAAAACGAGCTTAAATCTTGCTTATTACTCCTTTAGCATCTCTAAAAGCTCCCTATCGCTTAGCTCTTCTAAACTTGCAGTATTTTCTTCTTTAATCATAGGTGCTTTACCATAAAGGGCATTTTGCATCTCAAGTAGCATTTTTTGGTATTTCTCTGCACATGCAATCACCATAGGGTCGGCTTTATGCTCCACTCTTAAATTTACCATTTTCATTAGCTCATCTTTTGCTATCATTGCACTAAGTGCTAGATTTTTTTGGATAAAATTTGCACTCATAGCCCCTAGTAGAAGTTCTTCTGTGCTACTTTCAAGCATATTGTTTAAAATCATAGAATCAATTTTATAGGCTTCATCGCCTAGATTTTGTTTGATTCTTGTCTTGATGTCTTCTTGTTTTTTGCTTAAAATAGAACCAAATTCTTTTTTGATTAATTCCCCTTGCAATTCTTTTTGAGGAATATCTTTAATCGCACTTCCTGCCTCCCAGCCTTCTTTATTAATCCAATCCATTAAAGTGCGATAATTGATATTAAAAAGTTCCGCAACTGCTTTTGGGGTTTGATAGTGGGTTTCAAAATAAATTTTAATTTCTTGTTTGTTTTTTATCAAAATACAATCCTTTTAGCTTCACTTTTTGTTTTTAAACAATCCTAACTAAAACTTTTTTGCTTTTAAAGGGTTAAATTTTTAACCCTTAAATTTGCTTTTAATAAAACCTATAATGCAAAAATAAAAAATTCTAGCAGTTTTAAGGAAGCAAAATGACACATAACACACCCTTAGAGGAAGTTCTAAACACTCCAGAATTTATAAGACAAGTGGAGCAAACACTACTAATTGCACAAGAAATTCATAACTCCTTTACACTTTTAATTGGAAAATATGAAGCAGGTATCGCGCAAGGGGGCGAACTACAAGAACAAATCAAAGACACTCTTTTGCTTTGTCAAAATATACAACAAGAAATTTTACAAGACAAAGAAACAATCAAAGTAATTTTAAAACAAGCACAAGAGGATTTAAAGATTTTAGGGGATTATATCCTAGAGCAAAAGAAGGAAATTTTACTTTCTTTAGAAGAGAATAGAGAAATCAAAGAATTTGTTAAAACTTCTAAAGAAGAGATTTTGATGTATTCTGAAAATATTGCTTATCTTTTAGAGCAATTAAAACAATATGAAGAATTAATTGCAACACTTAGTAGCTTGGTAGAGGAAAATATCCATCTAAAAGATGAAATCATAGAAGAAATTACACAAAAAGCTACCGCTTTAAAAAATGAGTTAAGCACACATTTTGAAGCTTTTAAAGAACAAGTTTCACTAGATAGATTTGCCACTAAAGAAGAGCTAGAAAAGATTAAAGAGCTTATTCCAAACAAAGAACCTCCTATGAGCGAAGAAAAACAAAGTCTTTTAGAGCAAATAGAAGCTAAAAACGCACAAATAGAAGCTAAAAATGGAGAAATAGAAGAGCTAAACGCTTTACTTGAAGCCTTGCCAGATCCAAAAGATTTAGAAGAGTTAGAGCAGACTAAAGCCCAAAAAGAACAAGAAGTTAGTTCTTTAGAGCAAGAAATTAGCACTCTAACAACCGCAATAGAAGAAAAACAAACACTAAAAACACAAAAAGAACAACAATTAGAAAGTGCAAGTGAAGAAGAAAAACCAGCACTTATAGAAGAAATCGCCCTTTTAAATGAAGAAATAGAAGCACTTACACAAGAGCTAACAAGCAAAAATGGGGCTAAGGAGGATTTGCAACAAAGCATTTTAGAACTTCTAGTAGAAATTGCCTCTTTAGAGCTAGAACTCTCACAAACAAAGGAGCAAAGAGAGGAGTATTTAGCACAAATTGAAACAAAAAATAACGAGCTTAATGCTTTAAAATTAGAATTGCAAACTCTAAAAGACAGACTAGAAGAAATTATAAAAGGCGAATATGATGAAACTTTAATCCCACAACTTCCTAGCGAACTTACTACAAAGCATTATGTAGATAAGCAAGATTTAGCCCTTAAAAATGAAATCATGCAAGAAATACAAGCCATAGAGGAGCTTATCCCAAAAGGAGATGAAGACTTAGAACAAACCCAAGAGCAAATTAAAGAGTTAGAAGAGCAAATTAAATCCAAAGAAGAAGAATTACAAAGTATAATAGAACAAATTAGACAAGCACAAGCTGAGGAGCCACCGCAAGACACAACAGCCCTAGAAGAACAAAAAAGAGCTTTAGAAGAACTTTTAGCACAATTAAGAGAAGATTTAGAGGGCTTTAAAAAAGAAGAGGAAGAAAGCTTAAAACCCTCTTTGCCACAAGATTTAACCACAAAAAGCTATGTAGATAGCGAAATTTTAAAGCTTTTAAAAGAATTAAGAACTTTTATACAAGAAGCTAACCAAAAAGATACACAAAATGTAAAAATTTCAGGCAATCAAAGCATTGCAGGGAATAAAACCTTTAGTGGAGCAACAACCCTAACAAGTGCTACAATTAATGGGGTAACTACGCAAAAAGGTGCGCTAAATTGTAGCTCCACCTTAACACTAGCAGGAACTGCAACTTTAAATGGAGCGATTGCCCTAAATGGTGCAGTAACTTCTAAAAGTGCAATTACTGCAAGTGCAAATCCTGCCAATGATAACCATTTAACAAGAAAATGGTATGTGGATTATGGAGGAGGTCTTAAGAACTTAGGAAACCAAACTGCCCCAAAAATTGATTTAAGACAATCCCAACATTTTGTTTTAACAATGACCGCAAAAGGTGCTGTGGGTGTAGGAAACTGGGGAGGAGCTGGAAAGAGCGGAACTATCACAATCAACAACGCACAAAATATTACTTCTTTTTCTGCTCCTTTTAAATTTAGAATCGCACAAAGTGGGTTTAGTGGCACAGAAACTTTTGCATATTTTTGTATAGCTTCTAATAATATTAAGCTTGTAAGGACTTAAAATGAATGCACAACTTTTAAGTGATAGCGGTTTGAAAATTATTTTGCCTCCAAGTCTTGGAGGAGGAGAGGGGATTTATAATCAAGTTTTAGAAATTAACAATCCTACGCCTTTTGTGGATTTTGTTGTGCCTGCTTCTTTGGCAAATAAAAAAGATGTTTTGGTGTTGGGTGAGGCTTGGTGTGCTAGTGGTTGGACTTGGAAAACCGCACAATTATGGGTGCGTTTAACTTGGAATAATTTTGCAAATTCTATACATTTTTTTGGTGGGACTCGTTATGTCGCAAACACAAAAGTTAAGGTGGAGCAAAAAGTAAGTTTTGGAGATATTAAAGATTTAAAAATGCGATTATCAGTTTATAACACAGGCTCAGCAGGTTCTGCATCAGGCTGGGAAGTTACTAAGCCTGCTGCAAGATGTAATTTAAAGCTTTATTATAACTAAAGGAGAAAGAATGTTTTATGATATTTCAAAAGATTGTTTAAAATATGATGATGTGTTTTATAAAGAGGTGTCAATTAAGACAGAAGAAGGAGAGCAAAAAGGTGAAGATACTTATTTTTTAAGTGCATGTGATGATAATCTTTTAAAAGAGCTTGGTTTTGCTAAAGTGGAGCAAGAAGAATTTCCAAACTTTGATTCTTTAAAAGAAGAAATACAAGAGATTAAAAGCTATGATGAAAAGACAAATATTTATAGAATTTCTTACAAGATTACTCTAAAGTCCTTACAAGATCTAAAAGAACTTAAAAAACAAGAGATTGACAGCAAAAGAGATGAAGCAATAGAGAGTGGTGTTAGCTTTAAAAACAAAATTTTTCAAAGTGCGGAAAAAGATAGGAATTTGCTTACAAGCACGGTAAGTCTTTTTTCAATCTCTAAGCAACTTCCGCAAGATTTTGTTTGGATTGCAAAAGATAATAGTGCTATTCCTATGAGTTTAGAAGATTTAATCATGCTAGGTTCTTTAATGGCGCAAAGCGTAAATCTTAACACAATTAAAGCAAGAGAGTTAAAAGATAGAGTAGAACTTGCAAAGAATAAAGAAGAGCTAGAACTCATAACTTGGGAGGAAGCACCACAAAAAAGTAAAAAGAGGAATAAATAATGGACTTAAATGAAAAAAGCAATATTTTTTTAATTTTTGGAAGTGGGGTTTTAGCAGTGTTTTTTCAAATTATAGCATATTTAGGTATTTCAAGCGCACAGGTTTATGCTTTGTTGGTGGCTTTTGCATTTAGTGGTTTTGCAGGCTTTGTTAAAACAATTTCTTTTAGAGAGGATTTAAAAGCTTTTATATGTTTTGATGTTACAAGCAAAACTTTAAGCCTCTTTATTCCCTTTATTGTAGCTTTTGGGGCAAAAACAATACCTAGTCTTTATATTTTTGTAGATTATTGTTTTAGCTTTTTAATACTAGGAGAAATATTAAGCTTTTTAATTTGCATCCAAGCACTTAGAACTCGCAATAAAGAGATTAAAGAGCTTGATATTTACAATCTAGCGATTAATAAATTTAAAGATTTTGTATCCAGACATTTAAAGCTAGAGAGCAAACAAATAGAAGCAAATAAAGCACAAGATACAAGCATAAAAAAGGAAGAAAATGGAGCATAAAGAACTTATAACAATATTAAGAGAGGGCAAAGACTTTGAGCTTTTGCAAGATTTTTGTTTTTATAGCAAAAGTTTAAGAGAATATAAAAAAGATTTAGGCATTTTTTATCATACAAACGATAAAGCAGAAGTTTTTATAAGAGTTCCAAAAGGCTTTCGCACAGATTTTGGGAGTATCCCCCAGCTTTTTCAAAGCCTTTTAAGTCCTGTTGGAAAACCCACGAAAGCCTATGTTGTGCATGATTACTTTTGCACTCTAGCAAATAAAGGGAAGATCAAAAGAAAAATTGCAGATAATATCTTTAAAGTAGCACTTAAAACTTTAGGTTGCAATATTTTTAAAACCTATTTGCTCTATGTTAGCGTAAGGCTGTTTTCCCTCATCGTTATTCCAATAAAAAAGCTCTCACAAAAGATTTTTTAACCCTTTAATGTAAAAGATAATTCCTTTAAACTAAAAATTTCAATTTTAATTTAAAGGATTTTTTATGTATGAAATAACACTTTTTAGTTCAGGAGCAATTATTGGTGCTACTATCATGTTCTTTGTATATGCTAATAACAATAAACGCTTCTCAAAATACGCACAAGAGATTGACAAAAAGCTTGAAGAAATAAGAAAGGAGAAAAATAATGACTAGAAAAAAAGAAATTTTGGCGTTTATCGCTCCTTTAAGTGCAGAGTTTGAGGGCTTTTCTTCTAAGGTTTATATCTGTCCTGCTGGGTATAAGACAATAGGCTATGGGAGAAATATAGAAGCAAACCCACTCACTAAAGAGGAAGAGGCTTTATTAATTAATGGAGAGGTTAGCGAGGCTTTAGCACTTTCTTGGCTAGAAAAGGAGTTAAGCAAAGATTATGATTTATTAGAGAGCAATTTTCCTTTTTTTATTGAGCTTAGCACAAAAAGAGCGGGTGCCCTAGTAGATTTAGTCTATAACTTAGGATTTACAGGGTTTAAGGGCTTTAAAAAAACCATTAGTGCATTAGAACAAAAAGATTTTAATAAAGCCGCTTGTGAATTAGAGGATTCTAAATGGTTTAGACAAGTTAAAAGGCGTGGAGTAGCTATTGTAGATTTAATAAGGAATGGCTAAATGGAAAAATATAGCTTAGGTGCAAATTTCATTTTGCTTTTCATCTTGCTTGTTGTAGGGTTTTTTTATAAAGGAGCATTACAAGAAAATCAAAGGCTAGAAATGGCTTTAAAAATTGAACTCTCTAACACAAAGATTTTAAATGAAGCACTAGAGGCACAAAATGAGGCTTATAGAGCTTTAGAAGTAAAGAGTAGCAAACCTCCACCAACGCTTAATACTATTAAAGAAATCTATATTAAAGATAAGACTTGCCAAAGTGAGCTAGAAGCTTATAAAAGTTTATTTTTAGAGCTTGGGAAAAGCCCATAATCACAAAATACAAAAATTCTAATGATAGTTTTTGTAGGTAAAATTTACAAATCTATCATTGGAGTTTTATCTTTATGCTTTTTTTAGCTCATAAATTACATAAAATAAAATCCCAAAAAAGCCTACAATAGAAAAAATCAATGCCATTAATCCTGCTGTCATTCTTTCTCCTTTTCTAGTCTTTTTATTCATAAGCATATTATATCCAATTTTTTTAACCCTTAATTTAAACTTTTAAAAATCCTAAAATATCTTAAATTTTTAAAGGTTGTTTATGAAAATTTTATTTTTATCTCTGCTTTGTCTTATCTTTATAGGTTGTAGTGCTAAACCCATTGTAAAAATGCAAACAAAAGAGGTGCTAATACCTATTAAATGTAATCTAGTTTTACCCAAAAAGCCAAAAGAGGATGGGAGCTTTGAAAGCCATAAAAATTTATCGCTTTATTTTTTGAAGGTAGAACAAATTGCCAAAGATTGCACAAAATAAAGTGAGATTGCAAAAATCTTACAAGAGAGGATTAAAGTTAAAACAAATTAAAATTAATTGAAAGGATTTATTTAAATGCTAAGCATAACAGAGTTAGAAGAATTGTATAAAAATGATTGTGATTTTAATGCTTTAAGTTTGCAAGAATACAAAGAGGCTAAAAAATATTACCATTCTAACCAGCTTCCAAGCGATGTAGAGGCTATCATTAAAGAGCGTGGGGGAGTGCCAATTTATGAAAATATTTTTAGATTAGTGATTAATAAAATTCTAGGCTATAAAACCCAATCTATTCAAGAAGTGCGTGTAAGTGGAAGACAAGAAGAAGACAAAGCACTAGCAGAAGTGCTAAACGATCTTTTAGATGTGTTTTCTCAAAGTGAAAATTATGATAAAGAGATTGTTAAAAGAGATAAAGATTTAATTTTTGGGCTTAGCGTTATGCAAGTTTGGATTAAAAAAGAGGGGGAAGATTTTATACTAGATTTAGAAAATATCCCAGCTGATAGCTTTGTGATTGATAAATACAGCACAGATTCTAATGCAAAAGATGCTAGGAGATTCCATAGATTTATTAATACTTCTTTTAGTTTTGCTAAAAGCCTATTGCAAGATGCTAATATCCATTATATAGAAGATGAAGCAGAAAAAAGAGTGAATTTAATAGAGAGTTGGATTAAAGAAGAAAATGGGGCTTTTTCGCGATATATTTGGCAAGTGGGTGGAGAAGTGTTGCATTTTAGCCCCTCTCCTTTTAAAGATGGAAGCCACCCTTTTGTAATTGCAAAATATGCCATAGATGAAAAAAATTGTTGGTATGGGCTTTTTAGAGACATTAAGCCTTTGCAAGATTATATCAATTTTGCAGAGAATAGAATGGCAAATATGATGGGCTCTTTCAAAGCATTTTTTGAAGAAGACGCAGTTATCAACGCAGAAAGTTTTGCAAATGAGGCGAGTTTGGATAATGCAGTTGTAAAAGTTGCAAATGGTGCGATTAGAGAGGGTAAAATCCATTTTGTAGAACACCATAATGATATAGCAACACTCACACAAAAGGTAAATGAAAAAAGAAGCTTAGCAAAAATATTAAGCGGTTTAAACGATGAAGCACTGGGCATGGCAATCAACCGCCAAAGCGGAGTAGCAATCGCACAAAGAAGAGATGCTGGGCTTATGGGTTTGCAAGATTTTATTAAAATTGGCGATGAAATGGATAAACTTATTTTCCAAAAAGCTATTAATTTAATACAGCATTATTTTACAAAAAAGCAAGTTTTTAAAATCGTGGATAAAAAAGTGGGAGTGAGATATTTTGAAATCAATTCAAATCCTAGTAATTCTATTAGAGTTGGAAAGTTTGATTTAATCTATAAAACACAGCTTAAAACACAAGGAAGAGAAGAGAGGTTTGCTCATTGGAGTGAGATGCTAAAAACTATCGCACAAATTCGCCCTGATTTAGTAGCATCACTACTTCCTTTAATGCTAAAAGATACAGATAGCCCAATAGTAGCAGATGTAGAAGAGATTATAAAAAAACAAGAAGAAGCGCAAAAAGGAGCTAATGAGGAAAATTCTAAAATCCAAAGAATGCAATTAGAGCTAAGCTTACAAGAAGCACAAGCTAAGATTAAAGAGCTAGAGGGCAAGGCTTTAAAATATTCCGCACAAGGAGAATTAGCGCAAGGCTTAGCCAAAGAGAAACAAGAACAATTAAAGAGTATAGAAGAAGGAGAAATTGATTTTAGCAAATACCATACTAAAGGAAATATGGATAATAAACTAATCCAAACCAATAAAGGAATGGATTTAAGATAGCTTAATAAAAAGTGTGTATAATTACACACTAAGGATTAGAGATGAGTAAAAAAGATAAATTGATAAAGGATTTAGAAAACAATTCTAAAGATGTTCGCTTTGAAACTCTTAAAAAACTTTTATTGGAATGTGGATATAGTGCATATAATAATGGTTCATCACATTTTCAATTTAGAAAAGAAGGGTGCGAGATTATTACTATTCCTTATAAAAGACCTGTTAAACCCATTTATGTAAAAATGGTTTTAAAAGCTATTAAGGAGCAAGAATGAAAAAAGATTTGGAATATTATTTAAATTTGCCCTATGAGATTATTTTAAAAAAGCTTAGCAAACAAGAAGGGGGAGGGTATTTTGCAAGTTATAAAGATTTCCCCTATATTATGGGAGATGGGGAGAGTGAAATAGAAGCTTTAGAAGATGTCAAAGAAGCTTTTAAGGGTGCTATTGCTTTAATGTTAGAGAAAAAAGATAAAATTAAAGAACCCAATGAAGATAAAAGAGTGAGAATTAATATAACTATTTCTTCAAAATTATTAGAAGAAATTGACAAAACTACACATAATCGCTCACAATTTTTAAGCGATTGTGCTTATAGAGCTTTGCACTTAAACTCTTAAACTTAAAAGCTTTAATAGCAAGGCTTTTAAAATTTTCTCCATAGCTTTTAATATCTCTTTTTACTTTAACCCTTTTTTTAAAAATGCAATTTTCCTATCATTAGCAAAAAAGGAAAAAGCATGGCAAATTTTGGATTATATGAACTCCCTATAAAAAATACCCCTTTTAAAGCTCCTAAATTAAATGAATACAAAGGAGCCACTAGCCTTGTTTCCACAACGCCAACTAGCAAAGGAGCAGGAGGATTTTTTGATTTTATAGGTTCTAAGGGTTTTTCTAATGCAATGGCAGGAATTGGAGCGGGGATTGACATTTTTAACGCATTTAGTTCTTTTTCTAATGGAAAAAAAGCCCTAAAAGAGCAACAAAGAATGAATGATTTATTAGAAAGGCAATACCAAACAGAAAATAAACGCTATGAAGAGAACAAAAAAGAGCAAGATGAAGCAAATAAAATCATCGCAGATTCTGCTTCTTTATTTAACGATAATCCTATGCAAAGACAATAAGATGCGAACGATAAATTATCCCTTTAATGCAAACAAAGCCTTTTTAAAAAACTCTTTTTCTCAAATTTTAGGGGAGTTAGAGTTAAAAAGAGGAGAAAATGAGCTTAAAACTACAAGTGATGGCGAGTATTATGAAGATAGCTTTTTAAACAAAATTTTTGTTTATGAGGGTGAGGGAATTTTGGATTTTAGCGATTGTTTAAAAGATTTAGATTTTAACAATTTGGAATTTAGCTTTTTAGAAGAGTTTTTAAGCACACAAGAACATAATATCAATATTTCTAATTTTCAAAAGAGGAAGATTGAAGAGTTTATAAAAGTCTATGATACAAACATAAAAAAGGGCTGTGTTTATCTAGCTCCAAGTGGTTTTAAGGAGCTAGATAGAGCTTTGGTATATGGTTTTATGCAATAAATTCGCATTTGGGTAAGCAATGCAAAAGATTTGAAAGATTTTAAGGGGTTCGCAGAGTATAGCTCTAGCCTCTCCCCTAAAATCTTTCAAAAGCTTTCACAGCGTAGGCACAACTGCTAGAATTTTTGCATTTAGCACTCTTGTAAAACAAGAGCGAAGCTCTCACGAAGTGGCGCGGAGCCTTTTTGCACTGCACTTCGTTTGTGGATAACGCTTCGCTTGTATGGGGATTTGAAAGGACAGCCTGCTGTCCTTCATCGCAAAGAGGGGCTTTGCTCCTCTGCGAAGTTAAAAAAAGAAATTAAAAAGCGAAGCTCCCCGCTCACAAAGTGAGTGGGACGGGGGCTTTAGGTGGGTGCAGGGAGTGGAACTCCCGCTCGCGTAATGAGGAATTCACTTCCTCTGCGAAATTAAAAAAAGAAATTAAATAGCGAAGCTTCTCCCCGTTTGCGTTAGCAAATGGGACGGGGGCTTTAGAGGGTCAAGGGACGAGCAGTCCCTTGTCGCAAAGAGGAATTCACTTCCTCTGCGAAATTAAAATTAAAATAAAAGGAATTTTTATGACAAGAGATCCAATCAATACAGGTAGTCAGACTTTAGGGCTTTTAGTAGCAAACACTCAAAATCTAAGCGAAGAGAGGAGGAAAAACTCTCTTGCTACTGCAAGCTTTTTACAAAATGCTTACTCTAAGCTTTATAATGCAAACACGCTTAGCCTAGAGCAAGAGCAAAGAGATAAGGACAATGCTTTTAAACAAAGAAGTTTAGAGCAAACCCAAGAGCAAATAGACAACCAAAAAAGCCAGTGGCAAATCCAAAATGACTTAAACGAGAAAGAATTAAAAGAAAGAGTGAGGCAAAATGATTTAAACTATAAAATAAACAAAGAGCAAATCGCACAAAATTATTGGCTCAATGCTCCTAAAGTAGAGTATGAAAGATGGAAAAATAATATTTTATCAAGTGAGGTGGAAGAATATAATCCATTAGGAGAAATACCACTAAAGGATAATATGCAGACAAACACACAGGCAAATACGCAAAGCCTAAATCAAGCACCCTCATCAAACAATACACCAAACACACAAAACCAAAGCATTATGCAAAAATACATCTCCCACACAATGCCAAAAGAGACACCAGCCCCTAAGCCTAAGATGGTAAGCATTTTAGAAAATATCAACACAAAATTGCAATATGGAACGCCACTAAATGCGTATGAGATGTTTGCGGCTAATAATCTTGGGATTGATTATAAAAAAATTATGCATGATATGGAAGTCAAAAAAGTAGATATTGGTAGCACAGCAGAAAAATTTAATCGTAGAATTGCATCACTTGAAGCAATTCAAGATTTTATAACTATGGGAAGAAATGAAGCAGGTTTTGGCAAATGGCTTGATAGACTTATGCATGAGAAAAGTGGTGGTTGGACTGATTTAAATGCAGAAAGTGCCGCTTTTAAATCTGCAGATACTGCTATGGAGGATATTCTGGCAGCTGGATTATCAGAAGGAAAGCCAACAAATTATGATAAACTGAGAGCTAAAGAGTTTTCAGCAAAAGGAAGAAATAATGAAGAGCAGAGAACTATTTTGTCTGCTCCTTATAATACTATCTTGCGTCTAGCTCAATCAGAATTAGATACTTTAAAAGCAAAAAATGCTCCCAAAGAGCTTATAGAAAGTTATGAAGAGATTATAAAGCCATTTTACAAAAATTCTCAGTATCTATCAGATTCAATTTATAACAAAAAAGACTTCAATTATGAAAAATGGATGGAAATGACAAAAAATAGGGCTATGGGTGATGTTTTTAGCAAAAGCATTAAGCAAAACAAAGAAGATAATATCAAAATTATAGAATAGTTATGCTAAACTGCCTCTAATATTTTGGAGGTTAGTTTTATGAAAAAGCTATTTTTATGTTTATTGTTAGGGGTTAGTCTTTTAAAAGCAGAATGTGATGTATTGGGGCTTAAGCTTAATAGGACAAGTGCAAAGGAACTTGCCTCAAAATATGTTGTTTTAGCAGTGGAAAAAGATTCAGGAGCGATACAATACAAGCTTGAACCTAGACAATTTAAGATTAATGAGATAAATGAGATTGAAATAGGTTTTAACGATAATGGACTTTTAGAATATGTATCGTTACAGCTTCTTGCTTCTCCTGGTGAATATAAAAGAGTAAAAGAGATTTTGGATAAAAAATATATTTCACTAGAAGAGGAAGGAGATGAAATAACTACTGGAGGTTGGTTTAGCGAAAAGAAAGTTTTGTCTTCTTGGATTTTTTATAGGACAAAAGACATGAAAGATTGTGAAGTTTCTATCTTATATCGTCCTAAAGAATTTAAGCTAGAAGTTAATTATTTGCATGTGCCTTATCCTCAATTTTTATATCCTTTAGAAAAAGCCTTGTAATAAGGGAATTTATAAAGTTGGTTTAATGAAAAAGATAATTTTATGTTTATTGTTAGGGATTAGTCTTTTAAAAGCAGAATGTAGCGTGTTAGGCTTTGAGTTGGGAGTTACAACACTTAAGGAAATTGGAAAAAAGACAAAACTAGAAATTATTGATAAAAATACTGCAAGAATATCGCCAGAGCTATTTGGGATTGAAGGGTTGGAGGATGTTGAGCTTCGGTATAGAGGAGAAAAAGTTTATCAAATTGGACTACTTTTTGAACCCTCACAAAAGAAGTATTGGGAATTAAAGAAAGTTTTAAAATCCAAATATCATCTATATGCAGAATCAGAGGAAAAGATTGGTGCAGGACTTGCAGGAGATGTTACATTTTTTGCAAAGGATAATAAAAATTGCCTTGTTTGGTTGAATGTGGTTGAAATTGAAAATAAAGGGGAGGGAATATTGTTTATATATTATGCTCTTGTCAATGCTATCACTCCAGAAGAAAAATACCTTTAATTTGGGGATTATTAATGAAGACAAAGATTAAGCTAGAGGCAATGGTTTATGCTTAAAATAATGATAGTATGGGTTATTTTTATATTTCAAATTTCTTTAGCACAAGAATGTGGAGCATTTGGACTTAGGATAGGAGAAAATACATTTGACGAAATTTCTAGGGAATTTTCTTTAGTAGAAGATGATTTTGGCTATAACATTAAGCCACTAAAATCACTCAATATGAATTTTAAAGCCAATGTTGTTTTTCATAAAGATGTCTTATCGGGAATAAAGTTGAAATTTTCTCCTAGTGAAAAATTATACTCACAAATAAAAGGAGTTCTTGACTCTAAGTATGAGCAAACTAGCATTGAAGAAAGTGCTGAAGAGCTTTTATTTCATAAAAGAGAAGTATATAATGCATTTTTACAATATCGTAAAAAAGATATGAAAGAGTGTGTGATTTGGTTGCTTTATACTAATATTGAAAATGAGGGAAAAATAGAAATTATTTATTTTTTACAGGAGAAGGAAAATAAAGCCGATGATATGCAAGAATTACTAATGGAAAATCTTTAAAATTATGCTAAACTGCCTCTAATATTTTGGAGGTTAGTTTTATGAAAAAGATATTTTTATGTTTATTGCTTGGTTTTAGTTTTTTAAAAGCAGAATGTGATGTATTGGGGCTTAAGCTTAATAGGACAAGTGCAAAGGAGCTTGCCTCAAAATATGTTGTTTTAGTAGTGGAAAAAGATTCAGGAGCAATACAATACAAGCTTGAACCTAGACAATTTAAGATTAATGAGATAAATGAGATTGAAATAGGTTTTAACGATAATGGACTTTTAGAATATGTATCGTTACAGCTTCTTGCTTCTCCTGGTGAATATAAAAGAGTAAAAGAGATTTTGGATAAAAAATATATTTCACTAGAAGAGGAAGGAGATGAAATAACTACTGGAGGTTGGTTTAGCGAAAAGAAAGTTTTGTCTTCTTGGATTTTTTATAGGACAAAAGACATGAAAGATTGTGAAGTTTCTATCTTATATCGTCCTAAAGAATTTAAGCTAGAAGTTAATTATTTGCATGTGCCTTATCCTCAATTTTTATATCCTTTAGAAAAAGCCTTGTAATAAGGGAATTTATAAAGTTGGTTTAATGAAAAAGATAATTTTATGTTTATTGTTAGGGATTAGTCTTTTAAAAGCAGAATGTAGCGTGTTAGGCTTTGAGTTGGGAGTTACAACACTTAAGGAAATTGGAAAAAAGACAAAACTAGAAATTATTGATAAAAATACTGCAAGAATATCGCCAGAGCTATTTGGGATTGAAGGGTTGGAGGATGTATTTTTTCACTTTAGGGGAAATGTAGTCTATAATGCTTCATTGTATTTTAAACCCACACAAGAAAAATATATAGAGTTAAAAAAGATTTTAGAATCTAAATATTATCTGGCTACTGATACATTGGAGAAAGATGCAGAAATACCAAATTTAAAGCATGGTGCTTTTTTTAATACAGACGATAAAGGTTGTATAGTGATGTTAGGCTTAGCAAAAGCTACAAAAAATGAAGAGGCATATTTAAAATTACACTATACATTTATTCCAGAGCGAAAATACCTTTAATTTGGGGATTATCAATGAAAACAAAGTTTATTTTTATATTTCAAATTTCTTTAGCGCAATTTGGCTTGTAGCCCCCCCCCCCCACATTTTGCTATTTGGGTGCGCGCCCCACACGATTTCGGATTTTTTTTCTTAATGTTTTCTTAATCCAAAAGCTATTTTGAAACTTTTAAAAAAAATTATTTTTGATTTTTTGTTGCAAAAATGCACCTTTTTTTGTAATTTTTTAAATGGGTGCGAAAATGAAAAAATGCAAAAATCTTTTTTAAGTTGCTTTTTTGTTGGAAATTTGCTTTTTTGCCAACAAAGCTCTAAAAGGCTTGTAGCTTGACTTTTTAAAAGAAATTTGATTATAATATTGCCAACAAGCATTTAAAAAAATGTGTCTGTTTTTTGTGTCAAAATTTAAAAAAATTAGCTTTTTTACCCTGTAAGAATGCCTAAAATACGAAACCACAAAAGTGCAATATTTACAATCCTTGTATGGCACAAAGAATATAGAGGAAATTTGTATTCAAGATATCTAGCATATAGATTTATAAAATTTCAAGAGGCACGGACACTAAGTCCGCTAACCTCTTAAAATTTCATAAAAGCTAAAGCTATATACCGTAACTACTGGAATTTATTTAATTTCTTAGATAGCTAACTTTTAAAAAACCTTTTAAAACTTTTATTCTATTCTTAGCTAATAGAATTTAATACATTGTCTTTGCGAGAGTTTGTAAAACTCGTGGCAATCTAAGAAATTACCTTTAAAGGCTATTCTTTTTTGGACTGCCACAGATTTTTCAAATCCTTGTAATGATAGAATGGAGTGTCATAACAGGGAGTGAAACAACAAAACAATCTTTAAAGTAAATCCCTTTAGAGTAAGCATTTAAGAGATTTTAAAAATTATAGGGTTTATAGATATTTATCTAGTCTCACCCTGCACATTGCTTAGTAATTTATCCATACTTGCACAACATTTTAAAAAACTCCTAAAGCCTTACTGCCACTACTAGAATTTATTTTTAATTCTTGCAGTTTTTTTAACTTCTAAAATTTTATTAATTTCATTGATAATCTCTTGCCATTGCGAGAGCCTTTAGGCTTGTGGCAATCTCTTTTAAAGATTTAAAAACATTCTTCTTTTATTGTAAAGCTTTTTAAAAAACTCAAATATTCTATTGTTTTACCTTTAGATTGTTTTTTAGACTGCCACGCAAGTCATTCCACCGCTTGTAGTGACGCCTTTATGCTTTTAAATTACTACAAGCTTAAGGCTCTTGTAGTGACTATTTTGCCAAATAGAATGTATGAGAGCGTAGGTGGTAAGAAGTGGATTTGCGTTTTTGGTATGCGTTACTTTATACATATAAAGTGGCTATAAGAGGCATTGTAAAATTTATAAAATGGAAGTTAGCAATATAGCTAAAAGCCCAAAAGTAAGAATTGGGCTTAAAGATAAGAATTAGAATGCAGGTAAAATTGCGCCTTTGTATTCATTTAAAATAAAATCTTTCATAGTTTGAGATTGCAAAGCATTGAGAAGTTTTTTTAGATTTTCATCGTTTGCTTTTTCTTCTTTGACTACTAAAATATTTGCATAAGGGGATTCTTTATCTTCTAATACGATTGCATCATTTAATGGATTAAGTCCTGCTAAAAGTGCAAAATTTGTATTAATTACGCTAATTGTCGCATCATCTAGTGTTCTTGCTAGAAGAGGTGCATCCATTTCCTTAAACTTTAAATTTTTTGGATTTTCAATGATGTCTTGAGCGGATACAAGTTCTACACCTTCTTTGAGTTTAATTACTCCATTAGCTTCTAGCACTCTTAATGCTCTAGCACCATTAGAAGGATCATTGGGTAGGGTTACTACATTGCCATTTTGTAGCTCTTCTAAATTTTTAATTTTTTTAGAATACACACCCATAGGCTCTAAATGCACACTTCCAATGCTTAGTAATTTTGTATTTTTTTCTTTGTTAAAAGAATCTAAATAGGGCTTGTGTTGGAAGAAATTTGCATCCAATGAACCATCATTTAAAGAAAGATTAGGGGTTACATAATCGTTGAATTCTTTAATCTCTAAAGTGATACCCTCTTTTTGTAAAAGTGGTATAACTTGTTGCAGCATTTTAGCGTGTGGCTCTGGAGTGGCACCTACTACTAATTTTACATTTTCTTTGTTTGTATTTTGCGATTGTGTATCACTTTTAGAACAACCACTAACAAAAAGTGTGGCACATACACCCAAAACCAATAAACTTTTTTTAAACATACTTTCTCCTTATTTTTTAAGTTTTCTATATAGAAAATCTCCTAAAGATTGAATAATTTGCACCAAACATATTAGGATAATGACATTATACAACATAATATCACTTTGGAAGCGATAATAACCATATTTAATGGCTATATCTCCTAATCCACCACCTCCTAAGCTTCCTGCCATCGCACTAAAACCGATAACTAAAATAAAAGCAAGAGTAATTCCAGAAATAATGCTAGGGAGTGCTTCAATAAGCATAATTCTAAAAATAATTTGAGAATTACTTGCTCCAAAGCTAAGTGCTGCTTCTATGACACCTCTATCTACTTCTTTGAGCGCATTTTCAATAATTCTAGCAATAAAGGGCATAGCACCAATGCTAAGTGGGACAATAGCCGCACTTGCTCCATAGCTAACACCTAAGAGCCATTTGGTAAAGGGTAGTAAAACTACCATCAAAATAATAAAAGGAAAAGAACGCAAAGTATTTAAGATAGTATCAAGCATTCTAAAGATAATTTTATTAGGAGCTAAACCTTTAGGCTCACAAAGCACGAGTAAAATTGCAGGAATGATTGCTAAGAGTGTGGCAATCACTGTGGCTACTATACTCATATAAAGGGTATCTAATGTAGCTGTTATTAGTAAATCTATGATTTTAAAATCCATTTTAATCCTTTACGATTTCCCAGCGAGTGCCACTTTGGCTTAAAAACTCGCAAACTTTTTCTTGGTAATTTTTATCAATATTAATAACTAAAAACCCTAAAGCAATATCGTTAAATGCTTCTAGTGTTCCCCATACTATATTGCAATCTATATCTAGTTTTCTTGCCATTTGGGTGATGATGGCATTTTGTGCTACTTCTTTTGGGAAATAGATGCGGATATTTACTCCATTTTTGGGTAAAATTTCATTTTCTCCTAAAAATTCTCGCATTTTTTTATCAGGACTTAAAAAAAGTTCTTCTATCGCACCGCTTCTTAGGATTTCCCCACCTTCTAAAAATGCAGCTTCTTTGCAGATTTTTTTTACCACTTCCATTTCATGAGTTACTAAAACTATACTTACTCCAAGCTCTTTATTGATAGTAGATAAAAGATCTAAGATAGCTCCTGTGATAGAGGGATCTAGCGCACTTGTAGCCTCATCACTTAAGAGAATTTTAGGATTTAGCACTAAAGATCTAGCAATGGCTACTCTTTGCTTTTGTCCTCCACTAAGCTGTGCAGGATAGAAATTTTTTTTATCTTTTAAGCCCACAAGCTCCAAAAGATTGTCAATTTTATTTTTATCTACTTTTTCTCCCCAGCACTCTAGCGGTAAAATCACATTTTCATAGACATTTTTACGGCTTATGAGGGAAAAATGTTGGAAAATCATACCGATACTTTTTCTAAAAACTCTTAAATCTTTCCCGTTTAGTTTAGAAACTTCTATACCATCTACAAGTAGTTGCCCCTCTTTAAAAGTTTCTAGTCCATTAATTGTGCGTAAAAGTGTGCTTTTACCAGCACCGCTATGCCCCACAAGCCCAAAAATACCTCCTTTATTAATAGAAAGATTAATATTTTTTAAAACTTGTAAAGTGCCATAAAATTTGCTTAAATTTTTGATTTCTATAAAACTCATTTTTATCCTAGTGTTAATTTGGCTTTTGCCAATGATTTTGCAATTTTAGCCAAATTTTTATAGAATTGCCTAGTTTTTATTAATTTTATTAAGGGTTTATTGATGCAATTTAAAAAGTGGATTTGTTGTGTGCTTTTTGTGTCTTCTTTGTCAGCACAACCTTGGGTTATGTTTAATGATTTAGACGATACTTATTTGTATGATCAAGCAAGCGGGAGTGTCTATATTCGCGTGAAAAAGGGTGGTAAAAACTATGAAGATAGTTTTGTAAAAATGGGTGTAGTGGATAAAACACCTCCTAAAGAGGAAGTTCCTATCAATTCTTCCAAAAAAGAGCAAGAAGAACTTATTAAAAAAGCTCAAGAAATTCAAAGAAGCATTCAAGGAAATATCTTAGGCGGGGGCGAGTAAGCTTTTAGCTTTCTGCTCTCTTTTTTAAAGGTTTTTCCAATCCATCTTCCCAGCCTACTTTTAAGAAAGTGATTTCTACTGCTTCAATGAGTTGTAAGGCAATTTGAGCTATAAAGGAATTGTCATTTAAAATAGAAGTTCCATTGGTTACACTAATTTTTTTATGCGTGATGAGTTCTTCAACTTGTGCTAAAACCTCATAATCTTTTTCTTTTAGTAATTCTTTTGCACTTTTTAGCTGTGTGATAATAAGAAAAGCACTCTCTTCATCCATAAGTTTTAATTCTTCTACACTGCGTAAAAGCTCCCCTAAATCTTTTCGCATTTTATTGTATTGGGCTGCTAAATCTTTGTTGGCAGAGGCACAATAAGTTTTCATATTGGTTTGGATAAGTTTTAGGTTTTTTGTGGCTTCTGCAATATTTCTTGAAGCAATTTTAAAAGAGAAAATTCTGTGGTTTTTGTCTTCATCTTCTACATAGCTTTGTGCCTTTGTGGAAAACTCCATAATCGCATCAAATAAAACTTTGATTTTTCTTCTATAAAGATAATCCAAATCCACATCTCCACTAAACCATTTTTTAGTTTGTATGATGTTCTCAAAACTTTCTTTGCCTTTAATATCGCTTCTATTAAAACCTATAGTGTGTGCAATCATTGCAAAAGCATTATTGTAAAGATGAATACTTTCTTTTTGTAAGGCTTCAATAGCGGTATCTGGATAGTTTAAGATATTTTTGTCTAAATATAGAGGATGATCCATATCTTTATCGCGAGGGGCTTTAATGGTTTTATTTAAAAAAAGCACGATTTGTTTGATAAAAAGCGACATTAAAATGACAGCAACAAGATTGAAGGTGGTGTGGAATAATGCAGTTTTGAGTGCTAGATTATCTTGTGCTATACCTAATACTTTTGCACCTAAATCTACCAGATTTACAAAGGTTGGGAAAAGCACAATAACAATAATTGCGATACTAAAATTAAAAATACAATTTGCAATCGCTAGTTTTTTGCCTTCAATATTGGTATTAAGTGAGGCTACTACTGCAGTTACTACACCTCCTATGCTTGTTCCAAGTGTGGCAGCCAGTGCATTTTCATAGCCAATTTGTCCGCTAAGAAGTGCCGCAATGATGATTGCAAGGGTGGCATGGCTTGATTGCACAACTCCAGTAGTAAGTGCGCCTAATCCTACAAAAATAAGCACTCCTTTAAAGCCTTCTACATTAAAGGCAGATAAATCCATAACGCTTTTATAACTTTCAAAACCTACTTTGATATAATCCACTCCTAAAAAGAAAAAGCCAATTCCCATAAGAATAGAACCTAAGCCTTTTAAAAGATTGTCTTTTTGAAAGTTGAGTAAAGTTCCACAAACAATAAGTGGTATTGCTAAAGAAGAAATATTGATAGAAGAGAGCCCAACAATAAGCCAAGAACCTGCACTATTACCTAGATTTGCCCCAAAGATAATACCAATACCTTGTGCTAAGGTGATAAGACCTGCTGATAAAAAGGATATGGATATGATAGAAACTAGTGTGGAAGATTGCATAAGAATGGTGGTTATCACTCCAAAAGTAATGCTTTTTAGCTTTGTATTGGTGGATTTTGTGAGAATTTTTTCTAACAATCCTCCACTAAAAGACTTGAACCCTCCTCCAAGATACATCATACCAATTAACAAAATGGCAACTCCTGCTAAGATTTTGCCTAGAGCTGGAAAGACCACTAAAAAATAAATCAATAAAATTCCTAACACCATAAGAATGTAACGATGAAAATTTTGTGCCATAAACCCAAGCCTTATAAAAAATAATTAGCACATTATAGCAAAATGAATTTTTTTAACAAGATTTAACAAAATATTAATTTTTTAAAAAATATGTGTTTAGGGCTTGACAAGATGGATATTTTTAATTATAATTTCGGTTTTCATTGACAGAATATTCCGGATTAGCTCAGCGGTAGAGTAGGTGGCTGTTAACCACTTGGTCGTAGGTTCGAATCCTACATCCGGAGCCACTTCATAAACTTAATCATTATCTTTCTTGTTTTAATTATTTGTTTTGAAAAATTTAAGAAAATATAATTTAATAAGCTTTAGCCTTAAAGAATTTCTTTAAGACTAATTCTTTTTAAAAATTAAAAGAGTGCAAACATTTGCAGAAAATGATTTTGTATATACAGGACTAAATCCTAATTCTTCTAATTCTAAAATAAGTTTTTTAGCAGTCAAAAATTCTTCAATTGAATCGGGTAAATATTTATAGGCTTTATAGTTTTTAGAAATTATTCCACCAATAAAGGGCAGGATATTTTTTGTATAAAAGCCCATAAGCTTTTCCATAAAGCTTGGATTTTCACATTTAGTGAATTCTAAAATCACTAAAAGCCCTTCTTTTTTTAAAACTCTGCTAAATTCTTCAAAAGCTTTTTTACGCTCTACCACATTACGGATGCCATAGGCTATGGATAACACATCAAAAGATTGGTTTTCTAAGGGGAGTTTTGTGGCTTCAGATTGTATAAAAGTGATATTTGGAAGCTTTTTTTTGGCAACTTCTAGCATATTTTTGCTAGGATCGATTCCTACAATCTTTTGGATTTGTAGATGGTTGGAGTTTGCATTTTTAAGCCAGTGGTTTATCATATCGCCTGTTCCGCAAGCAACATCTACAATGCAAAGATTTTCCAAACTTTTTGTGTTTAGGTTTTTAAAAACAAAATTGCAAGCTTTTTTGCGCCATGCAATATCTACTCCACAACTCATTACGCGATTAGCTAAATCATAGCTATCTGCAATATTGTCAAACATACTAATAATTTCTTGTTGCTTTTGCGACATTTAAAATTCCATTTTTCGTTGATTTTTTTGGTGTGTTATTTTAGCAAGATTAAGCCAAGCTTCTAGACTTTCAATTTGTGCTAGTGTGCTTTTTGTAGAAGTTCCGCCATAGGAATTTCTACTATTCATAGAATTTTCTAAACTTAAAGAAAGATGTGCTTCTTTTGGGATAATGCTATCAACTTTGCAAAGCTCCTCGGCACTAAGTTCACTTAAATCTTTACCTACACTTTCAGCATAGCCTACAGCTTTACCTGTGATGTGGTGGGCTTCTCTAAAAGGAATTTTGCAGTGGCTTACAAGAAAGTCGGCTAAATCTGTGGCACATAAATGCCCTTTTTGGCAAGCTTTTTTCATATTTTCTTTATGGATTTGCATAGTTTTTACAAGATCGTTTAAAATTTGTAAGCAAATCTCCATATTTTCAAAGCTATCAAAAACTGCTTCTTTGTCTTCTTGAGTGTCTTTGTTGTAGGCTAGAGGTAATCCTTTAAGCACTGTTAAAAGTCTAAAAAGATTTCCATACATTCTTCCACTCTTTCCTCTTAAGAGCTCTGGAACATCGGGATTTTTCTTTTGTGGCATGATAGAACTTCCTGTAGAATACGCATCGCTTAAGCTAATAAATTTAAATTCATAGCTACTCCACAATACAAGCTCTTCTGCAAAGCGTGAGATATGCATACCTATCATACTTAAATCATATAGGAAGTCTAGTGCAAAATCTCTATCACTTACGCTATCAGTAGCATTTAATGTGGGAGCATTAAAGCCAAGTGCATTTGCTGTATAAAATCTATCAATAGTATAAGGAGTTCCAGCAAGTGCAGCAGAGCCAAGAGGAGAAAAGTTGTTGCGTTGATGGCTTGCAGTTAATCTTTCAAAATCTCTTACAAACATACAAATATAAGCACACATAGTAAAGCCAAAATTTACAGGTTGGGCATGTTGGAGATGTGTCATACCTGGCATTATGGTTGTAGTGTGTTCTTTAGCTAAATTTAATAAAGTTGTTATAAGCTCTAAAAGCAAAGAAGCAATTTTGTAATTAGCCTCTAGGGTAAAAAGCCTAAAATCAAGTGCTACTTGATCGTTTCTGCTTCTTGCTGTGTGGAGCTTCTTGCCTGCTTCTCCAATGAGTGCTGTTAAGCGACTTTCTATTGCCATATGAATATCTTCATCGCTTAGTTTAAAATCAAATGTTCCTTTTTGGATTTCTTCTTTGATAGTATCTAGCCCTTTATGGATTGCTTCTTTTTCATCTTTGTTTAAAATTCCACAACGCTCTAGCATGCTAGAATGTGCCTTAGAACCTAAAATGTCTTGCAAATAGAGCTTTTTATCAAAAGGGAGTGAGGCATTAAAAGTGTCTAAAATCTTCGCTGCACTCTCTTTAAATCTGCCTCCCCAAAGTTTTGTGTTTTCCATACTTATTTTTCCTAAAATGGTCTTAAAATGATTAAAATTGTAATGAAAATCAAAGCAATAGTTGGGATTTCATTATAAGCACGGAAAAACTTACCACTTTTTTGACAACGATCTTCTCTGAAAGCTACCATATAACGATAAAGGCTAAAATGATAAAGCACAAGTAAAGCTACAATTAAAATCTTAGCATGCATAAAGCCACCCTTAAGATAACTAGGATCTAAAATAAGTAGCCAAACACCAGAAACTAGTGTGCAAATCAATGCAGGATAACCAATAAAGTTAAAAAGTTTTTCTTCTTGAATTTTTACAACTTCGCAAAAGCCTTTATTTTGAATATGTTCTGCATGATAGACAAAAAGGCGTGGCATATAAAAAAGCATTGCCATCCAAGAAACAAAAGAAAGAATGTGAAAAATTTTAACATACAAAAAAGTCATCTACTAAACCCTTAAAATAGAAAAATAAAATAGGATTATAGCTTAAGAGACTTAAAATTTTATAGTTTTATAAAAAAGTTTTGGTTCATAAAATTATGTTATAATTTAAAGATTTTCATTAATAAATGCGGAGTTATGTATGAAAAAATATTTAAAAAAGATTAAAGATCCTAAAATTGCAGGGATTTTTGCAAAAAGTGGTTTAGGACTTGTAGCAGTTTTAGCAATAAGTGGATGTGGAAATACAGACACTAATAGTAGTGCAAATAGTGGGCTAGAAGAGGCAACTAAAAAGGGTGCTACTGTTATGATTGAAGAGCAAAGCGATGGAAGTTATAAGATTTTAGAAGAATATCCAAGTAATACAACTAGAGTAATTTTAAAAGAAAAAGATGGCAATGAGAGAATTTTAAGTCAAGAAGAGATTGATAAAATCATCGCCGAAGAAAATAAGAAAATTGAAGCGGGAACCTCACAACTTACAAACCCAACAGGAGGAGGATTGTCTTTAGGAGAAACGATTTTAGCAAGTGCGGCTGGGGCAATTTTGGGAAGTTGGATAGGTAGTAAGCTTTTTAATAACCAAAATTATCAAACCCAACAAAGAACGACTTATAAAAGCCCACAAGCTTATGAGCGTTCCCAAAATTCTTTTAAACAAAATGCAACAGGTAGTGCAGGGCGTAGTGGTTTTTATTCTCCAAATTCTAATAATTCCCCTACTAGCACAAATCGTTCTAGCCAATCTAGCTCTTTTGGAGGATAAATAAGTGAATATTTTAAAAGCAAATCCTTTAAGCAATCAAGATTTAGAAGAATTGGGGCTTAGTTGGCATACTGATGTTGATGATACTCCTTATGTGAGTGATGAGATTATAGAAGTGAGTGAAGAGGAAGCAGAGCGATATTATGAGGCAAGTAATGAGCTTTATGATATGTTTGTGGAAGCTGGACAATATGTAATTGATAATGATTTATTTTTTGATTTAGGAATTCCTTTTAACCTAGTAGATGCGATTAAAATGAGCTGGGAAGAAGAGGTGCATTGGCATCTTTATGGGAGATTTGATTTAGCAGGAGGATTAGATGGAGCTCCTATTAAACTTCTAGAGTTTAATGCAGACACTCCTACGATGGTATATGAGAGTGCAATTATCCAATGGGCTCTTTTAAAGAAAAATGGTTATGAAGAGTCTAGTCAGTTTAATAGCCTCTATGAAGCATTGGGGCATAATTTTATGCGAATGATTACTTTAGGGGAGGATATTTCAAACTTTGATTCTGTTTATGAGGGGTGGAAAATCCTTTTTTCAAGCATTGTAGGAAGTGTGGAAGAAGAACGCACAGTAAAGCTTTTAGAAGTGATTGCTAGAGAAGTTGGATTTAATACAAATTTTTGTTATGCACATGAGGCAAACTTAAGTGAGAGTGAGGGTTTAAGCTATAATGGGGAAAATTATGAATTTTGGTTTAAGCTTATTCCATGGGAGAGCATTGCTATTGATGAACCCGAACTTGCAAATTTAATCACAGCAATGATTAGAAACAAAAATACTATCTTTTTAAACCCTGCTTATACTTTAATGTTTCAAAGTAAAAGAATGTTAAAAATCTTATGGGATCTTTTCCCAAAACATCCTTTACTTTTAGAAACTTCTTATACACCTCTTTCTTGTAAGCAGGTTAAAAAACATGCTTTTGGAAGAGAGGGCGAGAGTGTTAGCATACTTGATGCACTGGGTAATCCTATTAAAGAAAATGGCGGAGAATATTCTAATTATCCAGAAATTTATCAAGAATTTACAAATTTAAATTCTTGTAATGGTAGCCTTTATCAAGCTAATGTTTTTTATGCTTATGAGGCGTGTGCGTTGGGCTTTAGAAAAGGTGGGGAGATTATGAATAATATGTCAAAATTTGTTTCCCATAAAATAGGTTAGAATTTTAGATATGTAAAATTTTGCTTATTTATTTTAAGCTTTAAAAACTAACTTTAGATAAAAATAAACCTTGAGGAGGGCAGGGGATTTTAAAAATCTGCTTTCCCAAAAGTTGAGCTTTAAAATCACAAACTTTTAAATTTCCTTTATCAATTTCTAATAAAAATCCTACTATAAGACGGATTTGGGAGCGCAAAAATCCATTCCCGCAAATAGAAATTATATAAAAATTCTTTGTTTTACGCAGTTTTGCTCTATAGATTGTTCTTAGAGTGCTTGAGTTTTTACTGCCCAGCTTCATAAAAGCACTAAAATTATGCGTTCCAAGGAGTAGATTTAAAGCTTCTTGGATTAAATGCTCATTTTTTATGGTGTGGAATAAAGAGAAGTGGTTTAAAAAAGGTGATGAGGTTTGGGATAAAAGATAGCAATACCCTCTTTTTTTAGCACTAAATCTTGCATTAAAATCTTGATTTACCTCCCAAATATGCTTGACTTTTATGCAAGGGTAGAGTTTTGTATTTAAAATAGATTGAAGCTTGTGGAAATCATTAAAAAAAGAGGGTAATTCCAAAGAAATCACTTGTGAGTTTGCATGCACTCCCTTGTCTGTTCTACCGCTTGCTATAAATTTATTAAAAATCCCCACACTAGCAAAAACCTCTTCTAATTTTTTAGCAATCGTTGGAAAATCATTTTTTTGAGATTGAAAACCATAAAAATCCCCTCCATTATAGGCGATTTTCATTGCTACTTTCAATAATATTTCCTAACAAAGCGACAATAGGCAAAATATCCCAAAGAAAACCATAAAAGAGGCACAAAAATCATTCCAGAAAGTGGCAAATAACTTGTAGCAAGATAAGTAATACCATAAAAGCCACCTACAGCTAACATGGTTTGTAAAATCGTATAGTTTTTATCATAGCGTGGATTTTTAACCCCAATAAGAGGAAAATAAAATAGGCTTGCAAGCGGAAAAAGTGAAACAATCATATAAAGGCTTAGATTTTGTCGTATTTTATCCTTTTTGGGATTATCCAAAAAGGCTCTTTTCCAATAGTTTAGCACCCCAAGATTATCGCTAAAATCTGCTATAAGGCTATTTCTTATCGTGAGTTTTTCAAAATCAATTTTTTCTAGCTCATTTTGGTTTTGGCGATAAACTTTTCCATCCTTCAAAAAGACTTCCATAATGCCATTTTGATTAGCCATATGGGCTTCTTTTGCAAAGATAAATCCTCCATTTTCTGCAAAAGAAAGTAAGACGATATTCTCATAAGTGTTATTTTCTTCATTAGCATTTTGTGTATAAACAAGCCAATCGCCAAGTTTTTGTCCAAATTCATTGGGGGATAGATTTAGATGGATACTGCTTTTTTTCTGCTCTAAAAATTGTCGGTAAGCAACATCGCTAAGAGGGGTTAGCACAAATGAAACCATAAAAAGAGTAAAGCTAACCAATAGGGCAATAGGCAAAAAGATTTTAACAATATTTGCAGGACTCATACCAAGGGCAAATAAGACAGGTAATTCATAATCAAAACAAAGTCTTGAGAGAGAAAGTGTGCAAGCTACAAAAAAGCTAAGAGGAATTACAAAAAAAATCATTGTAGGCAGTGTATAGATATAAAGTGATAAAAGCTCTAAAAAACTTATTTTAACAACGAAGGTAACTCCTGCTATTCTAATAAAAATAACAACAGATGCGATAAAAAAAAGCACCAAAAATACAGGAAAAAATATTTGTGCAAAACTTAAAAAGAGATAATTTTTAATCCGCAAAATCGCCTACCTTGCTTGTAATTAAACCAAAAAGTATTTTACTAAAAATTGGCTAAAAGTTCCCAAAAACAAAAAAGGAACAAAAGGAATTTTAGAATGTTTGTAAAATAAAAGATAAAAAAGAGCAAAAATGCTTGCTAAAAATATCCCCAACATTCCCTCTTGCAATCCAAAAGTAGCCCCTATAGAGCCAAAGACTAGCACATCTCCTTCACCCATAATTTCCTTTTTTAAAGTGGCGCTCCCAAAAAAGCGTAAAACTTCAGCAAGTCCTATGAGGGCTAAACCACTAAGTAAAAAGCTAGGTTCTTGCTTTAAAAAATAAAAACCACATAAATTTGCTAGGAGAAAAAGCGTTAAATTAAGATTATCAGGAATCTCAAAGTAAAGATAATCTATAAAAGCTAAAGATAGAAAACAAAGAAAAAACAAAAGATAAAAAATGCCTACTAAGCCAAATAGGTAGTAGCAAACAAAACTCATACTGCCCCCAAACAACTCTACTAAGAATTGTCCAAAACCAATTTTACTTTTGCAATCTTTGCAAGTTCCTTTTAAGAATATATAGGAAAACAAGGGGATTAATTCATAGAATTTTAATGTTTTTTGGCAGTTTTGACAAAAGGAGCGTGGGGTTATTATGCTAATTCCTTTTGGAATTCTATAAATCAATACATTAAAAAATGAGCCCAAAATACATCCAAAAGCACATATAAATACATATTCCATTTTTATCTCTTTAAAATTTTGATACAATTTTACATCAAACTTTAAAAAATAAAAGGTGTATTTATGAAAGATCTTATCCGTTTTTGTGTTTCTTTGCCTAAAAATCTTTTGGAGGAATTAGATAGTAATTTAACACATGGTTATTCCTCGCGTTCTGAGGTTATAAGAGATTTAATACGCGAAAAAATTATCCAAAAAGAATGGGATACTACACAGGATGAAAGCATTGGGGTTTTAACAATTATTTATAACCATCATCACAAAGAACTTAATCAAAAGCTTATAGATTTGCAACATGCAGCTTCTCATAAAACTATCCAAATTCTTTGCACAACCCATACACATATTAATGATAATAATTGCCTTGAAACCATTATGTTAAAAGGGGATTCAAGAGAGATTGAAGAGTTAAGCTTAAAAATAGGTGGGCTAAAGGGGGTGAAATTTTCAAAACTTACAAAAACTTTGGCACTTGATGATTGAGGTAGAAAAAATAGCGGTTTTTGGGGGTTCATTTGATCCACCTCATTTAGGACATTTAGAGATTATTAAAACCGCACTTTTATTTTTAGAAGTTGATAGATTATTTGTAGTGCCTACTTTTTTAAGTCCATTTAAAGACAAATCTTTATTTTCTCCTCAAAGAAGACTTTTTTGGTTAAAGCTTTTAAAAGAGGAGTTAAAAGAAGAAAAACTTAGTATTTTAGACTATGAAATTAAACAAAATAAACCCACACCTACAATACAAACTATTAATTTTCTTATTCAAAGATACAATCCAAAGCAAATTTTTTTACTCTTAGGAAGTGATCAAATCCAATCATTGCACAAATGGCATTCTTATGAAGAATTAAAAACAAAGGTAGAATTTGTTATAATAGAACGAGAGGGTTATAAGATTCCTGCTTCTTTTAAAGTCTTGCCTATGCAAAAGGTGCAAATTAGCTCCACAAAACTAAGGGAGGATTTAAAAAAGAAGAAAAAAGAGCTTTTAGGATTCATCCCAAAAGTTATTTTAGAAGATATAATGAATGGAGAATAGATTGCAAATAGAACAGACAATTAATTTAATTTGTCGTCTTATTGAAGATAAAAAAGGCGAAAATATAGAAACTTTTGATTTAAGAGAGAGTGATTATTTTGTGGATTATGTGGTGATTGCCACAGCACTTGTAGATAAACACGCTTTAGCGCTTTTAGATACTTTAAAGACAGAGCTTAAAAAAGAAGGTATTACATTTTTTAATATTGATGATGAAAATCCAGATTGGATTGTGGCGGATTTAGGCGATATTATCGTGCATCTTTTTACAGAAAATCAAAGAAAAAAGTTTAATCTAGAAGAGTTTTTACAAAAAATGGCAAAACAAAAACAAGATTAATAGAGTTTATAGGGTTTTGCAATTTTTAAAAGTGCGCCTAAAAATTGGTTGGGAAAGCTTTGCCAATAGAACTTATCACACACTAAAATAATTTCTTTTTTAGCACGGGAGAGGGCTACATTTAGTGTATAAAGTGCTAGTGGATTTCTAGAATCGCTCAAATAATAATTTAAGGCAACTGGACTTAAAAGAATGCTATCAAATTCTTGTCCTTGTGAGGAGTGGATAGTAAAAACACATTCTAATGCTCTTAAGCTTGGCATTTTGCTTAAAATGAGTTTTCTTTGATTGACAAAGGGGGTTAAAATCGCAAAATCCTTTTTAGCCATAATAAAATTTTGTGCTAAAGTGCAGATTGTATTTGCTTCATTAATGTTTGCATTAGGCAGTTTTTCATCTTTTTTAAAGCTAGATTGCACATGAAAAATTTGTGTGTTTTCTTCAAAGCCTCTTAAGCCATTTTTATACACAAAATAATCCAAGATTTTAGCTAGATTATCCCCATAGCGATAAGTAAAAGAGAGTTTGTGGGTTTGGATTGAAAAGTTAGAGAAGTGGATATAAGAGAGATTAAGAATTTTATCTTTTAGCTCAAAAAAGTCTTTTAAAAAAAGACTAGAATAGCCAAATATTTTGGAGAGATTCCATTTTGGATTGGTTAAGTCTTTGCTTTTTAATGCAAGGATAGGAGTTAATTGTTTGTGATCTCCCAAAAGCGTAAGGGGTTTATTAAAACTGCACAAAGGAAGTGTTTTAATAAGCGGAGAAAATCCAGCTTCATCTATAAAAAAATGAGAAAATTCTAGCTCCATTAATTCTTCTCTTTTTAAAAAGGTATCCAAAGTGGCAGCTATAAGCAAGGAATCTTTTAAGAGTTTTTTATAATTTTTTCTATCTTCAATTAAGGGGTCGCAATTTTGTTTGTAGTTTTGTGAAAAATAGAGGCTTGGCATTCCAAGTCGCAAAATACAATCTGTAGAAACCCCTAGTTCTTTTAAGCTTTGTAAAAGTGTGATTAAAGATTGCTCTAAGGCGGTGTTTGTGGGTGCTAGGAGAGCCACCCTTTTACCCTTTTTTAAATAAGTGGCAAGAGAATGGAGTAAAACAACTTTTGTTTTTCCGCTTCCTGCTACCCCCCAAATATAGCATAATTCTTGCGTAAAAATTTGTTTATAAGCTAAAAGTTGTTCCTCATTTGGAGGATTTTGAAAATCTTTTAAGGTTTGTAGATGGCGTTCTAATTCTGCAAGACTTAAAAGAGTAGGGGGATTTTTAGGTAAGGATAGAGAGGGGTTTTTAGAATAAAAATTAATGAGATTTAAAATCAGAAATTTTAAATCCGAATATAATTTTAACTCTGTTTTATTTTGTAAAATTTCTTCTTTTAAAGGGGAGGGGATAGCTAGTGCTAGAGTTTTTTTATTTTCATCATAATAAAGGGGTTCAATCCCTAATTCTTCTAGGCTAAATTCCTCATTTTTAAAGCTAAAAATCAAATCTTCAAGGCTAAAAATCTTTTTTTCCAATCCCAAAACTATTCCAAAAATATCTTCTGTAATGGAGTGGATTTTTATCGCATCATAGCCTAGATTATTTTCTAAAAGATAATCATAATAATTTTGCGAAGCATTTAAAAGAAAGTCTTGTAAAGTAGGGGTTAAAGCTTCCAGAAATCTACCTTTAAATAAATGCTAAATTATAGCAAAAATTTAGAAATCTTTAAAATGAATTGCAAAGCAAGGAAATGGAAAAATAATGAATTATTTTTTGGTATATTTTTAGAGTATGTGGAAAAATATCAAGATGAGATTCTTAAAAACAATGGCAAAATTCCTTTGATAGTAGAATATAAAAAAGATACCAAAATAGAATGTGATGATGATTTTTATACAAAGCATTGCAAACCTATCTAATGAAAGGAAAACAAAAATGATAAAATTAAATGGGTTGCTATTAATAAAAATTAATTTGGCTTTATTTTGGATAATGGTTATTAATATATTGTTTTTTGCTGCAATAAATTCAAGTAGGGGTATTAAATATCATTTAATGTATGATTTGATGTTTCAATATTTTTTATTCATTGGGGTTTTAGGACTATTAAGTATTTTTTTAGAAAAATTCTTCAAAAACTTGATAATTAAGTATTTTTTATTATCTATTTTTTTGACTTCTTGTTATTTTTTTATTTTTATTACAATGCAATTTATAGGAATAATGCCTTCTAGTTTAAAAGGGTTTTCTTTAGAGTTTAATGAACTATTACTTCATTGTTGTATTAATTTTATCTTTTTTTGTTTAGCTATTTTTGGGATTTATAATTTATTGACAAATAAAACAAGATTTCTTTATATATGTCATCTGGGCTCACTTTTGCATTTATTTATGTATGTATTATTTTATGGAATGCTAAAGTGGAATGGATAAAAAATCTAAGAATAAAAGTAAAAAATGGACAATCCATTATGACAATTAAGGAGGTGATCTCATTTGTTTGGTTTGCCACAAAATCAAATAATAAAACTGACAAACTTTACAATCAACCTATTTATAGGCAAGAATTAGATGATGGAATCGATATTATATACAGAACAGGTTCTAGAAGCGGTGGAGAAACAATAAATATTTATGGTAAAAATCCACAACTAAATAAAACTATTCATATTAAGCCATAGGAGTAAAAGTGAAAAGAATAAAAGTAATATATGCAATGGGTAATCCCATTTTTTCTTATAAAGAAAAAGATGATATAGGATATAAAAGTGATGAAAATTTAAGTGAAGCATTAAATAATAAACAATATTTTTCTGAAATGGATTTACTTCTAGAATATTTAAGATACACAACAAAAACAGATATTCTCTTAGCATTTGAATATTTATTATTAAAACTGATTGATGATGAATTTTTTGCAAGACATGAAGTGGATGCAAATATTATTCAATTTTATAATATCGATAGTCTTAATAACACTCTTTCTTTAAATACACCCAAACCTACTTATATAAGCGAATATATTAATATCTTGGGACAACTTTTCTTAGCAGGTTATATAGACTTTGGTTCTTACTATGATAATGATGATAGGGATAAAATAGATTATCCCACAAACTTATCTTATTATAAAGAAGATAAATATCAAGCTTGGATATATTTTAGAGATAATTTCTTTTATACTAACGCATTTTTAAAATCTGATGAAGATGATATTTTAATCTATAAAGATCAAGAATACACAGAAAAAACCCTGCCTAAACTTAAAGAAGGAGAAATAATTTATAGCACAATGTATTCTCCTACCTCTTGGGATACACCAAAATATTGGAGCGAGTATAATATATGGGTAGCAAGAACTCAAAAAGGCACAAAATATTTTAATGAAGTCTTAGCTCCTAAATTTTATAATAAATACAAAGATTTAGAAGTAGAGATTGATAAAAAAGGTAATGTGATTAGATGGATTGGGGAGGTTAATGGGTTTTTGGGAGATATATAAAGCCTTAAGAAGCAATGTGGATTCTATTTATGAAGACAGAAGAGAATTTGATTATTATGGATAGTTATCAAAATGGTATGACAATTAATTACCATGTAGATATAGATAATGATAGAGATGAAGAAGTGACTAAATTTAGTATTGGAAGCAAAACTTTTAGCCTTAATCCCCACCCTCAAGGCTATCCTAGTGCCCCTTATGATTTCACGCCCGAAAGATTAGAATAGATTATAAAAATCATGATTTGGATAGATTATGCAATCCCACAGAATCCCTGCTATTTATTGTTCTAATTTCTGGAGGATTTAAGAGAGAGGATAAAAACCTATGCTAGAGAGTATAATATTAAAGGGTAGAAAATATGGAGATTAAAACTTTATCCCCATTTCAATCCTGCCTTTAAAATCCGTATCTTTATGGATATTGCTAGAAAGTTGCAATTTGCTAAAGAAAAAATCCCTAAAGTTAAAGCCAATTTCCCCTTGTAAATAAAGAGAGTCTTTTGTGTTTAAATTGCTTTTTGCATAGAAAGAATTAGCACTTGCTCCTTTAAAATTTGCATTGTTTTTTAAAGAATCTAAGAATGCGTGGCTATAGCCCCCTAAGAATGCAAGATTCATTAAAGTGTTTGCATTAAGATTTTGGGTGTAATTAATATCTAATCCTATAAAAGAATTTAACATATTGAAGTTTTTAGAATCTAACTGAAGTGCTGTGGAACTTGTATTTTCTTCATTAAAATTTTGGCGGTGTAAAAAATTATGTTCTAAATATACTAAAGGACCAAAGTTGAAATTTTCATAGTTAAAGCTTTTGCCAAAACCTAAAATCTCACTGCTAAGATAAGAATTAAATTTAGAATTGTAGTTTGCATTAAAACTTCCTATGCTTAGGGTTCTATTTAGTTTTGTATGTTCAAATCCTCCTCTAAGTCCTAAAAAGAGATAAAAATCTTCTAAAGAATATTTGGCAAAAATTCCAGCATAAGCTCCTTTTGTCTTGGTATTAGCAAAATTGTCATCAATATCAAAATTATTATTGTTTAAGATTGCATTAAAGCTAAAATTTAAATGATTAAAGTTTTTTGTAGTTTTAAATTTCAAGCCCGTGTTGTATCCTTTATAGGAATTAAAATCTCCATTGGCTTTTAAGTTTTGATAATCTCCAAAAGTGCTTATGGAGCTTTGCCAATCTTTTTCATACTTTTGATGAAGTTCATCCAAGAGTTCTTTATTAAGCTTTTCTTGAAAATCTAAAGAAATTTTAGCACTATCTAAATAGGCATTAGCATTAAGATTATTTAAGGCTTTGCTGATTTGCTTTTTATCTTGCAAGAAATCCAGCTCGCTAAAAAGCAGACTAATATCTTCTTTATTGCCTTGAATAGAAAGAGCATTTAAAGCATTAGCTAAAGAAATATCTGCGTCTTTTTTAGCAAAAGGTTGATAGTCGCGTTGGATTTGTAATTCTTGCTTTGTGGAATCATAGCTAAAATCTAAAGTATAGGAAGGAGTATTTAAAGAAGAATCATAGTTGATATTGCTAAAGCTTCCATTGATAGTGCCATTTGCTTGGATGATATTGCTTTTATCAAGAGTTAGTGTGCCACTTTTATAATAATCTTTGCCAATATAAAAATTAAGATTTCCACCTAAATTTGCATTATTTCCTACATAGACATTAGCCTTTCCATTTCCATTTAAAGAGACGCTAAGAGAGGCATTGCTATTTTGCATGAAATTGTTTTTAATATAAAGGATAGAATTTTGCAAATTTTTAGAAAGAAGTGTGAAATTTGCTTTATTGTTTAAATCATAAACAAAAGCACTCCCTTGTAAATTTAAATCTTCATTGACATTCATTTTAAAGCTATCATAACCTACAATATTAGCTTTTACACTCCAAGCATTGTTTGGTGTATTTAAAGAAAAATTTGCAACAGATGAAGCATTGCCAAAATTAAGCTCTGTAAAAAATTGATTTTTATATTCGTCTAATAATAATTTATCATTATTTGGATTCCAATTGGATATTATATCTCCTTTTATATTTGCATTTTTTGCTATGTTAATGGTTTTTACATAAGCATTATCGGCGATGTAAATTGATGCTAAAGAACCTATGGTAGAGCTAGTAGAACTAAGATTTAAGGTATCAACCAAAGCACCATTTAGATTATAAAAACCAAGCATATGTTTTATATCATTAGGTTTATAACTCATTTCTAACATATAAGAACCACGATATTCTTCAGAATTTCCTAGCGTGTTATCTCCGAAATTTATATTGATAGCTATGCCATCTTTACCTGTAGCTTTTAATTCCCCATTTTGATGGATAATATGCTCTTTCCCATAAGCAATTAATAAGGCATTAGAATAATCTCCTAAAGTATGCACTTTTACACCATTGGAAATGGTGAGTTTATTATTAGTTCCATCTATGCGAATTCCACTTGCAGCCACACCACTAGATAAAATATCATGGTTTTGCGTAACTGTATTGTTTTTGCCATAGATGTGTAAACCTACTCCATATTCTGTAGGATTATATACTCCTTCTAGCCATTCACCATCTTTTCTTGCAAAATACCCATGATTACTTTGCCAATCTTTTAAATCACTTTCATAAATAGAATCTCCATAATAAAGTTTTCTATCAAATTCATAGCCTAAATCTTGAAGTAAAGCAAGTTCTGCTTCCATATAAAAAAGATAATTTCGCCAGCTTTGATGACTCATTAAGGAATTATCAAGCTCAACATGGCTTACATCTAAATCATCACCCTCCCAACCATTAATAGGAATGCCATTAATCCCATCATAGCCCAATTTAGCATTTTTAATCACCTCTAAAACATTCTCTCCTATAAAATAAGTATGTCCCCATGCAGTGCTAAGAGAGCCTGTTTGATTGCCAATATTTGGATCAATTAAAAATACTTTTTCGCCTTTACTCAACGCCTCATCAACTTCATCTTGGGTTTTAACCACTCTCATACCTTGTTCAAATTTAACTCCGTTATTATCATAAAGATGATTACTAAAGCTATTTAAAAAAATAGAATTTTCAACCCTATAAGAAAATAATCCTAAAGCATGAAAAAGCTCATGCGTGAAAGTAGAAAAGGTATCAAATTGATTTCCATTTTGAGGCAAAGTGCTAGGATGAGGAGCTATATACCAATCAAGCTTTCCCATGCTTATATGCCCTAAATATTGTGAATATTTTAAAGGAAGATCCCCATCTTCTAATTCTTTTCTAATAGCATCAATGCTTTCTCCTTGTAATACCCTATTAAAGATGGGATTATTAAATACTTCATAAGAAAGTGCACTAGCATTTTCAATTTCCATAGTATTTACACCAATAGGTATGGGATTTAAATTTTTAGCATTTTCTCCTATGATATTAGCCCAAAATTGAGCCGCACGGATGATTTCATTCTTTTGCTCTTTACTTAGAGTATAAGGAGAAGTTTGTGTTTCAAACCAAAAATCTAGTTTTTCTCCTTTGCTATAAAAATCAAGTTGAAAAATAGGCTTATTTCCATTATAAATAATGGTTGTATCATAAGCATTTGCTAGGCTAAAAGGGATGAGTAAAATAGATAATATTTTAGAAACTTTCATAATTTTTCATTCTCCCTTAAAAATATTCCAAAATATCTAATATATCATAAATAATAAAAATGTCAAATTTTAAAGAATTTTTTGTATAAAATTTAGGGCTTAATAGTTTTTGAGTAAAAGAGAATTAAAGAAAAATGTGATTGTATAAAGTGTGCTTTTTATATAAATAAATATTTAGCTTATAAGAAAATTTTTTATTAATTAAGAAGTAAAGGGGCTAAAGATGGATAAAATGGTGGCTCTGATTGGACTTGAACCAACGGCCACTACCATGTCAAGGTAGTGCTCTACCACTGAGCTACAGAACCAAAAGCGTGATTCTAACAAGTTTTACTTTTATTTTTCTTAAGACTTTTTAGGATAATCCAAGCCACACCTAAATTTATCATCACATCAGCAAAATTAAACACTGCAAACTTAAATCCATAATGCCAATAAATATAATCTACTACTCCTATGTGGATAAAGCGATCTAGGATATTAGAAACTCCTGCCCCAAAGATAATGCCAATGGGTAAAAGATAGGTTTTTAAAAGTTCTTTGTGTTTTAAAAGATAGAAAAAAATCCCTACTAAAAGCAAGATTTGTAAATATTTTAGCCATTCTTGCAAAAAGGCAAACATAGAAAATGCTACCCCTTTGTTATAAACTAACACGAGAGAAATTACACTTCCATCATAGTTAAACTCACTAAGAACAAAAAACCACTTAATAGCTTGATCACATAAAAAGACTGTTAAAAATGCAAAAAAGAATTTAATCCACAAGTCTTAATCCTTAATGAATAGCTTTTAAAAAGAAGTCTTGGCATTCTTGCATAGTTTTTTCTAAGAGTTTCATATCTTTACCTTCTAGCAAGATTCTTAGTTTGTTTTCTGTGCCACTATAGCGGATAAGAGGACGCATTTTTTTGGCTTTGATAGAGGCTAGTAGTTCTTCATAGCCTTGAATTTTTTCAAGGGGTGGTTTAGAACTTATGGGGACATTTTTTAAAAGTTGTGGATAAAGCTCAAAGCAGTTTAGAGCCACCGAAGCTTTTTGTTGGCTTTTAAGCACATAGGCAATGGTTTGTAAAGCACTTACTAATCCATCTCCAGTTTTTGCAAAATCACTAAAGATGATGTGCCCGCTTTGTTCTCCACCAAAATTAAAATCATGCTCTAGCATTTTTTCTAAGACATATTTGTCGCCTACTTGTGAACGCACAAGTTTGATACCATTTTTGGATAAAAATTCTTCTAAAGCAAGATTGCTCATAAGTGTAGCTACTACTCCATTGTTTTTAAGTGTGCCATTAAGTTTAGCGCTCAATGCTAAAACCCCTATGAGTTTATCGCCATTAACTACTTCACCAGTTTCATCCACAACCACAAGCCTATCAGCATCACCATCTAGTGCAAATCCAATATCTGCTCTAACGCGTCTTACTTCTTCTTGTAGCATTATGGGATTTGTAGCACCACAACCTTCATTAATATTAAATCCATTAGGCTCATCATTGATGACAAAAACTTCTGCTCCAAGCTCGCTAAAAATCGTAGGTGCAACTTTATAGGCAGCTCCATTAGCACAATCTACTACAATCCTAATCCCATGTAAAGAAAGTTCTTTGGGGAAAGAATTTTTAATATGCACAATATAGCGTCCCACAACATCATCAATTCTTTTGCTAGAACCAATTTCTTTTCCTACTTTTTGGGATTGCTCTAAAAGTTTTTCATCAAAATAGATGCTCTCAATCCTCTCTTCATCTTTTTCATCAAGCTTATATCCGCTTCTACCAAAGAATTTAATCCCATTATCTTCAAAAGGATTATGACTAGCACTCACCATAATCCCACCATCACAACGCATATCTTCGGTTAAATAAGCAATAGCAGGCGTAGGCATAGGACCAATTTGAATAACTTCATAGCCTACTGCTGTAAGTCCACTAACAAGGGCATTTTCTAGCATATATCCACTGCGTCTTGTGTCTTTGCCTACAAGAATTTTTTTAGTTTTTGAATGCTCTTTGTAATAAATTCCAGAAGAAATCCCAAGTTTTAAAGCACAAAGTGCATTGAGTTTTACGCCAGCCTCGCCTCTTACTCCATCTGTTCCAAAGAGCTTCATTTTAAAATCCTTGCAATGTTTTATTTACTTTTTATTTGCTTTTAATAAAAGTTGAAATAGAATTTTAGCTTAAATTTTTTTATAAAAGGATTAACGCTCTATGGCAAATCATAAATCGGCAGAAAAGCGCATTAGACAAACAAAAAAACGCACAGAAAGAAATCGCTACTATAAGACTAGAATTAAAAATATCACGAGAAGTCTTCATGAAGCAGTTAATGCTAAGGATGTAGCAAAGGCACAAGAGATTATTAAGCAAATTAATAAAGCTTTCCACAGCTATGTAAGCAAAGGTATTTTGTCAAAAAATACAGCTGCTAGAAAAGTAAGTAGATTAAACACACTTGTTAAAAAATTAGCAAACGCATAAGGTAAAATTCTCCCTATGCTTGCTAGCAAACTTCAACCTTTTATTGACCGCTATGAAGAAATAAGTGCAGCTCTTATTTCGCAAGATGTTCTTAATGATGTCAAAAGAATGACAGAATTAAGCAAGGAACAAAGTAATTTAGAAGAGCTTGTAGAGAAAGCCAAAGAATATCTAAAAAACTTACAGTCTATTGAAGAAAATAAGGCTTTGCTTGATGATAAGGAGTTAGGCGATTTAGCAAAAGAAGAAATTAAAACTCTAGAATCAAGAAATGAAGTTTTAGAATCAGAGATTAAAATCTTGCTCCTCCCTAAAGATCCTAATGATGATAAAAATATTTATTTAGAGCTTCGTGCAGGAACAGGTGGTGATGAAGCAGGGATTTTTGTGGGGGATTTATTCCGTGCTTATGTTCGTTATGCAGAACTTAAGGGGTGGAAAGTTGAAATCATTAGTTCTAGTGAAAATAATGTAGGTGGATATAAGGAAGTCATTGCATTAGTAAAGGGAAAAGGTGCTTATTCACGCTTAAAGTATGAGGGTGGAACACATAGGGTGCAAAGAGTTCCAGAAACAGAATCACAAGGTAGAATCCATACTTCAGCCATTACAGTAGCAATTATGCCAGAAGTAGATGATGTTGAGGTGGTGATTAACCCCAATGATTTAAGGATTGAAGTTTTTAGAGCAGGGGGACATGGTGGGCAATGTGTAAATACTACTGATTCAGCGGTTAGAATCACACATATTCCCACAGGTATTAGTGTATCTATGCAAGATGAGAAATCCCAACATAAAAATAAAGATAAGGCTTTAAAAATTTTAAAAGCTAGAATTTATGAGGCTGAATTGGAAGCACAGCAAAGCCAAAATGCAGAAGCAAGAAAAAATCAAGTGGGTAGTGGCGATAGAAGTGAGAGGATTAGAACTTATAACTATCCACAAAATCGCCTTACAGATCATAGGGTGGGTTTAACGCTTTATAGTTTGGAAGAGATTATGTTAAGTGGAAATTTAGATGGTGTAATTGATCCTATTGTTGCATATTTCCAAGCAGAATCGCTTCAAGAGAATTTATAGTTTTTTCTAGGTTATTATCTAGATTTTTTATAGATTGTGAGTTTAGACTTTTAAATTTTGGTATCAGTAGCTTAAATTTTATTAATCTGCTTGTGCCAATGTTGTAACTTGATATTTTATTGCAAATTATTGGTAATATTTTTCATTATATTTTTTGTTGGTAATAATTTAGTTTTGCTTTTGTTATTTTATTCTTTATGAAACAACCGTGGCGATTTGCTTTTTTCTTGTCATTGCAGAGTTTTGGAGTTGTGGTAATATTTTCTTTTGCCATTATCAGTGAGTGCTCTTAAAGGCAAGAGTATGGTAATCCAACAAGAACTAATATCATAAGTTTTTTCTTAGACTGTCACGCTTCATTTTGTTTTATAATAATTTTAGTGTCCCCACCATATCATTGCAAGGAGCAAAGCCTTTAAAGAAGTTATAAAAGAACAAATAGAGATATTTAGCCATGACACTTCTTTAGGAATGACACAAGAGCTCTTATTTATGTTGCCATATTCTATTATATTTTACTCTCATAAGCTTCAAAATTTTTGTGGTAATAGAATAGTTTTCCAAAATTAAACTAAAAATTTATAGGATATTCTAAAAAATGCAATCTTAATATCTGCAGATATTAATTGAAGAGTAACTAAAATTAACTAGAGAAAATTATGGTATTTTTTCATAAAATCTGTAAAATAAGTTATTTTTTAAATGAAATCTTTAAAGAATATTTTTAAAAATTTTAAAGCATATATAAAACTTTTAAGCCTTAAGGCTTAAAAGCTAAATTTGCTCTACTTTTTTGATTTCACTTAGTCTAACCCAAGCAAGTATTCTTAAAATAAGTGCTCCAATAACAAGTAGATAACCTATACCAAGAAATGCTGTGAGCACTCCTATAACCTCAATATAAAAAGCATACATAAAATAGGGTTGGTTAGTAATATGTGCTAACTCTTTTGTATATTGATATCTAAACCAAATCGCACCCACAAAGGAAACAATGGCTATAATCATTCCTATTGCCGCTAATGATTGACTGTTGGTGCCAAAACCTATTCCTGCTACTATTACTGCTATAAAAAATCCAACAAACATTATAATTGTAGGAATGAGGAAATTTCTAAACAGAGTTTTACTATGAGATAAAGTTGCCAAAGATTTATTTATAATGATAAATAAAAATAAAGCAACAAAAGCAGTAATTGCATTGATTAAAGGAATATATAAGCAAATATAAGCAATGATTGCCTTTTTTCTTAAATCAGGAATTTCTGATGAAGAGAGCATTGCATTAAAGCTTTCTAAACTAGGTGCTGCATTTTTTGTGATGTAAATGGATTTTGCTTCTCCATTTTCTTGTGTGAAATCCACTTCAGCACCAATTAGCAACTTTTCTTGCATACTTTTTAGATTTTGAATATCTTCTAGCTTGTAAGTATAGCGATTCCCATCATTCCCGCTAATTAATCCAAGAGCAATGATTTTCCCTTGCATTGTATCTCCTTAAATAAAATTAAACTTAAATTATTTCATAAAATTTTTTAAAGCCTAATAAAAAAAATTTATGAAAATATTTTATAGAGCTTTGCAATAGAACTTAAGAGAAGTTTTGATAAAATTAGTTAAATTTTTATTCTATAATTTTAAGGTAAATTTATGTCTGCTTACGAAACAATTATCGGACTTGAAGTGCATGTCCAACTCAATACAAAAACAAAAATTTTCTGCTCTTGTGCCACTAGTTTTGGAGAAGAGCCTAATAAAAATGTCTGTCCAACATGCCTTGGGCTTCCAGGTGCATTACCGGTGCTAAACAAAGAAGTGGTAAAAAAAGCAATTTCATTTGGCACTGCAATTAATGCAAAAATTAATCAAAATTCAATCTTTGCTAGAAAAAATTATTTTTATCCAGATTTACCTAAAGCTTATCAAATCAGTCAGTTTGAAATTCCGATTGTAGGGCGTGGAAATATTGAGATTGAAGTTAATGGAGAAAAGAAAATCATCGGTGTAACAAGAGCTCATATGGAAGAAGATGCGGGAAAAAATATCCACGAAGATAGCTACTCTAAAGTGGATTTAAATCGTGCATGCACACCGCTTTTAGAAATCGTAAGTGAGCCTGATATGAGAAGCAGTGATGAGGCTATTGCTTATCTTAAGAAGCTCCATTCTATTGTGCGATTTTTAGGGATTAGTGATGCAAATATGCAAGAAGGTAGTTTTAGATGTGATGCAAATGTTTCTATCCGTCCAAAGGGAGATTCTAAACTTTATACAAGAGTTGAGATTAAAAATCTAAATTCTTTTAAATTTATCCAAAAAGCCATAGAATATGAAGTAGAACGCCAAATTGAAGCTTGGGAAGATGGCAAGTATGAAGAAGAAGTTGTGCAAGAGACAAGACTTTTTGATACTAACAAAGGCACAACAAGATCTATGAGAGGAAAAGAGGAAGCTGCTGATTATAGGTATTTCCCAGATCCTGATTTATTGCCAGTGTTTATTGATGAAGAGCTTATGAATGAGGGCAAAAAAATCCCAGAAATGCCAGATGAAAAAAGAGCTAGATATATAAAAGATTTTGGTATAAAAGAAAGCGATGCCATTGTGCTAACAAGTGAGCTTGAAATGGCACTTTATTTTGAAGATATGCTAAGCCTTGGAGCAAGTGCTAAAGGCTCTGTAACTTGGCTAACAACTGAGCTTTTAGGAAGATTAAAAGGTGAAAACACTTTGCAAAATTGCGGAGTAGAATCAAGCACTTTAGCTACTTTGGTAAAACGCATTGATGAGGGCAAAATAAGTGGAAAAAGTGCTAAAGAAATCCTTGATGTCTTAGTAGAAAAGAGGGGTGGCGATGTAGATGGCCTAATAGATTCTATGGGATTAGCACAAGTAAATGATGATGGAGCAATTTTGAGTGCTATTGAATCTGTGCTAAGTGCCAATGCAGATAAAGTAGCAGAGTATAAAAGTGGGAAAGATAAGCTTTTTGGATTCTTTGTAGGTCAAGTAATGAAAAATAGTAAGGGTGCAAATCCAGCAAGAGTAAATGAGTTGTTAAAACAAAAGCTTGGGTAATTTTTGTTGGGGGTGGGGTTATTTTAGAATTAAAAATGATTAAATTTGTAGGAAATAATTTGTTTAGAGATTAAATGAAGTAGGCAATTTTAAAAAAAAGGGGGGAGTTCTTATGCAAAAGTTTTTAATGGTTTTAGGGATTTGTGTTACTTTAAGTGTTGGCATTAACGCTCAATCTCCAAAAGAAGCTAAACCTAGCTTTAATTGTGCCAAAGCAACTACAAGAGTTGAAGAGGTAATTTGCAATGATGAAAGTGGGGAGTTACAAAATTTAGATCGCTATATGGGTGAAGTCTATACACAATTAAGAAAAGAGTTAAAAATCTCTAAGTTTCCTAATAAAGAACAAAGATTAAAAGATCTTTTAGAATCACAAAGAGCTTTTATTAAACATTTAAATGAAGTTCGTTTTATAGGAGATGCCTATGAAGAACGCATTACACATTTACTTAAACTTCTAGGAGAAGTGCTAGATTCTAATAATAAAGAATTATGTGAATATGCAAGAAGATATAAGAGTGATTGGAGCAAATGGCAAAAAGTTCCTCCCTCCAT
>NZ_NBIU01000110.1 GCF_003245365.1 Helicobacter valdiviensis
CCTCTAATAGAGTCTTTTATAAGAAATAGAATGTATAAAAGAGTTTTTAATTTAAAAGAAAGAGAATGTTTAGTATTGATTAATGTGTTAAAGAGTTTATTAGAAAGTTTAGATTTAAGAGTAGAGTTATTTGTTTTTATTAAAGAGATAAATATTAAAAGATTGTATGGTGGTTTATAGAGATATAAGGATGTTATTATAAGAGTTATATTAGTAAGTTGTGAAAGTTTAATAAATTTGCTTAAGCTTCTTGATTGTTTTTTAGATTGCTTTGTTGTTTTACTCCTTGTTATGACATTCCATTCTATCATTACAAGGATTTTAAAAATCTGTGGCAGTATAGAAAAATACTTAAAATTATTGGTTACTCTTTTATAGATTGCTTCTCTACACCTACAATAACAAGAAATACCTTTAAGGATAAATCTAAGATTATTTTGAGTTCTACGAACTCTTACAATGAAGATAGAATATAATAGATTATCACAATAATTGTATTCAATAGAGGATATTAGATTACTATAATATTTGTATTGCTTTGTGATGGTTTTAGAAGATAATAGATAGCTATAATAATTACATTGTTTTGCAATGATAAAAAAGAAATAATAGATTGCTTTAGTTTTAAAGAGCTTTGTGATGATAGAGAAATACTCTCTAAAGTATCTAAAGTAACAAAGAAGAGTTAATAAAGAGCTAGAATGCCCCCCCCCCCCGCACTAATAGTGGAGAGATAGAAAGGGTTTTAGAAAT
>NZ_NBIU01000111.1 GCF_003245365.1 Helicobacter valdiviensis
TTTACACATCCAATCTATTTGGCACAAACTCTTTTTGATACATAAAACCTGTTAAAGTTTTAGAATTATTATCATATTTTATAATATTTTCTAAAGCTTTTATAAAACTCTTAGGAGCCTTGATATTTAAGGTTTTATTATCAAGTTTGAATTCTTTTTCTAAAAGCTCATTATTAGAATAATAAAGACTAGGATTTAAAAAATACTTCTTTAAAACATTATAATCTTCATATACAAAAGCTTCTTTACAAACTTTATCTAAATTAATATTTAGATATATATGTTCTTTTAATTCTTGTAAAGAACTAAACTTTTTAGCAGTTGCAAAAGCTTCATTTTCTAAAGACAATTCTATAAGATTTTGTTTTAGAAGCATAAAACCTCCAAAACCTAAAATTGCAATTTTATTAAAACTTTTTAACGCTTCTCTTCTATCTAAATTAATACTTTGCATTTTTACTCCTTTTTTCATTACTTACTTTCTTCTTCTGGATCTTTTCCATAGCCTTCTAATCCTTTATTAAAGTCTATGGGTAAATCTAGTATTTCTTTAGGAAAGACATAAGGCCTTGCAGAAGGATAGCCATAGATAAGTTTGGAGTAGATTTGGAGACTTATATAATGGAAAACATTTTTTTCCATTGGTATAAATTCATATGTTTCAGCCAAAGAAACCAACATCTCCCATACTTTTAGATAAAACTCTTTAATACTTTCTTTTGTAGAATCACTATCTCTTGGATCTTTAATT
>NZ_NBIU01000112.1 GCF_003245365.1 Helicobacter valdiviensis
ATGTTAGATTTATTGATTTATACAGCAGTTTTTTGTGGTGGAATTGTAGCAGGTGTTTTTATTGCTAAAAATAATCCTGATAAAGTCTTTGGTGCAGCTTCTAAACTAGAAGACAAGCTTAAAAAGAAGTAACAATGAAATTAATATCTAGTCTTTTTGGCTCTTTTTTTAGTGGGAGCAATATTCTTTTAATTGTTTTATTTTGTGTTTGTGGAGCAATGTATTTAAATATTCAAAGCTTACAAAAAGAAAATGAAATATTAAGATTAAAAGAACTCCATTCACAAAGTGAGCTAGAGGGACTAGAATTAAAATTAAAGGAGCAAAATGAAGCTATAAAGAAAGTCCGCTTAGATTTAAAAAATAAAAATGAGGCTTTAGTGGAAGTTTCAAAGGTGCAAAAAGTATTCTTAAAAGATACTAGCTGTGAGAGTGAGCTACTAGCATACAAAGAACTTTTTAATATTTTAGGAACAAAGAAATGAAAAAATTAGCAAAAATCCTCCTTGTTTTGAATTTTGTAATTTTACCTTTTTTACTTAGTGCTTGTGCTCACAAAGAGCTAGTAGTTAAAAGAGAATACAAAGAAGTGCTAACCCCCACACTCTGTCCTTTGAAACTTCCGCTAAAGCCTACATATAAAGGCACAATAGAAAGCGCTAAAGAAATGAGTATTTATTATTTAGAAGTTGAAGAGATTGCAAA
>NZ_NBIU01000113.1 GCF_003245365.1 Helicobacter valdiviensis
TTTTCTTTAGCGATTGTGGAGGCTATGTTAAAAAGAGAGCTATTCTCAAAGCTTCTAGTTTTCTTTTGTTTTATTCCTCCTCCTATCCCCTTAGCACTAAAATTTATTGCAGTTGCTCTAATCTCTGTGGTGTTGCTTGTATAATTTTTAGATAAAGTATTCACACTAAAAGTTCCGCATTTATAAAGCTTCTCATATCCTAACCATAATTCTAAACTATCCCCAAAAAGTGGCTTAGAATATAGTCCAAAAACACTAAAGCTTATCTCATCACTCTCATCTTTTTCTTTATCCTCATAGCTTAGGCTTATGAGATTTTTAGAAATCTTTTGTGTGATGTCTTTGCCTTTGGCTAGGAGTTTAAAGCTTGGTTTGTTAATCATTGGATTCTCCTTGAAATAAATTAAGTTTCTCAAATTCTAGCAGTTGCTGGTGGGCTTTATAAGCTTTTTATAAATTTTTAGGCTGAGGCTAAACATAAGCGTTTGCGAAGCCTATAAAATTTATAAAATCTTTTAAATGTTGCCACAAATGCGAATTTTCACCATAGTGCTTCTTCTTTATTTGTTGGCTTTTCTATTATTGGCAAATTCACAACATCTCCATTTTTTAAAAGTGGAGTAAGCTTGGGATTTACTTCTAAAACCATACTAAAATACTC
>NZ_NBIU01000114.1 GCF_003245365.1 Helicobacter valdiviensis
AAACTCTCCCTACAAAGATTATAAACCAATATATTTAGATCCTAACTTTTATACAGGAGAGAGATCCACTCTTTTAGAATTTAGAGATTGGCAAAGTATTTATTTAAAAGATCCTATCAAAGGAGCTATAGCTCCTTGGACTAAAGCAGAAAAAGCTTATTATAAATCCCTAAAGACAAAAAGAGAAAGATATAAATATCTAGTAATAAGAAGCGGACTTAGAAGCACTGTTATAGATATACCCTATGAAGCATATGCTAATGTAGATGAAAAAGGAAATTTAATCCATAAAGATTATGAAGAACTCTACAAAGAAGTAGAAGCAAACAGAGATATGGCTAATATGCATAAAGGTTGGCTCTTTATGGCAGAATGGGAACTAGCAGCAGGAATACTAGGAGATATTAAAGGATTTATAGGAGCCTTACAACTTTCTATGACAGGATTTAAAGCAAGAAATAGGGCAGTAAATTTTTTATTATTACAATTAGGGCATCAAGAAAGTTTTAAAACTTTATATGATGGATACCAATATAGAGGCTTAAGAGCAGGTTTACATAAAAACCCCCTAAAAGCTCAAATGTTAAAAGACTTTGCTAAAAATCCTCCTTATGATGAATTTGGTATGCTACCTTTCTTAGATGAGCTTATAGG
>NZ_NBIU01000115.1 GCF_003245365.1 Helicobacter valdiviensis
ACTAGAAATAAAGAGATTAAAGAAATAGATATTTACAATCTAGTCATTAAAAAGCTTCAAGATTTTATCGCTAGACATTTAAAGCTAGAAAGCAAACACATAGAGATTAAAAACAAAGAACCTCCACAAAAAGAGGAAACTCGCTCTCAAGACAGATAACGACAGATTTTATAAATTTTATAGGCTTCACAGACACTAAGTCTAGCCTCAGCCTAAAAATTTATAAAAAGCTACCGCTCTATGCCGTAATTGCTAGAGCTTGAAAAGCTCCCCACAAGTAAAACGCAGTGGGACGGGGGCTTTAGGGGATTTGAAAGGACAGCCACTGTCCTTCATCGCAAAGAGGAATTTACTTCCTCTGCGAAGTCAAAATAAAGGATTTAAATGGATAGAGAACTTATAACAATTCTAAGAGAGGGCAAAGATTTTGAGCTTTTAAAGGATTTTTGCTTTTACACTTTGGAATTAAAAGAATTTGAAAAAGATTTAGGAGTCTATTATCACACCAATAACAAAGCAGAGGTTTTTATAAAAGTGCCTAAGGGCTTCCGCACTGATTTTGGAAGTATCCCACAACTTTTTCAAAGCTTTCTCTCACCCATTGGCAAACCCACTAAGGCTTATGTAGTGCATGAT
>NZ_NBIU01000116.1 GCF_003245365.1 Helicobacter valdiviensis
TATCTTCATATAAAAAATAGCCTAATAAACTACCTAGGACAATACTAGCTATACCACCATACACAATACTTGCAATAAAACGCCTATTTGCAAAAAGTTGATATTTCTTATAAGCAATAATTAATACCATAAAAAGTGCATAGTTTGTTACAATACATGTTATAAATATAAGATTAAAATATATCATAAGTAACATTTTAGTTCCTTAACATACATTATTTAACCTCCTTATAATTTATAGTAGTCTTAAGTAAATGTTTTATAGCTAAATTACTTGGAACCTTAATATTTTTAAAAGTAGGGTTAGTCACTATAAAATCACAACCTAGATTGAAGTGTTTTTGCGTTAGTTGGTATTCGTGGTTGTAATTGGGGTAAATATTTTGCTTTTTATAATTCTCATATTTTTCTATATTTATGGATAATTTTAATAGCATTGCAGCACTCAAATTAGTTAAACTAAATATTCCGCTTTTTTCTGCATATTTATTCATTTGACTCTCTGAAACATCTCTATCAAACTTTACCTCATTATAATCCCAAGCACCCACAGGTTGCCCTAACTCTTTTATGCTACCATCTTTATTAAAAATATGATTTTGATCCCTAAAATCAAAGCTATCATCAACATAAG
>NZ_NBIU01000117.1 GCF_003245365.1 Helicobacter valdiviensis
GGTTTCTTCTCCTACCTAAACCATGAAAGCAAAAATGCTCCTAAGCCTATTAATGTAAAAAGCAATGATGAATTTGGCATTATGGCTAAAGCTATTAATACTAATATTGAAAAGACTAAAAACAATTTAGAACAAGATGCAAAATTAGTAGAAGAATCTTTAAGTGTGATAGAAAGAACAAGAAGTGGTTATGCAGATAGAAAAATCACTCTTAATGGTTCTAGTCCAAATTTAAACACTCTAAGAGATTCTGTTAATCAACTTATGGATTTATTAGCTACTGCTATTGGTAAAGATTTACCAGAATTAAATAGAGTCTTTGATAGCTTTATTAAACTAGATTTTAGCACAGAAGTAAAAGATGCAAAAGGTAGAGTAGAAGTAGTAACTAACACTCTAGGAGAAGAAATTAAAGCAATGCTTAGAGCATCAGCAAGCTTTGCACAAGATCTAGCTAAACAAAGTGAAGAATTAAAAATCTCTATGGAAAAGCTAACAAGTGGTTCACAAACTCAAGCAAGCTCACTCCAACAATCAGCAGCTGCTATTGAAGAGATAAGCTCTTCTATGCAAAATGTATCGGATAA
>NZ_NBIU01000118.1 GCF_003245365.1 Helicobacter valdiviensis
ACTAGAAATAAAGAGATTAAAGAAATAGATATTTACAATCTAGTCATTAAAAAGCTTCAAGATTTTATCGCTAGACATTTAAAGCTAGAAAGCAAACACATAGAGATTAAAAACAAAGAACCTCCACAAAAAGAGGAAATTCACAACAAGGAGAGCAGTACAAAAGATTTTAAAAATTTATAAGGGTTCACAAAATGGATTTAAAAGAAGCAATAAAACATTGTTTAGAAAAGACAGAGGAATTAAAATATTGCAATAAAGAATGTTCTAGCGAACATCTTCAATTAGCACAATGGCTAAAAGAATTAAAAGAGATTAAAGAAGTGAATGATAGAGAACTTATAACAATTCTAAGAGAGGGTAAAGACTTTGAACTTTTAAAGGATTTTTGTTTTTACTCTTTGGAATTAAAAGAATTTGAAAAAGACTTAAATGTCTATTACCACACTAACGATAAAGCAGAGGTTTTTATAAAAGTGCCTAAGGGCTTCCGCACAGATTTTGGAAGTATCCCACAACTTTTTCAAAGCTTTCTCTCACCCATTGGCAAACCCACTAAGGCTTATGTAGTGCATGATTATTTAT
>NZ_NBIU01000119.1 GCF_003245365.1 Helicobacter valdiviensis
AAAGTTTAGATTTAAGAGTTGTTAGTTTATAGATTGTTATAGGGATAGATTTAAAATAATTGAAAGATATAAAATCATTGAGAGTTTTAGAATGAATACTAATACTAGATTGATTAAAAGGTTTAGAAGGAATAAGTAATTTATAGATTGTTTTGCTATGCTTACAATGATAAGAAATGCTTTTAAGGATAAATCTAAGATTGCTAAAAGTTCTATGAACTCTCTTAATGACAAAGCACAAATTTATCATATACATCAATAAAAGATTTAAGAGATTAGAAAGTTTAATTGGAAGTTTTGGGTAATTTAATAGATTGCCACAGCGATTAGATTGCTTTGTAATGACAAAAGATTGATAATTATTTGTCATATTGAGCGAAGCGAAATATCTTTTATTAGAAAGAGCTTTTATAGATTCTTCACTACGCTCAGAATGACAAAGTTTCACTATAAACAAAATAAAGTAAAGTAAAGTGTGGCAGTCTAAAGAAAACTTAAAATTATGGGTTGTCCTTGTTAGATTGCCACGAGTTCTACAAACTCTTACAATGATAGAGAAAGACTCTCTAAAGTATCTAAAGTAA
>NZ_NBIU01000012.1 GCF_003245365.1 Helicobacter valdiviensis
ATATCTAACAAATACCTAATAAATATAAAGCAGACTATTAAGCAATGTAAAGCAAAATTACTTGCTTTGGTTTTTGTTCTTTGATAAAATTCTAAATTTCACCTATTTAAAATTTTAGCAGTGATAAATAAGGCTTTTTATTATTTATAGCTCTGCAAAGAAATAAATAAAATCTCTATTATATGCATATAAATTAGCATTTTTATAGATTGTTCTAACCCCAATACTTTACAATAGTAAAAACTACAATAAGCAAGTATAGAAGTGCAATTTATCCTCTTTTATTACTACAAGCAATCAAACAAGTGTTCCAGCAAAATAATTTAAGGAAGATATTAAAAATTAAGGAGAATTAAAAACTAAGAAGCCAAAAGGCTTCCTAATTGCTTTAATATACCAATTGTTATTATTTTTTTAGCATAGGTTCATAAGGCCCAAATCTGTGCTGTGTAGTAGAAAAATTATCATCATAAGGTCCTACATCCATATCAAGAGGTTTTACTTTTCTATCTGGGAAATCTGCCTCACGATTAGCTTTAATTGGGCGTGGCTTAGAATTCATATAAGCTGCCACATCATAGGCTTCCTCTAAACTTAAAGTCGCATCTCCTTGAGGCATATTTGCTTTAATATACGAAGCTGCTTTAATAAGACGATACATTCCTGCACCTGTATTATAGCTATCTTCTCCCCAAAGTGGTGGGAACGCATAATAATCCATTCCTGGAACTCCATTCTTCACTCCTTGTCCATCTGCTTGATGGCAAGCTACACATTTATCATTATAAATCGCCTCACCTTTTTTAGGATCTGCTGCCCTATTTAGATAATCAATTTTTTGCAAACTTTCTCCCTTAGTGCTAGCACCTGTTGGCACACCTTGTGAGAGCCATTGCATATAAGTTACCATTGCTTTCATCTCTAGTGCATTATCTGGCATTCTTTTACCATTCATAGAGCGTTCAAAACAGCCATTAATCCTATCTTGCAAAGTAATAATTTTATCAGCCCTACCATTATATTGTGGAAATCTCGCCCAAATTCCTACAAAACCTGCTTGGTTTGGAACACTACCTGCTTTTGCATGACAGCTAGAACAGGAAAGATTGTTGCCTGCAAACTGCTTCTTCTTATCTTTTGCCTGTGGTCCTACATACCAAGTTGTTTGATTTAGAATTTTATTGCCTAAAATAACCATTTCTGAATATTTAGAATTTTTTGGCATTTTAGTTTCATCAATCGTTCCATCCGCATTTAAAGCCTCTGGAGTTTTCCATTCTACTGCTTCTAGCTTAATTCCAGTTTCTTTTTTATCTTTCTCTAGTTGTTCATCAAGCGCATAAATACAACTTGTAGCAAGCAATAAACCCGCTAATACTATTGAAAACTTTTTCATAATTAATCCTTTTTAACTTATTTATGTTTAAGTCTATTCCTTTTATCTTAAAAAGTCAAGTCTATTATTAGTAAATGAACGATAAATGAAAATAAATAGGTAATTTGCCATATAAATAGAGTAAAAAATACACAAAAATACTTTAATTTTTATTTTTAAAGAAAAATTTGGAAACATTTTTTTACTTAAATTACTTTTTTGCTCTTGACTAATAGCAACTCTAATGTTGTATAATTTCTAAAACTAAACTACAAGGAGTAAATATGCTTTTAGATTCCAATTTAGATGAAGCAAAGAGTGGCAAAAGAATAAGTGCCAAAGGCTATGCAGTAGCACATAAAAGCGATAGCTTCAAACCTTTTTCTTTTTCTCGCCATCCACTAGGAGAAAATGATATTTTAATTGAAATTTTATATGCAGGAATCTGCCACAGCGATATTCATTCTGCAAGAAGTGAATGGAAAGAAGGGATTTATCCTATGGTACCTGGACATGAAATAGCTGGAAAAGTAGTTGCAGTGGGTGCAAAGGTGAGTAAATTTAAAGTAGGTGATTATGCGGGTGTTGGTTGTATGGTAAATTCTTGTGGAGAGTGCGAAGCTTGCAGGGCTTCAAATGAGCAATTTTGTGAAAATGGCAAGACAATCTTTACTTATGATTGCCATGATTGTTTTCATGATAATGAACCAACCTTTGGCGGATATTCTAATAATATTGTAGTGAGTGAAAAATTTGCTATTAATGTGCCACAAAATGCACCACTTGATAAGGTTGCACCTTTACTTTGTGCTGGGATTACAACTTATTCTCCATTAAAATTTAGCGGTGTAAAAAAGGGTGATAAAGTTGCGGTAGCTGGATTTGGTGGGCTTGGTGTAATGGCTGTAAAATATGCTTTGCAAATGGGCGCTGAAGTTTATGTTTTTGCAAGGAATAAAAACAAAGAATCTGAAGCTAAAAAACTTGGTGTAACAAAGCTTTATGACAGCACACAAAATGTAAATGAAAGATTTGATTTAATCATTTCAACTATTCCTACAAAATACGATCCAATGGAATATGTAAATTTGCTAAAAAATGGTGGTGAAATGGCAATAGTTGGGCTTCCACCAGTTGGTGAAGCTGTGCCAACAGATCTTACACGCCTTGTATTTGCCGCAAATAAAAAGGTGTATGGTTCGCTTATTGGTGGGATTAAAGAAACTCAAGAAATGATGGATTTTTCACTAAAGCATGAAATTTATCCAGAAACTGAAATTATAAGCATAGATAAAATCAATGAAGCTTATGAAAATCTCACAAGTGGCAAAGCAAAATTTCGCTATGTGATTGATATGAAGAGTTTAGAAAAATAACCTTAAAAATTAAATACCAAAGTAAAAAACTTTGGTATTTAACTCATCTATTTTTCTACTTAATTTTCCCAAATAAAAAGTATCTATAAAAATTATAACAACTTCATATTTTTACAATATTTCAATATAGAAAATCATTTCTCCTTATGCTCCCTATATAACCTACGCACTTCTTTTAGGAAGCCAATGTATGCAAATATTCGCCCCCCCCCCCGCACATTATTTGCTTTTATGAGTGCTGCTCCTAGTTTGTAAGTTAAGCTATTTTGTATCATTAAAGCATTTTTATAATCCACATAAGCTTCTAAAGGTTTCTTCTTTAATTCTCCTATTTGCTCTCTTTTGTGTTTTTTAACAATATAAGGAGCTATAAAAACTAGTCTTATCATTTTCCATCCTAAATTATATCGGATTGCCTCACCAAGTTTATAAGAGAGATGATTGCAAACTCTAGCAGTCGCTAAATCAACATTATTTGCAATACTTTTAGCAGTTAAACCCATTTTTTCACAATACTCTTCTATAATCTCTTGATATAACTTGATAGGCGGGATTAGATGATTAAAGTTATAATCTTTTTCAATTTCTATATTCTCATTGGCTAATTTTTCAAAATCTATTTCCCCATTGTGATAATTTCCATTAGGTGAAGCAAGAAAAAACGAAATAAGATCACAAAATTCTAATTTTTTAGAATCAGAATACCAGCTCATAGCCGCATTAAATCTCTCATTACACGGTTTATCAACATTTAAAGCCACATAGCTTTCTTTATCCACCACAAAATCCCTTTGTATTTCCACTACATTTACAAACAGATTATTTTCTTTAACAATACTTTCTTCTTTATTGCAAATTTCAAGGCTTGAATAGTTTCTAAATACATTTTTACAAGTATCACCCCATTCTTTCTTCCAATTGCTTTTGGTGTTCCAAGTATGCAAAGCAATTAAATGAAAATTTTCAAATAGATTAGGAATTTTTAGCTTTACATCTTTATGGACTCTATATACCTTCTCTTGATACATAGAATTTTGAACTTCTATTTTTTCTAATGCACCTTTGATGATTTCTAATTGATTAGCATTACAAAAACTAAATTTAGGATTATCATTAATGAATTCTAGACTTTTAGTCTCTTTAAAATCTCTAATAGCTTTTATAAGATTTTTTCCAAATTCACACATAATCCTAGCTTGCTGATGAGTGGAGTCAATTCTGTTTCCAAATTCTTCAATATTATGCTCTTTATAATATTCTTGCATATCAACGCAATTAATTCCATATTGTTTGCAAAGCATTTTGTGGATATTGTTAATAATTTTATAATTTCCTATTTGCATTGGCAAAAGAATAGAAACCACCTTTTTTTTCAAAAAATAAAGCTCTTTATAAAACCAATTTAAATTTCTATAAATAAGCTCTAAAGGTAATTTTTCATGTTCTGAAGCATTATTAGCAATCTCATTAATATTTGACTCGGTTATAATTAATTCTGTATTTTTAAATACTTCTTGATTTTTCTCTCTCTTTAACTCATAAAGATTTTGAATAGCAGTGCAACTTCCCACTGCAAAATTATAAACCTCCAATCTCTCTTGCGAAGAATTTCTATTATAATTCTCCACCCCTTCTTTTACGCCTTTTTGCAATCCATCTACCATCACAGAATTACTTCCACCAAGCAAAACAATATTCCTCAAACTAAAAACTCCTAAAGCTAAATTTCAAAATTATTCTACAAAATATTTCCTTGCACTTTTTACACTCGTTTATTTTTGCACTCAAGAAACATTATAATTTTACACTTTTTAAGTTATTTTTTATATTCTTTTAGCTAAAAACTCTTTTTATTTTCTTGAAATTAAATTTTAGGAGCTTACTATGTCTTTAATGATTCTTGAAGATTGCATTGCATGCGATGCCTGTTTAGAAGAGTGCCCAAACTCTGCAATTGAGGAAGGTGATCCTTTTTACATCATTGATCCTGAACTCTGCACAGAATGTTATGGCTTTTATGATGAGCCAGCTTGCGTTTCTGTGTGTCCTGTAGATGTTATTGTCCCTGATCCTGACAATGTAGAAACGCTAGAAGAGCTAAAATACAAGCACTCCCAAATCAATAAGGACAGCTAAGCATAAATGGCAAAAATCACTGCAGTTATTGATATTGGTTCCAATTCAGCCAGAATGGCTATTTTTGAAAAAACAAGCCATTTTGGCTTTCACCTCCTTTATGAAACCAAAAGCAAAGTAAGAATTTCTGAATCTAGCTACCAAAATCAAGGTTATTTGCAAGAAATCCCTATGCAAAGAGCCATCAATGCATTAAGTGATTTTTTATTTATTGCAAAGATACATAAAGCCAGAAAAATCCTTTGCGTTGCAACCTCTGCACTAAGAGATGCACCCAATAAAGCCTATTTTTTAGCACTTGCTAGAAAAATTGGCCTTAATATCAAAATCATTGATGGAGATAAAGAAGCCTATTATGGAGCCTTAGCAGCACTTAATCTATTACCCTATCAAGAAGGGATTACAATTGATATTGGTGGAGGTAGCACAGAATGCGCCCTCATACAAAACAATAAAATCATAGATAAAATTTCGCTCAATCTTGGCACTATTAGACTAAAAGAGCTCTTTTTTGATAAAAGCGATTATAAAGGCGCAAGAGAATTTGTGCTAGAACACTTAAGCAAACTTCCTAAGCATTTTAAGCACAAAAGAATTTTCGGCATTGGTGGAACTGCAAGAGCTTTAAGCAAATCCATTCAAAAGCAAATCAATTACCCCCTAGATACTCTCCATGCATTTGAATATAATTTTGATACCTATCAGGATTTTTTTAAAACTCTTTATACTTCCAATCAAAAAGATCTTTTAAAATACAATATTAAAGAAGATAGACTAGACTCCATTCAAGGGGGCGCTTTAATCTTCCATCTTGCTTTAGAAAATTTTGGTGCAGAATGCGTAGTTACAAGTGGTGTTGGAGTAAGAGAGGGAGTATTTTTGCACGATCTTTTAAGACACAATAATGGCATTTTCCCACCAAATTTTAATCCAAGCTTAAGAAGCATTAAAGACAGGTTTATCAACAATCCCCACAAATCAAAAACCACAAAAATACTCCTTTCAAGACTCATAAAAACCCTAAATTATGAATACCTAGAGCCCTTTTACAAACATATTCTTATCGCAGCAGAGCTTTGTGATATAGGAATTGCATTAAATTTTTATGAAAAAAACCACCATGGAAGTTATTTTGTCTTTAATACACTAAATTATGCACTCACTCATAAAGATAGGCTACTAATTGCCACACTTATTAAATTTAACAACAAAAAAATCCCGCAGAACTTAGAATTTAAAGAGCTTTTACCACCTTTTGAAACTCTAAATATCCTTAATTTTCTCTTGAGCCTAAGCGATATTTTAAGCTACCATAAAAATCCAAAAACTCTTGAGATTTCTTGCAAAGATTGTGGATTTGAAACTATCATTACCCTAAAAAATCCCACACACACTTTAGAAGAAAAACTCAAAAAACTCTCTATTCCAAATCTTTTCAAGCTTGATATATGCTAAAAATTGCTATTGTAAGATTAAGTGCTATGGGAGATATTATCCATAGTGCTAGCATTCTGCCTTTATTTTTAAAATGCCTTTATGAAATAGAACCCAACATTACTTTACATTGGTATGTAGATAGCATTTTTGCAGAAATCCTAGAAGATTCTCCACTAATACACAAAGTTATTCCCCTACCCCTAAAGCAAAGCATACAAACCAAAAACTTTAAACAACTCTTTGCAATCTACAAAACTCTAAAAAAAGAAAAATATGATTATGTGCTAGACTTGCAAGGCCTCTTAAAATCTGCAATCATTGGGAAAATTTTACCCTCTAAAAATTTTATCGGTTTTGATAGAAAAAGTATCAAAGAACCTCTAGCTTCTCTTTTTTATACAAAAAAAATCCACTCTCCCTATGAAGAACATATTTTATTACGCAATGCAAAACTTGCATTTTTAGCATTTGGCTTGCAATATCCTACTCTAGAGCAACTCTTGGCTTCTAAAAACTTTTTAGGCCATCAAAAACAAGACTTTTTTTCACAAACTCCTAAAAAAGTTCTTTTTGTTTTAGAAACCTCCAAACTCAATAAAACCTATCCGCTCAATTCCTTTTTAGAACTTGCTAAACTTTTTAACACTCTTAAAATTAAGCCCATCTTACTTTCACACAAGACCCCTCTTCCACAAAGCCAAAACTACTATTCCATCCATTCTTTAAACCTAAAAGAAGTAAAATCTCTACTTGCAAATATGGATTTAGTAATTGGAGGAGATACAGGCATTACACATCTAGCTTGGGCACTCTCTATCCCTTCCATTACGCTCTTTGGAGCAACTCCTAAAGCTAGATTTTCACTCCAAACCAAAATCAATCTAAGCCTAGAAGCCAATAAAAATGCAAACTACGACAAGAAAGACTTTAGTATACAAAACATTCAACCTATAGATATTTTTTCTTTAGCGCAATCTCTTTTAAAGGAAGTCTTATGAAATTTAAAAAAATGCTTCTTTTTACTTTCTTTAATAGCCTTGGATATTTCTTTTTATATATGCCCCATTTTATGCGTTTAGGATTGGCTAAAGGTATCGCTTTTATACTCTACAAACTTGACAAAAAGCGTAAAAACGATATTTTAGCAAATTTAGAATTCGCCTATTGTGGCAATTTACCCAAAAAACAAAAACAAGAAATCATCTTTACAAATTACCTAAATATTGTTTATAACGCTATTGGATTTTTTATGCTTGGCGTAAGCTCTAAAGAGCAAATTTTAAAATCCAGCACATTGCAAAATTCCCACTTTATACAAGAAGCACTAGATTCCAAAAAACCTATTATTTTTGTTACAGCACATTTTGGAAATTGGGAATATGCCACACCCATTTTTACTTGCCACTTCAATCTACCTATCACTGCAGTGGCCAGAATGACACCCTACCCACTTATTAATGAATATCTCTATAAAGTAAGAGAACGCTTCAACATTAAAATTCTAGATAAAAAAGGTGTAGCCCCCTCACTTATTAAAGCTTTGCGTAATCATGAAATCATTGGCATAGTAAGCGATCAAAATACTGCCAACAAAGATGGCGAACTTGTAAAATTTTTCAATAAAAATGTGCGTCATACTCCCATTGCCTCTATGCTTGCAAGAAAGTTTGATGGTATTATTTTACCTTGCTTTGTATCTTATTCTAGCAATTATTCTAAACATCTTTTTACTATCTATCCTCCCATTTTGCCAAAAAATGGTGAAGATTCAAGAGAAGAAATCCATAATCTCACACAGCTTCAAAGCGATGTTTTAGAAAAGGCAATTAGAGAAAACCCTAAAGATTGGCTATGGTTTCATAGAAAATTTAAAAACCAATATGAAGAAATTTATAGGAAAAAATATGAATAAAATTTCAGCTGTAATTCTTACTAAAAATTCCGCACGCCTCTTAAAAAAAGTCTTGGAGGCTTTGAAAGAACTTGATGAAGTTGTGATTTTAGATAATGGCTCAAAAGATGAAACCCTAACAATTGCCAAAAGTTTTAGTAATGTTAGCATTCATTTTCATGAATTTATAGGTTTTGGTGCCATGAAAGCCTTAGGAAGCAAACTTGCCAAAAATTCTTGGATTTTAACCATTGATAGTGATGAAATTGCTTCAAAAACACTTATTGATGAAATTTTAAACAAAGATTTATCGCCTACTTTTTGTTATTCTTATGATGTAAAAAATTATTTTCAAGATACTTACATTTATAGCTGTGGTTGGGGAAATGATCGCTGTATTGGACTTTATCACAAAGATTTTTATGAATTCAATCAAAACAAAGTCCATGAAGCCATTGTGCCTTTAAGCAACAAACCCCTTAAAGTTATTGATTTAAAAGGACATATTTCACACTATCCTTATGAAAATTTGGAAGCTTTTTTAGATAAAATGCAAAAATATTCTACACTTTTTGCAATGCAAAATTGTGGCAAAAAACAATCTAGCCTTAAAAAAGCCCTGCTCCATTCCTCTTGGTATTTTTTTAGGAATTTTTTCTTGCAAAAAGGATTTATGCAAGGCAAAATTGGCTTTATCATTAGTGCTTATAATGCACAAACTGCCTTTTGGAAATATTTAAAGCTTGATGCTCTTAATAAAAGCGAAAAACTATGAAAATTCTACTCATCAAACTCAATAAAATTGGCGATGTGCTTTTAACAAGCCCTATGTTTTTGAACCTTAAAAATCATTTTAAAAATTGCCAAATAGATATATTAGTAAATTACGGCACAGAAGGAATTTTAGACACAACGCATTTAAATAAAATCCACACTCTAAAACGCCATAAAAATCCATTATTGCGTTTAAAGAGTGAAATTTCCCTTCTTTATGCAATTCAAAAAGAAAAATATGATATTGTCTTTGGATTAATGGGCGGAGAAAGAACAGCTTTTTTAAGTTTTTGGAGTGGTGCTAAAGTTAAAGTAGGTTTCCCTCCCTCATCTTTTTGGGCTAAAAATATCTACACCCATAAACTCTCTTATAAATCCCAGCACAATATCCAATCCAACCTTGATGCTCTAAGGATTTTAGACATTAAAATTACCTCCATTGAAGTTCTACCCCCAAAGCTACAAAGCTCTAAAAAACTAGAAAACTTGCCTAAAAATTTTATCCATCTGCATTTTTTTAGCGATTGGAGCTATAAATGCCTAAATCCTAAATTCTATGCTAAATTACTTGATTTCATTATAGAAGCCTTTAAAATTCCCTGCATTTTAACTGCTTCTAACAATCCACAAGAAATTGCCAATATTCAAGAAATTAAAAAATTTATCAAAAATGAGATTATTATTTTTGAAGGAAATTTAAGCCTAAAAGAAGTGTCTTTACTTAATTCTAAAGCTCTTGCTTTTATTGGAGTGGATACAAGCATTATGCACTTAAGTGCTGCTAATAATACTCCTACTTTTGCCTTTTTTGGTCCTTCTTTTGCTGATTTTTGGGGGCCTTGGGATAACTCCTTGAAAAACTGCACTTATGAACACAAAGGAGGTTTGCAAAAAATGGGAAAACATCAAATTTATCAAGAAGAACTCTCTTGTGTCCCTTGTGGGCGTAGTGGCTGTGAAGATAGCTTAAAAAGTGACTGTTTGCTATCTAAATTCAATGAAGAAAAAGCATTAAAAGCAGTGAGCAATTTTTTAAAGCCTCTTATACAGAATTTAGAAGCATAATGCTTCTAAATCTCAAGAATGCAAAGAATTCATATAAAAATTAACAGAACCTAAGCCCTCTTTTTTAGCCCATTCTAAACTTTTTGAAACAAATTCCCAATTAATATGACTAAAGAATTTTTCTAAATAGCTTGGGCGTGCATTTCTAAAGCCAATATAATAAGCATGTTCCCACACATCTACTACCAAAATTGGAATAAGTCCGTTAGTTACAGGAGTTTGTGCATTACTTGTTTGCACGATTTCTAGCTTTTTAGTATTGGGATTATACACTACCCAACACCACCCAGAACCAAAAAGAGTAGTAGCAGAATTTAAAAAACTCTCTTTAAATTTCTCAAAGCTACCAAAAGTTTCATCAATCGCACCTTTTAGCTCTTCGCTCATTTGTGTAGCATTAGGACTTACACAATCCCAGTAAAAATCATGATTATAAACTTGTGCAGCATTATTAAAAATTCCACCTTGAGCCTTTGTTACAATCTCATACAAAGACGCATTTTCAAATTCTGTGCCCTTAATGAGATTGTTAAGGTTATTTACATAAGTTTGGTGATGCTTTCCATAATGAAACTCACAGGTTTCCTTGCTAATAAAATCTTTAATTTCATCAAATGGTAATTTTCTCAATGAATACATATTCTTCCTTTTAAATGAATATTTGCAAAATGCAAAACTATTCTACATTAAAACTTCTTTAGTTTTTTTTAATTGCTTTTTTACATTACAAAGTCTTCAAAAACTCATTTTGTCTTTTTTCATCATCAAAGCTCCAAGTATAAAAAATACGCAAAACATCAAAGACATATAATCCATAAAAGAATAAATTACATATTGAGCATCTACAAACATTACAACAATTAAAGACAAAATACAACCTGCTTCAATAAAAGAAGAAATTTTAAAAAACTCCACATTAGCTATTTTATTAAGCCTTACGGCAAACAAAAATAAAAAAATACTAGAAACAACATTAAAGATACCATCAATGATTCTATTTACACTAGAATCAACATAAAAATTGATAACATCAAATATCATAAATATCATCATGCCCAAAAGCGACACAATCATCCAAATTACAAAATAAAATGTTAAAAGCCAATTTTTAGTATTTTTACTTAGCAATATACAAGCCATAAGCCCCATAATTAGAGCCACATAACCAAAATATCCCACAAATTCAAATGTTGGAAATTTTTCAAATAAGTCCAATATCATAAATAATTCCACACATAAATAATAAAACCCCATTAATACAAAAAATATTTTTATAAGAGTTAAATTACCTCCATAATTTTGATATTTTTGAATATCTTTAACAAGACCACAAGAAAGCCTATTTAACCGCACAAAAGCAATAAGATAGTAAATGAGACTAAAAAGCATCAAAACAAGAACAACGCATAATAAAACAAGTGCGGTTGTTTCATTTTCTATCAAAATTACAAAAACTAAAAATAAAATTCCTACTATCACACACCAAAAAGCATAAACAAAGATTTTTTGAAAAGTTACTCTTGAAAGTTCATAATGCAAATTCTTGAGTGGTATAAAAATAGCACAAACAAAAGCACATAAGAATGTTATTCCACATATAGCAGGCTCCAAAGGTGACCTTTTGGGTTTTAAATCAGGTATAGCAGGCTCTAAATAAAATTCTATCTCACTAAATCCCCCAATACTCATCATAATTACAATAAAAATAATTGCAAAAAAATTAACAAATAAACCCTTCGCACTTGAATGCTTTGCAACCCCATAAATAGCGGCTAAAAAACTTACTACAGATGCTAAGCCTAAAAGCACACCAAAAATAAAACTCCATGCAATACCCACAAAAAAAGCCAACAAACAAAGCACTTCACTACCGATTCCTGCTATTTTTATGAACTCAATAGACTTTTGTGTGTTATCTTGCATTTTCCCTCCCTAGCAAAAATATTTATAAAGTCTCAAAAAATTCATTCTATCTTGTTTAAATTTTTAGCATTTAAAATACTAAAAATACTTTTTTTATCCAATGAAAAGGTATCATTTTTATCATTTTTAATCAAATAACTTTCTCCAATATTTGAAAGTATATGCAAGTCTTTTACAATCAAAGTTGCATTATTTTCTTTAAAAATAGGAATATGATATAAACCCAATAATTCTTTAACTTCAGTTTTATTATAAAGCATAAAACTTTGATTGTAATTGCCTATTTTACTTACTCTAACAATGTAAGGGTTTAGCATAATAACTGCCAAAATAAATGCAAATATAGTAGCGAATAATAAAGTATATTTTTTATGAATGATAAAAAACAACACAAAAGCAACTGCATAGTATAGAATATACGCAAATATTAAATTAAAAATATCTTGTATTTTAAAAAATAAAACAATAAAGCAAAACCCACAAAATAAAATATATAAATTTACAAAGAATAATACAACACTAGAGCCAAATTCTTTTATGAAAAATTTTTTTATACCAAATAAAAACAACGAAGCAACAACAAAAGGTAAAATAGAAGCCATAATATATATGAAAGATTTTAAATTTGGAAAGTTGTTAGCAATATCATCTAAAAAATAAATAATCAAAAAAACCCCAATACTAGATAATATCGCAGGCAAAAATATAAAACAAACACTACGCCAATTTTCAAGTTTAGAAATATTTTTCAAAATTTCTTTAAAAAAGAATAAAGGTGCGATATAAAAAATAATAAAAAATGGAACAAATACAATCCCAATCCAAGCTGTTAGAAAAATATTAGTAATAATCAAATCTTTACTAAAATCAGGTCTAAAATTAATAGTAAAAAGAAAATACTGGATTAAAATCCAAACTCCTAAAGCAAAACTTATAAAAATAATACCAGCACTTATCACTCCTAAATATTGCTTCAAAAATTCCATCATCAAAATAATTCGCCGTTTAAAGTCTTTAAAATTATTTATATTTTCTTTATCCATCTATTTATCTTTTTAAAAATTTTATGAAAGATGATTTTACAAGAAAATACTTTTTAAATCTTTAAACATCATTGATATCAATATAATTTTAAAAAATCTTATTTTTACCTCTTAAAGATTTTAAAACCCCCTAAACTTCCTTAATTTCCAAATACTTTTATAAATATTCTTTATAATCTTTGATATAATTTTGTGCTTGTGGATTTTTGATCACATCATTACAAATAAAAGTAGGCAAAACACTCATACCCAAAAACTGATTTGCCTTGTGTAAATGCAAATACACTCCATCCACGCTAACGCCTTCAAAAACTCATCTTGTCTTTTTTCATCATCAAAGCTCCAAGTATAAACAATACACCCACAAGTAAGTCTTTCAATGCGACCAATTGAAACATTGTAGGGGTTGAGAATGCAAAATTAATATCCCCTAGCACGATGGCTAATAATATTGTGATAAAAAATAAACCTGCATAAATATATCCAATCATCTTAAAAGGCTCTACTTGAGTAATTTTGCTAAGGTGTAGATAAAACAAGATTGCAACGACATTAAGTATCACAAAAAACCATTCAGCATATGATACATAATAAACTAAGGAGGTAAATGAAGGCAAATACAAAAGCACCCAATACAATACTAAAAGCCATTTTTTAGTATTTTTTGCCAATAAAACACAGGCTATAAGCCCAATAAATGCCACCATAATACTAAAAATCCCCATATAATATCTAAATACAGGCAAGACATTGCATACAAACAAGATCCCAACCAAAGCAAAAAGTATTTTTACAAAAGCTAAATTGCCTTTATAAGTTTGATACTTTTGACATTCTTTAGGCTCACAAGAAAGCTTTTTTATCCCACCCCAAGCAATGGTATAAAAAATCGCATTGATGAAAAGTAAAAATAATGCTACAAATTCTAATCTATAGATCATCTCATAATGAATTCTTACAAAGAATGAAAAAGCTATCAAAAGAAAAAATTCTATAGGATAACACCAAAAAGCATAGATAAAAGTTTTTTGAGAAGTTACTCTTGCAAGTTCATCATGCAGATTCTTAAAGGGGATAAAAATCACACAGGCAAACATGAATAAAAATATAATAGCATAAGGACTAAAATAGCTTAATTTATAAGCCATATAACGCACCATATCTAAATTAACCCTAAACTCCATACTAGAAGCTATAAAAATAATAAAAATCAAAACAATTATAAAAAAATTAACCAATAAACCCTTCGCACTTGAATGCTTTGTAACCCCATAAATAGCGGCTAAAAAACTTACTACAGATGCTAAGCCTAAAAACACACCAAAAATAAAACTCCATGCAATACCCACAAAAAAAGCCAACAAACAAAGCCCTATACTACTAAGTGCTACTATTTTTATGAAATTAATATGCTTTTGTGTGTTGCCTTGTATATCGACTTGCATTTTTCCTCCTTGTAAAAATATAGATTATAGCACCCTCCAAATTAATTTTAAAAATATTTTCCCAAAAGGCAATTAATCGCCTTTTAGATTTGAAACACTTTCAATAAATGTTCTTTATAATCTTTGATATATTTTTCCACCTGTGGATTTTTAATCACATCATTACAAATAAAAGTAGGCAAAGCACTCATACCCAAAAACTGATTTGCTTTGTGTAAATGCAAATACACTCCATCCACGCCCACACCTTCAAAAAACTGCGCCTTGTCCTCAAAGGCTTCAAGCGGTGCATTCCAAGTGAGAGAAAACATATATTTTTTATCTTTCACAAGCCCACCGCTGCCGTATTTTTTGTTTATATCATCTCTGCTTCTGCCATCATTTGCGTAAAGTCTTCCATGTCCTGCGGTGAAAACATCATCGATGTATTTTTTCACTATCCAAGGCTCACCCATCCACCAACCAGGCATTTGATAGATGATCGCATCAGAATTTAAGATTTTTGCGACTTCTTTTTCTATGTCATAGCCCTTGTCAATATGTGTTTCATCGATATTTAATCCCAAATTTAAAAGACTTTCTTTTGCCACTTCATGCAAGGTATCATTTAATTTCCCACCAGAATGCCCAAAACTTTTAGCTCCATTTAATAAAAGTATATTTTTCATCTTTTCTCCTTATATTTTTTTAACAAAACAAATAATCCTATTTGCCTCTTTAAAGCCTAAAGCTTTATGAAAACTAAGGCTTTTTTGATTTGTTATTTCACAATCACTTGCAAATTCCTTTACACCTTGCTCTTTAGCCCATTTTTCACAAGATTCTAGCAATTCTTTAGCAAAGCCGCGTTTGCGAAATTCTTCTTTTACGAAAATTCCTTCTAAATACCCTACAGGAGAGCTAGAAGAGCCCTCTACATAGTCATTTCTTAAATTCACATAAGCAAAGCCCACCGCATTTTCATTTATATATTTGAGAAAAATGGCAGATTTCTTAGACTCTAAAAGTTCTAAAAACTCTTGCTCCAATTCTTTTAAATGATGATTTGGCCAAAGTAAAAGCGCTAAATTTGCCACTATTTCAACATCTTTCTTTGTCGCTTTTATAATCATCAAACAACCTCTAAAGTATGAATATTGTCCTGCAAAGATTCTATAAACCTTGCCACATGATAGCCATCACAAATCGCGTGATTAACATTAATATTTAACAAAATCTTAGAATCTTGTATTTTTGATAGAGTAAAGATTGGTGCATAAAATTTGCTTCTATCAATTTGCAAATTAAAATCCTTAAAACTAATCCAAGGAAGAGATGATACAAAAAATACATTTGGTGCATTTGTCGCTTTTGCATGATAGCTTAGATTTTCTCCAAACTCCGCTTTATCTCTTTGCATATTCTCATTAAATTTATAAAAATTCGCATTATACTCACTCCAAAGAGAGCTAAAAGTTTCGCTGTGTTTATGAAAAATCGTATAGCTTGGGTGAGATATTTCATAATAGCCTAAAAGCCCATCTTTATAATCCATTCTAAATTCTGTCATTGCATTTACACTCTTAGTAATGCAGTAGAGTATCATATTAAAAAATGAATATCCTTTTTGCTTATGTGCTAAAAGGTTTTTAACTTCAAGTTCTACGCTTAGAGAAAAACCACAAGGATTAGCCTTAAAAAACAAAAAATGCTCTTTACGCTTATATTTTTCAAACTCAATTGGGATAAATTTATCAATTTTCATAACTCTTCCTTGTAGATTTACACATATCTCGCCAATATTGCATAATCGCTAAGTGCCTCAAATCCTGCGCTTTTATAGAATCTAAATGCAGGATATGAGCGTTCAGTGTTTAAAATCATCGCATTAATATCCATGCATTGTGCCTTCAACTGCTCTATAATAGATTCTAAAAACTGCTTGCCATAGCCTTGATTCTGCCACTCATGCGCGATAAAAAATTGCTCAATTGCATATTCTTTAGCGACATTATTTTCAAACGCATAGGGCTTGATATAGCCCACGCAAACGCCTATAATTTGACTATCTTTTATAAGCACAAATCCTAAAAATGTATTCATTTCTAAGAGCATTAAAAAGTATTCTTTAACCTTTTCAATGCTATTTTGCTCACACCACGGCTCTTTTGAAAACACATCGACATACAAAGACACGCACTCATCTACATATGCTTTATCAAATTTTTTGCATTGCATGTATAAACCTTAACTTCTAATAGCCTTGCACAACCTTATGCAAGCAGACTTCAGACAAAGCCCCATTTACTTTGCCAAATTCAGCAAAAATTCTGCGGTTTTAACATCGCGGTGATTGCAAATGATGAAAGGATTTTGCGAAATTGTAGCGATTTGCTCCATATCTTTAGGATCTAGCGCAAAATCAAACACAGAAATATTTTCTTGCATGCGCTCTTTGCTGAGTGTTTTTGGAATGACTGTGATTTCTCTTTGAATGAGCCATCTTAAAATCACTTGCGCTATGCTTTTATTGTGCTTTTTAGCGATATTTTTTAAAATTTCATTGTTAAAAATGTCATTTTTTCCTTCCGCAAAAGACGCCCAAGACTGCATAGTGACACCTAGATTTTTCATAGTCTCTTCAAAGTCAAAGCGTGGTAAAAATGGGTGGCATTCTACTTGGTTTAGTGCTGGTTTTACTTCGTTATTAAAGTAAAAATCTGTAAGTTTGTCAGGATAGAAGTTGCTAACACCAATAGACTTTACTAAGCCCTCTTTTTTAAGCTCACACATCACCTCCCACGCGCCATAACTATCATTAAAAGGCTGATGGATGAGGTATAAATCAATGTATTCAAGCCCTAGTTTTTTCAAAGACTCCATAAATGCTGCTTTTGCATTGTTGCGGCTAATATTATTGATCCAAAGCTTTGTGGTGATAAAAAGCTCATTTCTTGCTACTCCACTTGCCTTTATCGCTGCGCCTACGGCACTTTCGTTGCCATAGATTGCCGCAGTATCAATTAGCCTATAACCCACGCTTAAAGCGTCCTCTACACACTTTTGTGTCTCTTTTGGATCGATCTGGAACACGCCATAGCCTAAAATTGGCATTTTATTACCATCATTTAAAGCGATTGTTTGCATAAAAATTCCTTTATTATTGATTTTTGTGCTAGAATTTTAATGGATACAAGTTATAATGTCAATACGAAAAATAAAGTAAGATACTAACCAAAAGGAGAGTTAAAAGCTAAGTAGAAATGCTTTAAGCAAAAGCCTAAAGCTAGAGTTTAATCTCTATTTTTTTTATTTTTAGTAAGATAAAAAATAGCTCCGATTGCTCCACCTACAATAGCCGATAAAATAAGCATGGTAATAAAATCCATATTTTCTCCTTAAAAATTTATTATATAAAATTATAACAAAAAATACCAATAAAATAAATATATTACTTGAATATTCTATAAGGAAATACTATGCAAAATCAATGTAATTTTAATGAATGTAGTTTCAATCATACTTTAAATTTAATTTCAGGCAAGTATAAATTAAGCGTGCTTTATTGTCTTTATAAAGCAAATATTGTGCGTTATAATGAACTAAAAAGGATGCTTGAGCCTATTTCGTTTAAAACCTTGACAAATGTCTTGCGTGAATTAGAAAGTGATGATTTAATCATACGCAAAGAATATCCACAAATTCCACCAAAAGTAGAATACAGCCTTTCAAAAAAAGGACAAAGTTTTATCCCCATTTTAGAAGCAATGTGCAATTGGGGAGAAACCTATAAGCTAACTTCTGGCTACAAAAAATAATCTTGGCATAGGCAAAAGCACGCTATTGTCTTTTTGCGGTGGAAAAAAGGGGGCAAGTTGTTCTTTAAGTTCTTTTATAAAATTAGTCTGCAAACTTTCATCAAGCTTCTCTAAATAAGGACGAAGTCCAGAGCCTTTATACCACTCAATCACCTCATCTAAGCTCTCTAAAATATGATAATAAGTGCTTTGCCAAATCTGTATTTCTTTAAAATAATTTTGCAAAATATCATAATATTTATAAGCATTTAAAGCATAAAATACTCTAGAATTTAAGCCATATTTTTGTGCAAGTTTTGCTAATTCTTGATGAAAAATTGAACTTTCACCCAAAGGAAGCTGGGCTGCAAAAACACCATTCTCGTTTAAAAGTTCTGCAATTTCTTTAAAAAGTTTATTTTGATTTTCTATCCAATGAATACTTGCATTAGCAAATACAAGATCAAATTTTTCTTGAAGCTCTAAAAGCTCACAATTTACATCGCATTGAAAAAAATTACAATTTTTAAGATTTTTACTTTTTGCTTTTTTAAGCATATTTAAAGAATTATCAATGCCTAAAATTTGAGCATTTTTAAAAGAATCTTGCAAAATCTGCGTGCTATTTGCAGGACCACAACCCAAATCTAAAATAGTGCAAATTTCATTTTGATTTTTAATTTTATCTATCAAATCAAATACTGCTAGATTGCGTTCTTTTTCAAATTTCAAATATTGTGTCGCATCCCACTGCATTTTTTTCCTTTTTGTTTATTTTAAATTTCAATTACAATCTTAAAAAATTAAAAATTTACTTCTTATTATACTTTATTAAACTTATCTTTCCATCTTAGTATGAATTGATACTTGTATATTTTCAAATTTCTATCCCTTATAGTCTTTACTTTGTGGATTTAAAAGATCCACTCCACTTTCTATCATTTTGTCATATATATCTAGCTTATATTTTAATTTTTCTTGTGCTTTTTTTAAGTTTTCAATATCCTTTTGCACCTTTTTATACTGTTGCTCTAATAATTCTTTACGCCTAGGAGCTGTTTTAATTCCTTCTAAAAAGAGATAAATATATTCTTTAATATCCTCTAAACTCATCCCCACAGAACGCAAACAAGCCACCCATTCTACCCAACCAATATCTTTTTTACTAAAATATTTTACTCCATTTTTATCTCTGCTTACAAAAGGAAAAAGTTCTTTTTTGGCCCAAAATCTTATTGTATGAGAAGAAATTCCCGTTTGCCTTTCAACTTCAATAATTGTATATGTCATGACTGCTTCCTTATTAAATTTTTGTTAAAATAATAACAAATTCTTACTTTGTAAAAAAGGGAAATTTAATGCAAAATCAAGATGAAATTCTAAAAATTCTTAAAAATTTAGCACTTTGTGATGAAAATATACGCCTTGTTACACTTGAGGGTTCAAGGGTTAATAAAAAAGCAAAGAAAGATAAATATCAAGACTATGATATTTCATTTTTTGTGCCACTTGATAAAATGAAAGATTTTTTAGGACTTAATGAAAAGCAAAATTTCCACGAATGCAAAAATTTACCAAAATGTATTTTAAAGCTTGAAAATTCCTCATACTTTAAAAAAATTTTAATGCTTCAAATGCCTGAATGTATGGAATTTTATCCACCTGATTTGCCACAAAATTGGATAAGTTTTTTAGTGCTTTTTGAAAGTGGAGTGAGACTTGATTTAGCCATTATTCCTTTAGAAGATTTGAAAAATTACTATGAATTTGAGCCTTTAAGCAAGGTGCTTTTAGATAAAAATGGGCTTTTTACGCATGAAATTTCAAATTCTGCTTTTAGCATAGCAAAGCTTAGCAGTCAAAGCTTTGATGATGTTTGCAATGAGTTTTATTTTCTTTATAGTTGCTTAGAAAAAGCCCTTTTAAGAAAGCAGTTTATAATGTCGAATCATTTGCTAAATTCTTTGAGAAAAGCACTTTTTGATTTGCTTAGTTTTAAAATTGGCTTAAATTTTGGCTTTGAAATCTGGTTAGGAAAAGAATATACCAATATTTTAGAATTTTTAGAAGAAAAAGAAGCAAAAATCATCTTAAAATCTTTTAACACAACCACCCTTAAACAAATCAAAAAAGCAAGAAAAAAGCTTGAAATTTTATTTCACAAAATTGCTAAATTTGTAGCAAAAAAGAGTGATTTTAAGCTTTTTCCTTACCGAAAAAATGTAAAAAAATATTGCAAAATATTAAGAAGATTATAAAAGACAATTACTTTTACTCATATTGTCTTTTAATATCTGTATTTCTTACAATTCCCATTAAGTCTTTAGGGATTTTTCGTATTCTCTTCTTAATAAGGCTATCCACCAAAAAACTTACCACTACAAAAATAAATCCATCAATACATAACTCCAAATTATTACAGCCCACACAACGCTTAACAATACAGCACCTGAAGCACAATCTTTTGCAATCTTGGCTAGTGGATGAATCTCTTGAGTAATTAAATCTATACTAGCTTCTATAGCACTATTCACACACTCCATTATCAAAATCAACATTAAAGAAAAATCTATCAATATCCTCAAAAAAACATCTATTTCCAAAAATAAAGAAAATACTAAAAGTGGCACAATACAAACCACTTCTATTCTAAAAGCCATTTCTCTTTGCCACATAGATTTTAAACCACTTAATGCATAGCTTGCATTGCTAAAAAGACGATATTTTGGCTTCATAAATTAATTGCCCCCCCCCCCCGCATTTAAAATATCAAATTTAGTTTCATAAGTTTTACTTGTTACTTTAAAAAATCCAAGTAATGTGCTATAAAGATTATCATGCGATAAAGCTTCTTTTTGATTACTTAGAGCATATTGGTTTAATTCTCTATCATTGCTCCAAAAAATCATAGGCACATGTTTTTGCACTTTAGGTGCAATAAGATAAGGCATCCCATGCAAATACACTCCACTTTCCCCTAAACTCTCTCCATGATCTGAAACATATAATAAAGCTGCTTTATAATCACTTTTCTTTTTTAATAAATCAATCATTTCTTCTATTAAATAATCTGTATAAACAATTGTATTATTGTAGGTATTGTGCAATTCTTCTTTAGAACATCTAGCCAAATCATTTGTTTGACAAGTTGGAGTAAATTTTTCAAACTCTTTTGGATAGCGTTTATAATAAGTTGGCCCATGAGATCCTTGCAAATGCAAGACTATTAAATTTGTATCCTCCAAATTTTGCAATTTATTTTGTAATTTTTGCAATAAAATTCCATCATATTCTTCACGCAAAATTTGCTTTTGCTCCAATCTATCACAAACCCCTTTACAACCTCCAGAATTATTCCCAAACCAAGACACACTTACTCCAACCCTTGACAATACATCTAACACATTTTCCCTATATTCATTATTGGAAAACTCACTCCTTTTGGAAAGACTAAACATACAAGGAAGACTAATAGCAGTTGCTGTGCCACATGAAGAAACATTTTCAAAGAAAACCACATTTTCTTCAGGTGTATAAGGATTTGTTTTTGCATTATATCCTCCTAAAGAATAATTTTCTGCTCTTGCAGTTTCTCCCACAACAAGCACTAAAATTTTTTTATGTTTTTGTTCTTGCATTTTTGCATCCACTGCAATTTTTTCTAGCTCTTCTTTATGCTTCATTGTATTTTTAAAATATTTCATAGCAGAATAAATCTGATAAAAAGGTGCATTATACATTCTTGCATCATTATAATTTCTAAAAAAAGGCACAAGTTTTGTAGAAAATACCCCTAAAAGTAAAACCGCAACTAGCAAAGAAATCCCAAAAGTAGCCCCTCTAATCATAAATCGTGTTTTTGCTATCTGCATTTTAAATACAAAAATTAAAGGCAATAAGACACAAGTAACAAATAACAAAAAAAGCTTCCAAGAACCTAATAACTCGCTACTTTCTTTAAAATCCGTTTGCATAGCATTTGTTATCATTTGACTATCAATAATCACACCATAACTTTGCATAAAATAAACACTAAAAAATGTAATAATCACAAATAAAGAAAGTAAAATTTTAGCACTAAATCTAAAAAATAATAGAGAAAAAATCGCCACTAATAAAGCAAAATAAATGATAGGAAACAAAATAAAATATTCCAATGCATTCTCTACTGCCAAATTAGAATAAATATAGCTAAATAATTTAAAATTCATAAAAGTAATAAGTAATGCACTAAAAAGCACAAAACCAAGCCATGATATTTTTATCTTCATTAATTAAACCTTATTTAATTTTGTGCTTAATTCTATAACTAAATAATAAACAAATAATAAATTTTACAAAAGTATAACTAAGACTTCATCTTCTTCTTTAAAATACTCTTTGTCTAAAATTGCAAGTCCTATTTGCACATTTTCTAAAGGACAAAAATTATTCAAAATTGCACTCAAAAAATCTTTTTTACCTTCAAAATTTATACGAAACTTTCCATCATTTTCTATAACATTGCATACGCGAAATTCTATTCTTTTATCTTTTTTATATATTTGTGTGCCAAGGGGAACTTTAATTTTGGTTTTTTGTGCTATATTTCCACACATTTTTGCCAAAATCACACTTACAAATAGCTCAAAAGTTACCAAAGTAGAGTTTGGAAACCCAGGCAATCCAAAAAAATGCTTTCCAAAAAATCTTGCATACAACACATGCTGCCCTGGTTTAATACCCACCCCTTTAAAAACTACTTCATCTTGTCTTTCTTTTGCAATCTGTGCAATAAAATCATAATCTCCCACACTAGCACCGCCTGTGGAAATTACTAAATCACAAGTTTTTAACGCATCTTCTAGACTTTTTTCAATGAGATTTTTATCATCTTTTAAAATAGGATAAAGCTTAGGAATTGCTCCATATTCTTGAATTTTTGCACTTAACAAATAACCATTGGCATTATAAATTTTATTAATACTATCGCTATGCTCCCCAAGCTCTAAAATTTCATCTCCACTTACCAAAACACCCACTTTTGGCTTTTCATATACTTCTATAAAAACTTGATTTAAACTTGCAAGCAAACCTATATAATTGCCTGAAAGTTTAGTTCCTGCTTTTAATAATTTCTCGCCTTTTTTATAATTAGCTCCTACTTCTCTTATATAATCACCCTTTTGACTCATTTTCACAATCTTAAGCTTTCCATTTTCTATCAAAACATTTTCAATAGGCACTAAAATATCTGCATTTTTAGGAATAGCCGCCCCTGTAAAAGTTTTAATAGCTTTAGGTGTCTCCAAAGAGAGTGTGGGAATTTCTTCATTTCCTGCCCTATTATCCTTTAAAATCTCAAATTCAACATTCTCTTGAAATTTAGAATTAATTGCATAACCATCCATACTTGAAAGTGGAACAAGTGGCATATCACAAGGTGCATAAATATCTTTTGCTAAAACTCTATTATGTGCTTCTTGTAAAAATACTCTCTCGGTTTTTAATGTTTGAAAATTTGTATTCTCTAAAATCTCTAAAGCTTCATAAAATGTAATTTTTTCTCTCATAAAAGATGTCCCATTTTTTCTTTTTTAACTTCTAAATAATGGCTATTATGCTGGTTACACCCTACGATGATAGATTCTCTTTGCACTTCAATCATTTGGGAAAAAATAGAAATTTTACTTGGATTATTTGTTAAAAGTCGCACTTTTTTAAGTCCATAAAAACTAAAAATTTCACGCACAACACTATAATCACGCTCATCTTCTTTAAAACCTAATTTCAAATTAGCTTCTACTGTATCCAAACCTTCATCTTGCAGTGCATAGGCATTAACTTTATTAAAAAGCCCTATTCCTCTACCTTCTTGACGCAGATAAATTACCATACCTTCTTCTTCTTGTATTCTTTGTAGTGCCATTTCTAGCTCACCACCACAATCGCATTTTAAGCTACCTAAAGCATCACCAGTTAAGCACTCTGAATGCACTCTAACAAGTGGATTATGAGGTAAATTCTCTGTCTTAATCACCAAATGTTCTAAAAAATATCCCTCTTGCTTAATTTCCCTAAAAGATCTTATTTTAAAATTTCCATATTTTGTTGGCAAATTTGCCTCATTAGATATTTGTATATTTTGCATATTTAACCTATTTTATAAAAAAATTTTCTTAGCTTTTATTAAATCTTCTTGTGTATCAATTCCAAAGGAAGCACTTTGCACCTTTGCAACTACAATAGTTTTTTTATTTTCTATCGCTCTTAATTGCTCTAGCTTTTCAATCTCTTCTAAGTTGGATTTAGGCAGTGTGCAAAACTCCTGCAAACTAGCATTACTAAAAGCATATATTCCAAGATGTCCATAATAACTTATATGATTTTCTTGCATAAAATTTTCTCTATCATAAGGAATAAGCGAACGCGAAAAATAAATTGCCTCCATTTCTTTATTAAAGATGGCTTTTACTAAATTTGGGTTCTGTGCTTCTTGTGAGGAAATTTCTTTAATGCAAGTTCCCATAAAAGGCAACTTCCCCCCTATACTCTTTTCTTGCATAATCTTTTTTAATGCTAAAATTACTTCAACTTCCAAAAAAGGTTCATCGCCTTGCATATTAATCACTAATTCATTTTGTGGAAGTTTTAAAATTCTAGCACATTCTGCAACTCTATCTGTGCCACTATTATGCGTTTTTGAAGTCAAAATAGCTTGAATATTATATTTTTTGCATACTTCTTTTACTTCTTCTTCATCTGTTGCTATCACAACATCATCTACTTTTTTAGCAATATTGGCAACCCTAATAATCATAGGAATTCCACCAATATCTTCTAAAACCTTATTAGGAAATCTTGTAGATTTTAATCTAGCAGGAACTATAATCATTGCTAAAAGTCAAACAATTCACTAAAAAAGCTTTCACGCTTTTTGGGTTTATGATAATAGCCACTCTCTTTATGTTCTCTATACACATTTCCTCGTGGCTCTTGATAATTACTTTGTGCTTGGGTATTCACTTGGGCAGAGCGTTCAATAATCTTATCAAGCTCCCCTCTATCTAACCAAACTCCTCTACATTTAGGACAGTAATCAATCTCTACACCACTTCTCTCGCTCATCACCAAATCTACATTACACACAGGACATAGCATTTTTACTCCTTTAATTTAAATTTTAAAAAACTCTCTATACCAAGCCACAAAATTCTTAATTCCTACTTCAATAGGGGTATTTGGCTTGTAACCCAACTCTTCTACTAAATCTTCTACATTTGCATAAGTCGCTGGAACATCTCCCATTTGCAAAGGCATAAGATTCTTTTTTGCTTCCTTGCCAATCTCTTTTTCAATTGCTTCGATAAAATCCATTAATTTTACAGGGTTATTATTGCCTATATTATAGATTTTATAAGGTGCTTTAGAGCTATGGGGATCAGGATTTTTACCACTCCAATTTGGATTAGGAGTTGGGATATTATCAATCACCCTTACAACCCCTTCTACAATATCATCTACATAGGTAAAATCTCTTAACATCTCTCCATTGTTAAACACATCAATAGGCTTTCCTTCTAAAATCGCTTTTGTAAAGAGGAATAAAGCCATATCAGGACGCCCCCATGGACCATACACTGTAAAAAATCTAAGTCCAGTTGTGGGCATTTTAAACAAATAAGAATAAGTATGTGCCATTAATTCATTGCTCTTTTTGCTCGCAGCATAAAGACTAATAGGATGATCTACATTATCACTTGTGCTAAAAGGCATTGCTTCATTCAAACCATACACAGAAGAACTAGAAGCATAAGCCAAATGCTTGATATTATAATGGCGTGAAGCCTCTAAAATATTTACAAACCCTACAATATTGCTATCCACATAAGCATAAGGATTTACTAAAGAATAACGCACTCCAGCTTGTGCTGCTAGATTACAAACTTTATCAAATTTCTCATTTTCAAAAAGCTTAAAAAGATTTTCTTTATCTTCTAATTTTAGATTAATGAAACGATAATTTTTATATTTTGTGCTTTGGGTTAGTTGATTATAAGCAATCTCTTCTTGATGAATTCCTGCATTTTTTAATCTACCATACTTAATATTTACATCATAATAATCATTGATACAATCTAACCCAACCACCTCATCACCACGCTCCAATAAGCGTAATGCCAAAAATGATCCAATAAATCCTGCTGTTCCTGTTACTAAAATCTTCATACTACTTCCCATTCATACTTAGATAATATTTTTCTAAAAAGATTTGATTAGCAAGTCCATTAAACTTTCTTCTACCTAATCTCTCTAAGCTTAATTCTACTGCATTTACTACCCAAGAAATTTCACTCAATGGAATTAATCCCATATGATTAATCCTAAAAATCTTACCTTTTAAATCATCTTGTCCACCTGCAATATTGACACCAAATTCACTCTTTAGGATTTTTCTAATCTCTTCTGCCTCTTTATCAAATACCGCACTCATAGACAAAGCAGGTATCTTAGGATAAATCATAAGTCCAATCCCCTCCATTGCTGCATCGGTGGCTAGAGATCTTGCCTTAGTTTCTTGATAGATTTTATCAAAACCTATTTCTTTTGCTTTTTGCAAAAAGGCACAAAGCCCAATAATAATAGTAGTAGGTGCTGTCCAAGCAGTAGTGTTTTTTCTCTGATTTTTAAGCTCTGTTGCTAAATTAAAATAAAAACCGATATTGCGTTCTTCTATTATCTTGATAGCAGCTTCACTAAGCCCTATAATACTCATTCCTGGTGGCAACATAAAAGCCTTTTGTGATCCACCTATTAGTGCATCCACGCAACTTACATCTAGCTTTTCCACTCCCATTGCCGTAATCCCATCTACAATCACCATAATATCTTTATTATATTCCTTAATGGCTTTTGCAATCACTTCATAAGAATGCCTTAATCCTCCTGCGCTTTCACATGCTTGAATACAAAAAGTATCAATTTCTGAATCATTTTTTAAAGCTTCCATTACAGATTCTAAGCTTGCTGGCGTATCCCATTCATTCTTAATTTCTACATAGGGAATATTAAAAGCCTTAGCAATCTTGGAAAATCTCTCACCAAATTTACCACTATTAATAGTAAGCACCTTTTTTCTACACAAGCTTCTTACACTAGCTTCCATAGCTCCACTCCCTGAACTTGCAAGCATTAAAACTTCAGGAAGTCCTATCATTTCTTTTAAAAGTTCTCTAGTTTTTGCAAAAACTTCTTCAAATTCTTTAGTTCTATGGTGGATTGTTGGCTCACTCATAGCAACACGAACAAATTCTGGAACTGGTGTTGGACCTGGCGTAAAAAGCAACATTTACTCTATCCTTCTATGAAAAATTTTGTAGATTATAACAAAAATTTGCCAACTTTTTGTAAATAAATTCCCAAACTTTTTAAAATAACAATACAGTTTGGCTTCGCCTAATGATTTATTTTAAATGCTTTTAAGATATGCTACAATATTTTTCAAAGCTTCTTTAAAAGGTTTTTTATGAGATTGCAAAGTTTGCAAATAGGATACATTAAGGATTACAGAGATTTTAAGAGTGCTTTTATTAAAGATATTTATTTAAATTATGCTAAAGTAGAAACTTTAGGGATAAAAGAAAATGAAATCGCTGATAATAAGCACCATGGAGGAATAAATAAAGCTATTTTTGCCAATTCTTGTGAAAATTATCCTATATGGGAAAAATTACTCAACAAAAAACTAAATTTTGGTATGATGGGAGAAAATCTAAGCCTTCAAGGATTACATGAAAGTAATGTATGTGTGGGCGATATTCACAAGATTGATAATGTGATTTTACAAGTTAGCGAACCTAGAAAGCCTTGTATAAAAATTTCTTTAATACATCATTTCAAAGGCTTTACACAAGAGATTTTTAAAAGTGGATTAAGTGGGTGGTATTATAGAGTTTTGGAGACTGGGGAGCTCCACACGCAGTCTAAAATCACAATTTTAGAAAGAAATAAAGAAAATCTAAGTATTTTGGAGCTTAATTCTTTATTTTTTAATCCTAAAAATACTTTAAAACAAAATCCAAATCTACTGACAAAACTTGCAAATCTAGACACACTCCTTGCACCAAATTGGCATGAGTGCATACAAAAACGCCTAAATAATACTTATGATACAAGCTATATGCAAAAACTTTAATGATGGTAACTTACTTTTCCCTCAACAAGCAAAGCAATCCACATCTCCTCATCTATCACAAGAAGTTTATTCTAAATCTTTTAGCCTCTTATTGTCATTGCAAACAAATATCTTGTATTTATCTGGCAATTTTAAGACAATTTTTGTCCATAAAATTAAGCTATAATTTCAAAATATCAAAATTTAAGGAGCAAAAATGCAAGAGAATAATTTAGAAAAACTAGAACTATTATTAAAAGAAGAATTTTTAGCAAGCAACCCTGAAAAAAGCGATAAAAACGAAGATGTTGTATTTGGATTGGATATTGTTGAAATTATGGAGATGGCTACAAACATTTTAAACAAAGGTGGATTTTATATTTATAAAGAAAATATAAGCGATTTAGCACCCAAAAAACTTGAAAATCACAAGCTTTGCATGGTTGTAGCAAGCTTTAATATCCTAAAAGGCTCAAGTCTTGTAGAATTCCAAACAAACAAATTAGCAACACTAGAAGATACACTAGAAGAAGATACTGATTTTGTTTTTAGTGCTAAAGAAGATAGTAAGGAAAGCACAAAACTGCTCTATTTTTATCAAAAATTATAAGAAAAACTATGCGAGATTATGAAAATTTTTTTAGCAGTTTTTTAAATTTTAAAAATAAGCGTTTAGAAAATCGCAAAAGAATGGGGTTAAATGATTACAATCCTTTGTTAGTCGTGCAAAATCCATATTTAGAGCAAATGCACTCTAACATGCTCTACTCGCTCCTAAACCCTAAAGGCAATCATGAGCAAAATAATTTATTTTTAAAAGAGTTTTTAAAGCAATGCCAAATAGAGGGAATAGATTGTAAAAATATAGAGATTGACAAAGAATATTTTGCGGGGGATTTTGGGCGATTTGACTTGTATTTAAAAAGTAATGAGTGCCATATCATTATAGAAAATAAAATTAACGCAGGAGAGCAAGAAGAACAATTAGAGCGTTATGCAAACTTTTTAGATGACAAAAATAATGTAAAATACCTTATTTATTTAACCCCTTATGGCACAAAGCCTAGTAGTTTTAAAAAATGGAAAATTTTTGAAAATACCATAAATAAAGGGAATACAAAGATAAATTATCGCCAAATATCCTATGAAAAAGATATTTTAAAATGGTGCGAAAATATAAAAGACAAGGTAAAAAACATTAAAAATCTTTATTATGCAATAGAATTTTATATAGATGTGATAAAAGAAATCACCAACCAAAAGGAAAATCAAATGGATATTTTGGAATTTTTAGAGAATGCAAACAATAGCAAAAATTATGATTTAATCTTAGAGATTCTCTTGCAAAAAGATAAAATAATGGAGGGGTTTTTAAGGAAAATTTGCAAAGAGTTGCTAATAAAAAAGGAATTTGAAGATTGGGAGATAGCAGATAGTAATTGTAACCATTTGGGCTTTATTTTTAAGCCCAAAATTACACAAAAATATTATTTTGCATTTTGTTGGCAAGATGTTACAAATAAGGATAATGGGAGCTTTGGAGTTAGGATTTTTGGCGAAAATATCGCAGAACACACAAAAAGAGAGAAAATTGCAAATTTCTTAAAGGTAAAAGGGATTAATCTTTTTGATTCTAATTGGAGTTTTGTAAATAGTGGCATACCTTTTAACAATTTTATAAAAGACAATGAAATTAGTAATTTTATAAGTAATAATTATAAAAAAACAATAGACATTAACCAAAAATTAAAAGATTTTAAAAGCGATTAGTAGTTTTTAGCTAAAGAAATCTTAAAGCAAGAAGCAATCTAAAAATAACTATTATATTTAAAACAAACCTTTTAGAAACCACACTTCATTCACAGTAAAAAAGCAAAAAATCATTGCAAAGCCTCTACAACATACTATCGCTAGGGCTTTATCTAAAGCAATCCAGAAGAGCAACTAAGTTTATTAATATTATTTAAGTGATTACAGTTTAAATTTCGTTACAAATCTTTTTAGACTGCCACAAGTTTCTCAAGATGTAAGAGGCTTTTATACCCCTCAATAATAAACTTTAAAACTTATAAAAACAGCTTGTTATCTTTCCCAATTTAAAACAAAAATATCCCAAATATCTCAAATTATTTTTGCCTTCTAGGATAGTTACATTTTTGCTTAAGTTTCTTATATTTTTTAGTTATAAATATCTTTATAAAACACTATACAATCACAGCTTAATCGCCATTATATAAAAATAGCTTGTAATTACCTATGATAAGATTTGGAAGATAACTACATAGAAAACTTAAAATTTAATACAGCAATTAAAGTTTGAAGTTAGTTTTTTCAAGCTTTTTTAAATTAAAATTATCCCAATCAACTCCTTTAAAAATTGATTATATTTCAAACTTAATCTTTATAGAAAAATAAAAAAGATATTTCATTACCACTCAATATGATGGGTTGGGGCTAATTTTTAGATACTACACTTCATTTTTAACGATACACTTATATTGCTTTATAAAAAATCTCATGCAAATATTTTGTATTTGCTTATAATAAGTAGGATTATTTAGAGTAAAAACTCTTCTTATTAATAAAATACAAGCTTTAAATTCTCATATAATCTTTATTTGCTACTCTTAAACCACTTTGGCAGTGGATTTTGCATACTTTCATCAAACATACTTTCTACATCTTTTAAGCTACTTATATCCCAAGAATCTAAATTTTGATTAAAACTTTTCGCCTCACAAAACATCAAAGACATATCGCTAACTTTACTTACATTCCAAGAGCTAATATCCTGATTAAAGCTTTCTGCATAATAAAACATTCCACACATATCCCTTACATTCTCCACATTCCAAGTGCTTATATCCTCATTAAACTTCTCTAAGGAATAAAACATATAGCTCATATCTAGCACATTTTCTACATTCCATTTTGCAATCCCACCAAAATCCTCTCTATAATTCATACCTATAAATAATGCCCTCATATCCACAATCAAACTTGTATCAATTTCACCTAAATATACACTCTCATCTTCTATCAAAACTCTTAGTTGTCCTTTACTTTTAGGCTTATATTTATTTCCTATTTTATAACTTTCACTCCTTAACCAAATAGGCAAAGTTTTAAGACTTGTATTCTCCACCATAAAGCGAAAATCGCGCACATTTGAAATATCCCAAGCATCTAAATTCTGATTAAAATTAATCGCCCCATGAAACATACCTTCCATATTTTCAACATTTCCTACACTCCAAGCACTTATATTTTCATTAAAATACAAAGCCTTACTAAACATATAGCCCATATCTTTTACCCTACTCACATTCCAAGTGCCAATCCCGCTAAAATCTTTTCGCACACTTTTATTAAAAAGGGCATGCATATCTATAATCAAGCTTGTATCAATATCTCCTAGATACACATTCTCATCATCTATTAACCTTTTTAGCTCCTCTTGATTTTTTGGCTTATATTCCAACTTTTACCCTTTTGTTTTTCAAAGAAGTTTAACATTTTATTTTAGACATTTTCTGTCTATTTTATGGACTTTAAATATGCTTTTAAAGTTTTTTTAATACTCTCTTGCAAGCTTCTTGGCTCTAGCACTTTGATATAAGGCATATAACTATAAATTAAAGGTAAAATTTCCATTTCATTGCTTATTTGCACTTCTATCTCTAGTGAGCCATCTTTATCTTTTCCTAAAATTTTTTGCGTTTTTAAAGGCTTTCTTTGAAAATATTTTACAATGGGTGCTTCTATAAAAAGTCTTACACTAAAACTATTACAGCCAAACCACACAGAATCTGCATTCTTAAGATATTCTTCTAGTGCAAACTCCACTTCAAAACTCTTTTTTCCTTCTACAATGTTTTTAATATCTTTAAAATAAAATTTTTTAAACTTATCTTGTTTAACACTATCAAGTCCCAAAAGATACCAAAACCCACTAAAAAATGCCAATTTTAAAGGCTTAATACTAAAACTAATCCCCCTAAAATCAAAAATCACTTCTTTTTTGTTCTTAATCATTTCTTCTAAAATTTTAAAATTTTTCAAATCCTCATCATCTAGTTTTTCTACGCCCATTTGGATAAAAATAGATTTTTCACTAGATTTTGGTAGATTAAAATCATCCCAATATGCAAGATTTTGATAAAATACTTCTATAGTATCTACTTCTATCTTCCATTTATTACCTATTTTTATTGCTTTTAAGCTTTCAAGATCTCTTTTTATGGTTTTGGTGCAAACTTTTAATTCACTAGAAAGTTCCTTAATAGAACAAGGAATTTGACTAATTTTAGAATAAATATATTTTAAACGCTCTGTTTTTTGGTTTTCTATTTTTTGCATAATCTCTTGCATCATTTTACTCTTTTAAAAACTTTTTAATAAATATAGCATTAAATCTCAAAATATAAGTTTTGCAACAAAAATATTTTAAATTCCAAATCAATAAAATTTAAATTTTTATAATAAGAGATTTTAATTTTATCCCATAGCATTTAAAAGGGGGAATTATCCCCTTTTTAACTAATTTACCTTAAAGACAACTCTATAACAAAAACGCATAATCTCGCCTAATACAATCACACTAGCTCCTACTACCATAATTTTCCCCCACATTAAAAGTTCTAGCGGACTTGTTTTAAACGCTTCTCCCCCAAATTGCACAATCAAAACTTGTAAAATAAAAGTAAGCACAAAAGTAAGCACCATCCAATAATTTGCTCCCAGATTTTTAAAGATGCTCTCATTATGAAGCTCTCTTGCATTAAAGGCATTAAAAAGCACCATCACAACAAACAGGGTAAAGAGCACACTTCCTTTTTCTTCTTCACTCGCTCCTAAAAAATTCCAAAAATACTGTGCTAAACATACAAAAGAAATAAAAATCCCACTCACTACAATAAGCCCTAACATGCTCTTAGTAATAATATTTGCATTGCGTTTTGTGGGCTTATACTTTAACAAGTTTTTAGAAATTGGTTCTAGCCCCAAAGTAAGTGCGGGCGGTCCATCCATAATAAGATTCACCCATAAAAGTTGCAAAGCACTAAAAGGGGCACTAAATCCCATCACAACCGCAAATAGCACAATAATAACCGATGAAAGATTGACGGTTAGCTGAAATTGTATAAAACGCTGAAAATTTTGATAAATTCCCCTACCCCAAGTAATTGCCCTAATAATTGTGCTAAAACTATCATCTAATAACACTACATCACTAGCTTCTTTAGAGACCTCTGTCCCACTAATCCCCATTGCTATACCTACATCTGCATTTTTGAGTGCAGGTGCATCATTAATACCATCTCCTGTTAAAGCTACCACATTACCTTGCTTTTTTAACTCTTTAACAATACGCATTTTTGTGCTGGGTGTGGAGCGTGCTACGATTTTTATATTTTGCAAACTCTTAGAAAATTCTTCCTCACTCATAGCTTCAAGCTCACTTGCTTCAATAGCCACCCCACCCTTTTCCAACAAATGTAATTTAGCACCTATTGCCTTAGCAGTTTCAAGATTATCTCCTGTTAATATCTTTAGGCTAATTCCTGCTTCTTTTGCTCTAAGAACCGCTTCATAAACATCTTCCCTCAAAGGATCAGCAATCGCCACAAAACCATCAAAAACAAATTCTTTTTCTATTTCTTCCCTATTAGTAGCAATCTCCTTTAGTTCTCTATGAGCAAATGCTATCACTCTATAAGCTTGTTTTTGAAAATAGGTAATTTCTTTTTTAATTTGTGCAAGCAAACTACAATCCATATCCACACAAAGATCTAAAATTTTTTCTGGAGAACCTTTAGTATAAGCTATAATACTTTTATACATTTTTGCAAGAGTTATCATATTTTTAGCTTGAGAAGAGAAGGGAAAAACTTGCAAAATCTCTGCATTCTCTCTTAAATTCCTATAATCACAACCAAAGTTTTTAGCATGCACTAAAAGGGCACATTCTGTGGGATTCCCTAAAAATAAAATTTTATCCCCTTTTTGTTCTAAGTCTGCTGTGGAATTTAACGCACAATTTTCTAAAATTAAACCCAACTCTTTTTCCATTTCTTCTTTGTTTTTTAACTCTACTCTTTTATTATGGATAAAAAAATGTTCCACACTCATTTGATTTTTGGTAAGTGTGCCAGTTTTATCCGAACATATCACATTTACACAACCTATCGTTTCACAAGCAATTAGCTTTTTTACTAGTGCATTTTGTTTTGACATTTTAATAACATTAAGTGCCAAAGATACCGCAACAATAGTAGGCAAACCCTCAGGAACTGCTGCTACAATCAATACCACACTAGAAATAAAAGCCTCACTCACTAACTCTAATGCAATTTCTCCTCTTAATACAAAAAATACTACCTGCAAAATAAAAGCCAAACTTGCAGCCACTGCTCCAAAAATTGTGATTTTAGTTCCCAATTTTTTTAGTTTTTCTTGCAAAGGTGTAGAATCTTTATAGCTTTTATTAAGTTCTTTTGCCACCTTTCCAAACTCACTCTCTAATCCTATTGCTACACAAATTGCCTTAGCACTTCCTTGAGTGATAAAACAGCCACTATAAAGCATATTTTCATAAGTGTTACTTATTTGTTGCTTGCCAAGCTCTTCACTCTTTAACACATGCATACTCTCACCCGTCAAAGAAGATTCATCGCTCATTAACTCTTTTGCACTAATGATACGACAATCACTTGGTATTTTATCTCCGCTCTCTAAAAAAATAATATCTCCTAGCACCAAATCTTCTTGAGCCACCCTGCTAATAGAACCATTACGCAAAGTTTTGATTTTATTTCCCTCTGTCATTTTATGCAATGCTTCAAAAGCCTTTTGACTTTTATTCTCCATAATAAGAGTAATTCCAATAGAAAGAAAAATAGCAATAAAAATCCCTAAACATTCCAAAAAGTTGGCTTCTTTATTTGCAAAATATTCATAACTATTAATACTAAGTGCTAACACCCCTGCAAACACCAAAAGTAAAACCATAGGTTCTTTAAATGCCTCTAAAATCTGCATATAAATAGGCTTTGGCGGAGAGGAATCTATTTGGTTCTTGCCAAAAGCTTGCTGATTAAGCAAAACTTGCTCTGTGCTTAAACCACTAATAGGACTTGTATGGTATTTTACATAGAGTTCTTCTAAAGTAGGTTGTGTATGCATTCTAGCTCCTTTGCTATATATGAGCTAGATTTCAAAAGGGAATATATTTCATATATAGCTTTTTAAAGTTATATATGAGTCTCATAATTTAAGACAAAACCAGATATTAGCAAGTGCTAATTATCAGTATGTTGGTTTGCCACGAGTATTCTCGCCTACTACTCCCTCATAAGTTTTGTGATTATACAATAATTTTAAAGAATTTTACCTAAAATATTTTTAGGATTCTATCCATATTAGGTGTGCCAATTTTTACAATTTCATAAAACTCTTTGATTTCTTGATTACTCAATACAATACAACCATTTATCCATTCAAATCTTAAAAGCTTTCTAAAATTTCCTAAATAATTTGCCAATCCACAGAATTTAATATCTCCTCCTGCATTTCTTTTGTGTTTTTGGCAAAATCTCTATCTTTTTTATTGGGATAGCTTATGCCTAGCTTCCAAAATAATATCTACTTTTTGGATTTTTATAAGCAATATAATATAATCCTTAGCAGAGTTGTCTCATCTCCTCTAAATTGCTTATGTCCTTTAGAATTTCCCTCCCTTTTAAAGCTATTTTGTAACTTTTAAGAAATTTTTCTTCTTAATAAAGCTATAAACGCGTTTTTATTTTTTACAATAATTTTGCGATCCTACCTTTTAAACCCTTATCAATACTATATTCTACGCTCCTTTTATATAAGCATTCTTTCTTTTATTTTAAGGCTTTTTAAGCACAGCACTCACCCTTTTTGCACTATCATTTTTAGCCAAACTTAATCGCACAATCGAATCTTCTAAAGCATACAAAGAATGCTCTACATTAGCTTCTAAGCTTATCATACAAAGAGCATTTAGCTCATATTCTTCTTTAACCTTAAAAAGAATTTTTCCCTTTAAAACCTGCACGCAAATAGCAAAAGGAGCTTTGTGCTCACTCATCTTGCTATCTTTTGCTAATAAGATTTGTATTTCTTTAGTATTTTCGTTTTCTACCAATACATTTATTTTAACTTCTTTAGGGGCAAAATCTATCTCATTCCAATTTGTAATTTTCATAAATCTTCCTTATAATTTTTTATGTAATTTTATCTTAAACAAAATAGGAAATTTTAGACTTTTGTTAAATTCTTATCTCCAAAATAGTATTTTTTAAGGTGTAAAATATTCTTATTTTAAAATTTTTTCTTAGCTACTGTATCTATTTTCTTAAATTTGTAAGTAAATTATTGTAATATACAAACTTTCTTTTATTTAAAAAACAATCTAGGAGTTTCTATGAGCAAAAGACATGAATGGTCTAGCACCCTAACCTATCTATTAACTACAGCTGGAGCGACAATAGGTTTTGGTGCGACTTGGCGTTTCCCTTATTTGGTTGGAGAAAATGGAGGGGGAGCATATGTCTTGATTTTTATTTTAGCAATGCTTTTAATAGGGATTCCGATGATTTTAGTAGAAAATGTTATTGGCAGACGCGCACATAAAAATTCTTTAGATGCCTTTAGTCCCCATTATCAAAAAAAGAGCTTTTCTAAAGCTTGGAAAATCGTTGGGATTATGGGGCTTATTGGTTGTTTTGGGATTATTGCTTATTATATGGTTCTAGGAGGCTGGGTTTTAACCTATATTTCTAGCATTATCCAAGGTGTATTACCCCTAAACCACACTTTAAGTGCTCAAGAAACGAGAGATTTTTATATGCAAAATATTGAATATAACCCCTTAATGGTAAGTATTTATACTTTAGTTTTTGTGCTATTAAACTATATTGTTTTAAGAAAAGGTGTGAGTGATGGTATTGAAAAAGCTATGAAATTTTTAATGCCTCTTTTAATTTTATGCTTGATTGCAATCGTAATTAGAAATTTAACCTTACCAGGTGCAAAAGAAGGGGTTTTATTCTATCTAACTCCTAATTTTAGCAAAATCAACTCCAAACTTTTTATTGATGTTTTAGGGCAAGTCTTTTTTGCTCTCTCGCTTGGATTTGGAGTAATGATAACACTTTCTTCTTATCTTAGCAAAAGTGAAAATCTTATTAAAACTGCTGTTGGAACTGGAATATTAAATACTATTATTGCACTATTAGCAGGCTTTATGATTTTTCCTTCTCTTTTTAGCTTTGGTTTAGAACCTGATTCTGGCCCTAAGTTAATTTTTGAAGTCTTACCCATCGTATTTTCTTCTATGAAATTTGGAAGTATTTTGGCCGTTAGCTTTTTTACACTTTTAATTATTGCGGCTTTTACTACTTCTATTACTCTTTATGAGGTGCTAATTAGTGTTTTGAGTGAAAAATTAAGATTAAAAAGAGAATGGGCAGTATTCTGGGTTCTTACCTTTACTTTTATTGCAGGAAATATCCCTTCAATCCTAGCTTATGGTCCTTGGAGGGAAGTGCTTATTTTTGGAAAAAATATTTTTGATGCTTTTGATATAATTAGTGGAAATATCTTTTTTGTGCTTACAGCCCTTGGTGCTTCTATTTTTGTGGGCTGGATTTTAGATAAAGATGCTAAAGAAGAATTGCTAAATGGAACACAAAGTAAGCTTTTAGTAGAAATCTGGTTTTATTATGTAAAATACATTATTCCCATTATCGTTGCCATCGTTTTTATCAATGGATTTAAAAGTTCTTTTTTAGATTAATCCGCTTTCACAGATTTTTAGAATCTGTGGCAAGTTTATTTTCTCTACAAAAACAAAAAAAGAGCTTAATCTTTTATTTTACTTTTTATCTTTACAAGAAAGCCAACCAAAATTATTTATAATTTCCTAAATAAAAATAAATCTTTAATATATTTTGCTATAAATGCTAAAATAATTTAATTTATACAAAAACTAATATTTATTCCCAAACTAAAATCCGTTTAGTTTATACGATACTTATATAATCATAACCCCCATAAGAGCCTAATTATAATTTATCTCCAAAGTGAATTTACTTTGACTTTCTTTAAAATAAATGCGATTTTTGCTTACTTCATAAAAAATCTTATTGTTGCCTTTTTGTATCTTTTGGATAAAACCCCGCTCTTGTTTCTCTTTACCTTCCCCCCCTAAAATCTCCTTTCCTTCCAATATGTCTTTAAAATTTAGCCCACCCAAAGCCTCATTTTTAAAAAATCTCCTAATAAAAATCTCTTTAGAATAACAAGTATCATTAAGGCAAACTCCGGTATTACTTGCACTAAATGTAAAAAGCAAATGCCCCATATTAAAAATCTCTAAAGTTGTCTTTGTGGGATATTTTTTTATAAAACCAAGATCATAAAATTTAAACTGATTGATAGAAAAAAAGATTGTTGTAGAAGAAGTTTGCTCTAGTTTTTGGGGTGCTTTTGCACACCCAAACACTAAGAAAGCAACACCTAAAAATTTTAAAGCGTAAATTAGAAGTTTTCGCCAGTTAAGATACGATACCATCTTTTTCCATCAAGTTTTAATTCCATACTTACTTGACACAAACCATCTTTATAAACTGTTTCAATAATTTCAGCATTTCTAATTACTGCCATTACTTTAGTTTTAACGGTTGAATTTTTAAGCATCATATCTCTTACTGTATCTTGAGCATTTACTCTAATACCATACATTTTTTCACCAATTTGCCTATAAGCATCTACAATCGCCGCTCTTTTTGCTAAAGCTAAAGCTTGAGCAGGAGAAACAGTTGATTCTGGTGCTACACCCATACCTACTGCACTAATTTCAATAATGCTAGAAGGTGTAATCATAGGAGCATTTGGGATTACAATCTCATCTCCACCTACTTCCACTCCTTGTAATCCTGCTGGAGTATTAGAATTTCTTCCTACAGAAGCATTTGTAAAACCTGCATTACCTACTGGACTTGCCACAGAAGCTTGTGTTTGTGTTGTAGCCTCTACTGCAAATAAACTTGCACTAAGCAATGCACTTGCTAAAACCAATGAAACTGAAGTTTTTGTTGCCATTTCAATCCTTTTTTTGACATAAGATAAACATAACTAAGCAATTAGTGTTCCACTTTTATATCATTAACCACTTGATTAAAATATTCCACCATTGCTTCAAAACCACTATTATACAATTCTTGTGCTTTAATCCAAATATGTTCAATATTATTATGTGGTAAATGCAAACAAGATAACACAATATGATAAAGAAAATGGCTTAATGAGCCACTAAATAAAATCGTCACTAATGGATTAGTTTTAGAAGTTTTAGCAATTTCATCTGAAATCTTATCCACTCTTATAAAGAGTTCTTTTTTATTTTTAACCTCTTCTTTAAACAAATCCCCTATTCTATTTTTAAAAGCCAAAACTTCAAATACATGACTTTGAGGATTCTTAGAATAAAAATCACTAGTTTTAGGATCTTTAAAGAGAGATTTTAGATTTTCAATTTGCTGTTTTTTATCAATCTCTTTTAAATCAAATTCATCATAATGAGTTGGTCTTGCCCCTTTGATAAAAGCTCCATCATTTAAATTCAAAATATTAAAAGGTTTTAAAGCACTAAAAGCTTCCTCTAAACTCGTGCGTGAAAGAGAATAGAGTGCATCTGAATAAATATCATCACTAAAATTCCCCCTTACCCTAAAAGCATCACTTGGGAGATTATTTTTTTCTTCTTCTCCATAATAGGAATTTTTAGCATGTTTTGTAGAGCCCTCTTTATATCCACAATCAAGCCCACATAAAATCACATCACTGCCTAAATAACTTGCAAGTGCAGCTCCTGCATTTCCTACAAGTGGCGCACTAAATTGAATTTGAAACTTAGGAGCTTTAAAGTTTGCAGCACTTGAACCTGCTCGTTCAAAACAATAAAACTCCTTTGCAAGCTCCTTTGCCTTTTTATCTAATACACTCGCACACAAAAGTGGCACATCGCCCAAAGGCGCTTCTTTTAACACACCCTCTAAATAATCATGGCGTTCAATCTCTACTTGAAAATCTGGAATAATCCCTGCCTTTTTTAAAGGTTTAAGTGCTGTTCCACAACTAAAAATAATCATTTTTTCTTGATTTTCTTTAATAAAAGGGAGTAAAAAATCCAAACTTGGTCCATTTGCTACCACACAAATAGGAGCATTAATCCTTTTGGGTTCTATAAGCATTTTAGTAATCTCTACACTAAGCTTATTAACTATCCCTCTCATCTCATCTTCAAAACTCCCCCAACCTCTGTAATTTTGTGAATGCAACTCATGCACTAATTCTCTTGCACTTATATTAAGAGGACTTTGATACAAGCTTAGCTCCAAACGCATTACAGAAGTGCTAATTTTACGCGATAGAAAATAATGATACACATAATCTTTTTTCACTAAGCTTTCTAAGAAAATATACCCTGCCCTATCTTGCGTTTTAGAAAATAGCGTAGGATAATCCACAAAAAAGCAAGAAATCCTAAACAAATCTAGCGATTCTTCAAAAATCAAAAAACTATGAAAACTCTCATAATTCTCATTCAAAACTTGCAAAAAAATCCCTCCACCAAGCCCAAATAAATTAAGACTTGGCAAAAAGTCATTAGAAAGATGAAATGATTCTACCCAACCATTATTCATAGTATAAGCTAAAATTTCATTGACCCATCTTGAAGTAAAAGGAAACTCTTCCCCCATAAAACAAGCACGCGATCCAAAAATTCTCTTCCATTGTTGGTTTAATAGTGGATTAAAACTGCAATTTTCATGCACCAAAAGCATACTAGACTTACCCGCCTCATCTAAGCTATACAAAAAAGAGTTATTCTTAAAATTAAGAATATTAACACCCTCTTTTCCAATATAAAGCTGGTATTCTTTTGCCTCACTTTTTAGAGCTTCAAATAAGTTTGGATAATCATTTTGAAAAAAATATAAATTTTCTTGGAATCTCCTTTGGCAAAATTTCTCAATTTCTTCACAATCTGCACTTTTTAGAAATTCTAAAATTCCCATTATTAACCCTTAAGAGAATAAAATTTTTTAGAAGTTTAGCACAAATTTGATATGTATTTTATTTTTTTCAAGTTTTAAAAGACTATAATTGCCTTTTAACTTTATAAAACAAAGGCATTTAATGCAAGATGTGAAAATTTTTACTGGGAGCGCTCATCCAGAATTTTCAAAAAGAGTGGCGCAAAATTTAGATGTGGAGCTCACAGAAGCCGAAATATCACGCTTTAGCGATGGGGAGATTAGCGTAAGGCTGTGTGAAAGTGTAAGAGGTAAAGATGTATTTGTAATCCAACCTACTTGTGCTCCTGCAAATGATAATTTAATGGAGCTTTTAATAATGTGCGATGCGCTAAAAAGAAGTTCAGCAAATTCTACCAATGTGATTATGCCTTATTTTGGCTATGCAAGACAAGATAGAAAAGCTGCCCCGCGTGTGCCAATTAGTGCCAAACTTGTAGCAGATATTCTACAAACTGCAGGGGTTAGTCGCCTCATCACAATGGATTTACATGCAGGACAAATACAAGGATTTTTCAATATTCCTGTGGATAATCTTTATGGATCTATTGTATTTAAAGAACATATTCTAGCAAAAAACCTTAAAAACCCTATTGTTGCAAGCCCTGATATAGGTGGAGTAGCAAGAGCTAGATATTTTGCAAAGCTTTTAGGCTTGGATATTGTTATTGTAGATAAAAGACGAGAGAAAGCCAATGAATCTGAAGTGATGAATGTAATTGGAAGCGTTGAAGGAAGAGATGTTATTTTAATTGATGATATGATTGATACTGCAGGAACGATTGTAAAAGCAGCAGATGCTTTTAAAAATAAAGGTGCAACAAGCGTAATAGCTCTTGGCACACATGCGGTATTTAGTGGCCCAGCATATGAGCGTATCCAAGAGAGTAGCATTGATGAAGTAATCGTAACAGACACCATTCCGCTTGCTAAAAAATGCGATAAGATTAAAGTTTTAAGTGTAGCACCACTTTTTGCAGAAGTTATAAGGAGAATCAATAAAAATGAAAGCGTTAATTCACTATTTGCTTAAAATTACTTGCATTTTTGCGTTTCTTAGCGTATTGGGCTTAGCAGAAACCAAAGATAACAAACAAATCCAAGCAGTGCTTGAAACTACAGCAGGAAAGATTACCCTTACCTTATTTCCTGATGTTGCTCCTAAAGCTGTTGAAAACTTTGTAACCCATATCAACAATGGCTATTACAATGGAACTATCTTCCACCGCACAATTAGAAAATTTATGATTCAAGGAGGAGATCCAACCGGAACTGGAAGAGGCGGTGAATCTATTTGGGGGAAAGACTTTGAAGATGAGATTGTAAAAGGTTATGCGTTTGATAGAGCAGGAATTTTAGCTATGGCTAATGCAGGTGCTAATACAAATGGTAGCCAATTTTTCATCACAACCACAAGAACTCCTCATTTAAATGGATTGCATACTATTTTTGGAGAAATCAGTAAAGATAATCAAGAAGAAAGCTTTAAAACTTTAAGAAAGATAGAATACACCCCAACAAATTCCGAAGATAGACCTCTAAAAGAACAAAAAATCATCAAAGCCTATATCATTAAATAATCTTAAAGGAACAATCCCCTTTAAGACTTCATTAAACTACTCTAGCTTATCCATAATAATTTTAAATGCAAAAAATCAATAGATTAGGATAAATTTATTTTATTTAGTATAGAATAAATTTAACAAAAAGGAGAATGAATGCATTTAAAAGACTATCTAAATTATGATAAAGCCTCTAATATTCTTTATAAAGAAGTGCATAAAATTGGTATAATTATGCTTTTTATTCTAGTTATTGTAACAATGGTTATGTGGAATTCTAGTGAAATTTCAAACCCTCTTTTGCTAGGATTTACCGCAATTATTGGCGGGTATATGGCATTAAATATCGGTGCTAATGATGTTGCAAACAATGTAGGACCTGCTGTAGGCTCTAAAGCTCTAACCATGTTTGGTGCTATCATCATAGCTGCAACTTGTGAGATAGCAGGAGCCCTCATCGCAGGTGGAGAAGTCGTAGATACAGTGCGTTCTGGAATTATTTCTATGCAAAATATTCAAAATATTGAAGATTTTATCACTCTTATGCTTGCTGCACTTATTTCTGGGGCAATTTGGTTACATTTTGCCACATTAATTGGTGCTCCTGTTTCCACAACCCATTCTATTGTAGGGGGAATATTGGGTGCTGGAATTGCTGCTGGTGGATTTAGCGTAGTAAATTGGGGGGAGCTAGGCAATATCGCAGCAAGTTGGATTATCTCCCCTCTTGCTGGTGGAATTATCGCAGCACTTTTATTATTTTTTATCAAAAACACAATTACCTACAAACAAAATAAAAAAGAAGCAGCAAGAAAAATTGTCCCTTTTTTAATAGCTTTTATGAGCTTTGCTTTTAGTCTTTACCTTATTAACAAAGGGCTTAAAAAAATTCTTTCTTTAGAACCTATTTATGCACTTGCGCTTAGTATCGTTATTGCAATTGTTGTTTTTATTTTCGTGCGTCCTCTTATCCAAAAAGCACTTAGCAATATGGAAAACAAAAAAGAAGAAATTAATAAACTTTTTACCATTCCTCTCATTTTTGCAGCCGCATTACTTAGCTTTGCCCATGGTGCAAATGATGTGGCAAATGCTATTGGCCCACTAGCTGCCATTAATGATGCTCTAAAAGAGGGGGTAGAAGTTGGCTCTAAGGCTAGTGTGCCATTTTGGATTATGCTACTTGGAGGACTTGGTATCTCCATAGGGCTTGCACTCTATGGGCCAAAACTCATAAGAACCGTAGGAAGTGAGATTACAGAGCTTGATCAAATCCGTGCTTTTTGCATTGCTATGAGTGCAGCACTTACAGTGCTTATTGCTTCAGAACTTGGAATGCCTGTTAGTTCCACCCATATTGCCGTAGGTGCTGTATTTGGTGTAGGATTTTTGCGTGAATATCTCAAAAAGCGTTACAAAGAAATGGAGATTAAAATCCTAGATTCTTATAAAGGTAAAGATACACAAAGCTTAAAAGAATTTTTAGGACGCTTTAGAAGAGCCTCTGTAAAAAAGAAAGCTGCTATTTTAAAAAGCATAGAACGAAAAAAACTCCAAAAACAAGAAGGATTACCCGAGCTTAAAAAAAGCGGACAAAAGCAATTAAAAAAGGTTTATCAAGAAGAACTTGTAAAAAGATCTGCTATTAACAAAATCTTGGCAGCTTGGCTTATTACCGTTCCTGTTTCTGCAATACTTGCTGGAATTTGCTTTTATATTTTAGATGCATTAGGGCTATAATTTTCTCTCTTTAAAGCTTTAAAGGAGGTTCTTATGCAAAAGTTTTTAATGGTTTTAGGATTTTTCTTAATATTGAGTATTAGTATTAATGCTCAATCTCCAGAAGAAGCTAAACCTAGCTTTAATTGTGCTAAAGCAACTAAAAAAGTTGAAAAGATGATTTGCAATGATAAAAGTGGGGAGTTACAAAAACTTGATAGATTGTATTCTAAGCTCTATTTTTCAATACTAAAGAGTATCCCAAAAGATACAAAAGAGGGGCAAAATGAAAGAGAAGAACTGAAATATTTTAATCACGATGTTATGAGCAATAGAAATATATTTCAATGCTATTTTATTGTACCATTTGGGACAGGAAAACAAGAAGACTTTCAATCTAATTATTGCATAAAACAAATTTATTTAGAAGCGATCGCTATTTTAGCTTTTAAAATGATAAATAGTGAAGCTAATAAAAAAAAATGGAATTTTAACCAAAGAGTAGAAAAATTTTATTATGGTGCCGCTTATTTAGAGAAATATAATAGAATAAATTTTTTATCTAACTACAATTTATTTAATAATTTTTTTGAAAGCACTACTAAAGGCATTGTTATAGATTTTATGGCTTATAATATTGCACAATGGAACTATTTTATTCTACATTCTCGGATTAATGAAGCAAATTTAGGTGAATTTGATGAGGCAGTAAAAGTATATAAAATACTTTATGAGAAGCTCTATCAAGCTTTTACAGAAGATAAAAAACTTAATAAATTATTAGGAAAATAAATGCCAATTAAAACAACAAATTTAAGCTAAAAAATTAATTTCTATATCAAAGGAGTTCTTATGCAAAAGTTTTTAATGGTTTTAGGGATTTGTGTTACTTTAAGTGTTGGCATTAACGCCCAATCTCCAGAAGAAGCTAAACCTAGTTTTGATTGTGCTAAAGCAACTACAGAAGTAGAAAAGATAATTTGCAATGATGAAAGTGGGAAATTACAAAATTTAGATCGCTATATGGGTGAAGTCTATACACAATTAAGAAAAGAGTTAAAAATCTCTAAGTTTCCTAATAAGGAACAAAGACTAAAAGATCTTTTAGAATCACAAAGAGCTTTTATTAAACATTTAAATGAAGTTCGTTTTATAGGAGATGCCTATGAAGAACGCATTATATATTTACTTAAACTTCTAGGAGAAGTGCTAGATTCGAATAATAAAGAATTATGTGAATATGCAAGAAGATATAAGAGTGATTGGAGCAAATGGCAAAAAGTTCCTCCCTCCAT
>NZ_NBIU01000120.1 GCF_003245365.1 Helicobacter valdiviensis
GTTCCTGTATTGATTAAATTTCCTTTTTGAATATCAACTTTATTTCCAATAAGAGTTAAACCATTTTTAGTAGTAATACTTCCTTTGTTAATAATATCTCCTTTATTAGCTTTAAACACAGGAGAGAATTTAAATCCATCAGTGTGTCCTTCTAATGTAAATTTTTGCATTGTTTTTTCATCCATTGGAGATGTAGAAATACCAAACTTATTAGCATTAATACTTCCACTCTCAGTTACTATTACCCCACTAGGATTTACTAAAAAGATATTATTATCTCCTCCATTTAATTTACCTGCTAGTATAGAGGGATTTTTAGAATAATCAAGATTTAAATATCCTTTACCACTTCCTCCAAAATTAACAGTAGCATCTTTACCTATATTAAATCCTCCACCCCAAGCAATTACATGATTTCCTCCATTACCATTACCAGTAATTGTCATAGTATCACCCTTAGAAGTAATAGTTCCTCCATTACTACCTACAAACTTTCCTCCACTTGGTAAAGTAATATCTTTAGCTAATACTAATTGATTAGATAAAAGTATAGAAGCAACTATACTAATACTAAG
>NZ_NBIU01000121.1 GCF_003245365.1 Helicobacter valdiviensis
ATAATTCTTTTTACTTTGGAGAACCCAATAAAGAAGGAAATATTTTACAAGATAAACCTAGCTATTATTTTTCCCCTAGTGATGAAAGCAGTGGTAAAGGAAGACTTGCTATCTTTTATAAAAATGATGAGCTTTGCTTACTTAATTATTCTATACTAGAAAACTCTTTAAATATTAAACTAGAATGCTTAAATAAGCAAAGCTTAGAATACAAAGATTTAAGCTTAAACACTCTTAAAGAGCAAGAAAGCACACAAGTAAATAAAAAACAAAGCATAGCCACTCTTCATGCTCTTTTAGAAAATCAAAACCTAGAATGTATCCATGGGGGTAAAGTTATCCTTCAATCAAGTAAAGGAAAATCCTTTAAAGATAATAATATTCCTCTAATGCTAGAGAGTGATTTATTAAACTCTAGCATAACAGGTTGTCCTAATACCATAGCAGGTGTAAGCTATCCTTGCACTAAAGTAGTAAGTGTAAAGGGTTCTTTATCCCAAAAGAAAGTCAATGGAGAATTTGTAATCTTACAAGAGCTTATTAGTGGTTCTCTAACAGATAAAGGAGTTCC
>NZ_NBIU01000122.1 GCF_003245365.1 Helicobacter valdiviensis
ACTAAAAAGGAGTTTAAATGGTTTTATCATTGGGTGATTTCAAATTCAAAGCCCTAAACTTTGAAAACCTAGAAAGAAGCTTAGAATATGGGATAAGCTCTCAAGCTAGACTTAATAACACAAAGGCATATTTTGCACTAAGCAAAGGAAGTGAAAAGATTAAACTACAAGGCAAAATCTTACCGCTAAAGGGGGATAAGAATACCTATCTTGAAACCTTAGAAGCTATGGCAAAGGAGCAAAAATCCTATACTTTAGTGGGTGCTAATGGTAAATATTATGGAAAATTTATCATTATAAGTTTAAACGATAATAGAGAATGTTTTATAGATGGGAGCGGATTTGCCAAGCAAAGTTTTAGTATGGATTTGGAGAGAGATTATGAATAAATACATTGCAAAAGACAATGAAAGATTAGATAGTGTGGTTTATAGATTTTATGGAAGTTTAGAGTATTTTAGTATGGTTTTAGAAGTAAATCCCAAGCTTACTCCACTTTTAAAAAATGGAGATGTTGTGAATTTGCCAATAATAGAAAAGCCAACAAATAAAGAAGAAGCACTATGGT
>NZ_NBIU01000123.1 GCF_003245365.1 Helicobacter valdiviensis
TCATCAATCATCCTTCTTTATAAATAAATCATTCTATAATAATTAAAATAATTCTAAAATAAAATTTAAATTTTTATCCTTATCTATTCCTTTACTTTTAATTTAGAATAAATAGGAATTTGCAAATTTACTCCTTTTTGTTAAAATTTAAACTACTATCAAAAAAACCTTTTTCATCATTCTCATCAATTAAATGCAACATCGCATAACTAGCATCAGCTACATCTGCATAATCTTTGATTTCTATAAGAAGTTCTTTAGGATTCATCAGTAACTTTGTCCTGTAAATTTTTCATCACTTTTTACAAATTTACCATTGATAAAATAATGAAAAGATCCACCAGCAGCAGAACTATAAGTTGTATTTGTAAAGCTAAATCCTCTTCCTTCATCTCCAAATAAACCAAAGCTTTTTACTTTATAATCTATCATGGTATAAAAAACAACAGGATATTTTTTACCCTTACATACATAATAAGTTGACATACCTAAATAAGGCCTTAATTTTTTATAAGTTTCTTCACCCATATATGCCCTAAATTGATCTTCATAATAAGCAA
>NZ_NBIU01000124.1 GCF_003245365.1 Helicobacter valdiviensis
TCCATACTAGCTCCTTTTTATATCTTCTAAAAGACAATAAAAACAAAGCTTAAAGCATTAAAATTATAGCATAAAATCAAAGTATCCCTACAAGTTGTGCTAATTCCAATACATAGAAATTTGGGAGACTAAATTAAGATTGTAAGTAAAGCCTTCTTGTCTTTGACCGGATTGAACTGACCCTATATACCATTCTCCATAACCCCCTAAGCTTAATCCTGAATATGGTTTAAATAAAAGAGTTTCTTTAGTTTTATTAACCTTTAAAATTCTTTTTGAGTTACCATATATGTTATTAGCTTTTAAAACTGCTTTATTTACACCATAATTAACTTTTAAACTGTTGGCATCTATCAAAAAAATACTTTTATTCCAAAGTTCTCTGCCTGTATTTGCCTCCATTTTAGTCCAAGTTTCCGCCTCTATAAAAAACTCTCTTACACCATCAAAAAGACTATTCACATAAGGAGTTCCACTCACTAGCAAAAATTCTTTTTTGTAATGATAGGTTTTTCCATTAGAAGCTAAATGCCCCCCCCCCCC
>NZ_NBIU01000125.1 GCF_003245365.1 Helicobacter valdiviensis
AATAATAAAGAATTATGTGAATATGCAAGAAGATATAAGAGTGATTGGAGCAAATGGCAAAAAGTTCCTCCCTCCATCAATCCTCCCTTTAGTATAGGTTTTTGTGCTTTTGGAGCAAATAATAAATATGACGGTTTTTATCGTTGTTGCACAGAAGAAAGAGAGGTTATAAAAGAAGAAATGGCAAAAGCCATCAAGGAAAAAGCAACTTATATCAGTTATCCTAAAGTCTATAAAAGAAAAATTGATATTAATAATGATGGAGTGTTAGATAATGTGATTCTTTCACAAGGCGAATATTTTAGTGCACTTGCAATATATAAAAATGGTAAGCTAGATGCAAAAGCAAGTGGTAAAATCTATGGAGATGATTTGCATTTTCATGGAGCAAAAACTAAAGAAGAAGTTTGTATGGTAAATGAGACGCCTTGCATGGCACTTACTACATATGCTCTGCCAAGCAATAAAGTTTCAGGAATACTATTAGATTCTGAGATTCCTATACTAAGCTATTTAGCTTATGGAGTTATGGA
>NZ_NBIU01000126.1 GCF_003245365.1 Helicobacter valdiviensis
ATCAAGGTTTAAGGGTTGAAGAGATTAAAGAGATTGTAAAAGTTTTAGAAGAAGCAAAAGAGGTTTATTGGGATAGTGCAAATAATTCTTTGTTGTATTTCTTTGAAGATAAAAAGGATTCTAGTAAGGTAAATAAAATCATCATACGCCCTGATTATAACTTGAAAAAATTTGGAAAGACAAATGCAATTATAACGCTTGGAAAGGTGGATAAAGATAGAAAAGGCCTTAAACACTTAAAAAAGATTAGATAGAGCGGTGGGACTTGCACCCACAATACGATGTGTTCTCGGACTGGTTACCGCACATCCTCAACTACTACATTGCAACCATCAACCCTATCTAATGTAGATTAATTTTACCCCTATACAACTAAAAAGGAGTTTAAATGGTTTTATCATTGGGTGATTTCAAATTCAAAGCCCTAAACTTTGAAAACCTAGAAAGAAGCTTAGAATATGGGATAAGCTCTCAAG
>NZ_NBIU01000127.1 GCF_003245365.1 Helicobacter valdiviensis
AAAGCAATGCTTAGAGCATCAGCAAGCTTTGCACAAGATCTAGCTAAACAAAGTGAAGAATTAAAAATCTCTATGGAAAAGCTAACAAGTGGTTCACAAACTCAAGCAAGCTCACTCCAACAATCAGCAGCTGCTATTGAAGAGATAAGCTCTTCTATGCAAAATGTATCGGATAAAACATCTGAAGTAACAAGACAAGCAGAAGATATTAAAAACATAGTAGGTGTGATTAAAGATATTGCAGAACAAACAAACCTATTAGCATTAAATGCAGCAATTGAAGCAGCACGTGCAGGAGAACATGGAAGAGGATTTGCAGTAGTAGCTGATGAAGTTAGAAAACTAGCAGAGAGAACTGGTAAATCATTAAATGAAATAGAAGCTAATGTTAATGTTTTAGTGCAAGGCATTAATGATATGAATGAATCTATTAAAGAACAAGCTATGGGT
>NZ_NBIU01000128.1 GCF_003245365.1 Helicobacter valdiviensis
AATCCTCCTTATATTCATACCATAAACTTTCATCATTACAAGAAACCTATCATTTTTAAAAGTTTAATTTGTCTTTTTATATCAATCAAGCAAACTCTACCTTATTACTATTCTAGATACTTAAACTCTTTTTGTAAGTCCCCACCCTATCATTGCAATAGCTTTCTTTTTTGTTATTATAAGCCCCCTCTATCATTGCGAGCGTAGCGAAGCAATCTAAAAGAGCTTCCAAGAACTCCTAAGTATTCTCATAGATTGCATAACTCTACTTAATTTTATTATTCTACCTCATAGATAAAAAACTATTAATACTATATTGTATTTATACTAAACAAGAAGATTTTATTTAAAAAACAAGATTAAAGAAAGAAAGTTTTTAAACTTTGTAACCCTTTTATTATAAAGGGTTTAAAGTCTTAAAATTCCTTTTTAAAAGATAAGAAGTA
>NZ_NBIU01000129.1 GCF_003245365.1 Helicobacter valdiviensis
AGCAAATATAAATATTATTAAATAAAATTTAGAATATAAAAATAATAATTTTATAATTCATAAAATCTTAAAAAATATTTCTTTAGAATTCCAAAATCAAAATTCTAATATTGTATTATGATTATTATATATACAAACTAAGTATTAACTCAATATATATACATAATACATACAATAAACCATTAAGAAGATCAATAAAAAAAGAGGGGGTATTATCTATATGTATTTTTTAAATCTTAAAAAATTTAAAAAACTAAATACATTAAAAAATACATATAATAATCCTTTCTATAAAGAATTAAAGACAACATCTAAGAATAATAAAAAAGTATTATCTTCTAATACTTTTACTTTTAAATCTTTTAATATTTTTAAAACCCTTTCTATCTCTCCACTATTAGTGCGGGGGGGGGGGGCATTCTAGCTCTTTATTAACTCTTCTTT
>NZ_NBIU01000013.1 GCF_003245365.1 Helicobacter valdiviensis
TAGTATCATAAAAATATTTATTTCTACCATTAAGCCTCCTTAAAGCCTTTAAAAGACAATAAAAACTGCTTAAAACACATTAGAATTTTATCATTTAACTTTTAAGATTACTTTAAAAATAAAATATGATTTATTTTTTATATTTTTGTTTAATTTATCATTGTAAGAAGCAAGACAACAAAAACCAAACTATTATCATTGCAAGTCTTTTACTGTCATTGCGAGCAAATATGCAATATTTGCGTAGCAATCTAAAAGAGCAACCAAGAGTTTTAAAGTATTTCAATAGAGTTTTACCCTACAATGCAAACCCTTTAGACTGCCACACTCCACTTTGTTTCATTCGCAGTGACAAGATGGAATATCATTGCAAAAAGTATTGGCAAAGAAGCAATTAATACCCTAAGACAATGTTAGATTACCACGCAAGACTGTGTTTTGCTCGTAATAACTTGGTGAGGGTGGTATTTACAATGATGAAAAAAGACTAACCACGCAAGTCGTTCCACTGCTCGCAGTGACAAAAGGATATTATTGCAAGGTGATGTAATCACTGTGGCAAATTAATTTTACTTGGTTTATCTGTTATTGCAAGAAATTTTGACAACAAAGTAATCTTGTAAGCTTCTTTATGTTATTGAAAGCAAGGCAAGGTCAATCCAACTTCCTTTGCTATCTTAAAACTTTATAAAGAAATATTTTGCTATCGCTCAATATGATTTTATAGCTAATAAATAGAGATTGTTACAAGGTTTAATAATCTTTTGCAGTGAGAAAAGAAAGTGTTATGATAAAACAATGCAATTGCTTTGGTAATTTTTATCGTGGGAGCAGGTTTAATTGTTAAGAAAAATCACAAATTAAACCATAAGCAAGAGTGTGAGAATATTGGACTTTAATAGTAAGATGGTTTGTTAGAAGACTTAGCATTTAATAGGGGGGCTTGGTGTTAAAAACATAATTAAAAGTTTTTATGGTTTGATTTAAGAAAAAATAGGAAGTTTTATGGTATATTTTCACAAAGGACTAAAATGAAAGATTGGTTTGTGCCTTCTATTGGCTTTTTTATGTTTGTTTATTTTATGCTTTTTGTGGTTTTGTATGCAATTAAAATTGGCGGAGCAAATGTGCCTTTATATCAAAATAATAATCCTGTAGAAGTTGCTCCAAAAACTGATGCAGAGAAGTTTTTGCAAGATATTTCAAAAAGTATTAAAGAAAGTTTTTAAGTTTTTTGAAAAATATCCGATATAGTATTTATAAATCAAAAAAGGAGAAAAAGAATGGTTAATAACTTGCTATCCAATCCGACTTTTTCTTCTACTATAACACAGAGTAGAGGAAATTCCTCCATTAATAATGGTAAGAATGAAAATGTTAATAAACAGGAAAATGTCGCACAAAGTGCTGGAAATTCAAGGTTAGAAGCTTTAAAAAAGTCTATTCAAGAAGGAAACTATACTATAGATATTAAAGGGAGTGCAGAAAAGTTGGCACAAAATTTGCTTGGAGAATAAATAGCTAAATTTATAAGGAGTTATTTATGTCCTTGCAATTTTTAAAAGATGCACTAGAAGATATTGACGCTCTTATTGCAATTACAGAGCAAGATATTGCAGATATTAAAGAAGCAAAAAATGAAGAAATTTTTGCACGCATTTCTCAAAAAGAGGAGCTTACTACCTCTTTCATCCACAAAAAAGAAGCTTATGCAAAAAGTATTGAAGAAAAATTAAGAAAAGATTATCCAAATGCTACAATAGCGGATTTAAGCTATGAAGATAAAAAGAAACTCTTAGGTGAGGGTGCTAGTGAATTTACAGCCAAACTACATGATAAGTTAGAACTTTTAAAACAGTTAAATTATCGTTTTGGCAGGATGTCTTTAGCAGTTTCAGAGCTTTATAATTCCTTGCTTAAAAAGATGGTTCCTCTTGAGGAAAAAGGTTATCAAAAAAGTTCCCTTGGGGCTTCTTCGTTTCTTAAAGCAGAAGCATAAGGAGTTCTTATGGGTGGGTTACTTTCTTCTTTAAATACTCCTTATACAGGGTTGAGTGGCCATCAAGTAATGGTGGATACCACAGGTAATAATATAGCAAATGCAAATAATGAATTTTATTCAAGACAGGTTGTAAGAAGTTCAGCTCAAACACCACTTTGGAAGCAAAATTATGCTTTAGGGCAGGGCTTGCATGTCATGACGGTGGAGAGAATCCATGATGAATATACCTTTTCGCGTTATAAAAAGGCAAGTGTGGAAAAAACTTATTATGATACAAGTTTTTCAGGTTTAAAAGAAGCTTCTTCTTATTTTCCAGAGATTGATGGGGTTGGGATTTTTAATGATTTGCAAAACTATTTTAATGCTTGGAAGGATATTTCTACTAAAGCAGGAGACCCTGCACAAAAGACTTCTTTAGCAGAACAAGCACAAACCCTCTCGCAAAATGTTCGGGATACAAGAGAGCGCCTAGTCCAGCTCCAACAACGCTTAAATGATGAAATGAAAGTGGCTGTAGATGAGGTAAATAGATTAGGTTCTCAAATTGCTGAATTAAATAAGCAAATTAGTCTTTATGAAAATCAAGGGCTTAATAAAAAGGCAAATGATTTAAGAGATTTAAGAGATAAGTATGAATTTGAGCTTAATAATTTAATCGGTGCAGATGTTTTTAAAGACGGAATTAGAGGGAGTGGCGATGATCAAATTGCAGATTTTGAAGAAAGTTATACTTTAACTGTTGGGGGTATGGCTTTAGTAGATGGAGCTTCTTTTCATCCCTTAGTTTTAGATAATACTCAAAATGCAAGCGGTATTTATGAGATTAAATACCAAAGAAGCGATCACAAAGTGTATGATCTTACAAATAGCCTATCTAGTGGAAAAGTAGGGGCGATTTTAGATTTAATTAGAACAGATGATGTATTAGGATGTAATGGAAATATTGGTAAGCTACAAGAGTATATTAACCAGCTAGATACTTTCGCACAAGGTATGATTGAAGCTACAAATAATATTTATGCGCAAACTGCACAAACAGGTGCTAGTTCTGATGTATTAAATATAGGAACTCAAGATGCCTTGGTAAATAGTGGATATAATGTAAAAGAGGGTAGCTTTGATGTTGTGATGTATAACAAAGAGGGAGAGCCTATAGGCACAAGAACGGTTACTATTAATAGTAGCACTACTATGCAAGATATTGTAAATCAACTCAATGCTAATATTGATGATAATGCTGATGGAAACGCTAGTAATGATTTTGATGATAGGTTTGTAGCAACTTTTAACAATGATACAAAGACTTTTGCTATCACTTCTAAAAATCCAAGTGAAGAGATTTATATTTCTTTTCAAGATAGTGGCACAAATTTTGCGGGTGCTTTGGGGGTTAATAGATTTTTTGAAGGAAGTAGTGCATTAGATATGAATCTTGCTTTAAAATATCGTGATGATCCTACTTTAATCCATGCTTATAGAGAGCCAGTGGAAGGGAATTTTGAAATGGCAAACTTAATGCAAGAATTGCAAAATCAAAAAATTTCTTTCTTTAGTGCTGATGGCACAGAACATCAAGAAACTATTAGCGGATTTTTTAGATTTCTTTCTTCAAAAGTAGCAAGTGATGCAGAAGCAACAAATGCTACAAGGGAAACAAAAGAAGCTGTTTATGTGTCAATTAAGCAAGAATATAAAGCTATTTCAGAAGTTTCAGTAGATGATGAGCTTGTAAATCTTATCCGCTACCAAAGTGGTTATAGTGCTAATGCAAAGATGGTTACTGCTATAGATGAGATGATAAATACAATTTTAGGAATGAAATAATAGAGATATTTTAAATTTTTGATTACCTCTTTAAAAAAGAGGTAAAAACAATTTCTATCATTCAATACTTTTAAGCATTGAAAACTTTGCTTATAAGATGTTGAGCGAGTTTATATGGTTAAAATTCAACGCTAAATTCTCTATTTTTATTAAGGCTATCAAGTGTATAAATATTATAAAGCACATCAACAAAAAGTATATCATTAGCAGTTGTAATTGCAAAGCCTAGAAATTTTCCATTTTCGCTTACAATTTTTTCTATCATCTTAGCACCAATATCTTGCAAACTTACAGTATTTTCCCCTTGTTTAATTCCTACTTCTTTAAAATCAAGTTTATTGAGCTCTTTCTCTTCTAGGCTTTGAGCTTTTAGATTGATAGTAGCTCTATCTTCCTTTTTTGTGATGTTTAGTGTGCCAGTATCATTATAGAGTGTATCTACTTTTATTTCTCTTCCAGAGCTAAAACGCAAAGTGATAAATCCATCATCTTCTAGTTTCATAGAAGTAACAGAGTCTAAATCACTCATTTTAGCTATGGTTTCTTTTTGCTTAGTGGGATCATTTAGGGCTTCTTTTATTTCTTCTAGCTTTTCTTTGCTAAACTCTAGCCCAGTGATGTTTTTAAATTCTTGTTCCATTTCCATCATAAGATTTGACTTATCTATGGAGGCTACTTGCTCTTTTTTATCTTCGCTTACTTGTATATCATTTAAAATTGCCTCTTTTTTAGCGTTAAAATCTTCTTGTGCTTTTTTGTATTCTTCATAAAAGCTATTAAAAAGTTCTGTGTAATGGGACTCATAGCTCTGATTATCGCCATATTTTGTTCGCAAAATCTCTTCATATTCTCTTATATTTGTATCTTTATAGCGAGGAATTCTTGAGCCATTATCCAAACTATCAACAATGTTAAATTCTTCTAAGACTTCTACTCCTGCTAAATTTTTCTTTTTGTAAGCAAAGTTTGTAATAAACTCTCCACTTGCAAAAAGTGCTTCATTTATCTTAGGATCTCTTAGATTTACCCAGCCATCTTTATCTGCCAAGGCATCAAACATTTCTCTAATTTCTTCTTTTTTGATGGGTTTGTAGCGTTGTTCAGGTGGAAAAAGCTTCATAACATCATCTTGATATAAACGAATATCGTTGTATGGGTCATAAAGATGTTCATTTAAAGAACGATTTGTATTATCCATTTTTCCATTTTTGTTATTTGCTATCCATTCTTTTACTTCTTTAGCGCTTGTCCTATCTACTCCTTGCACAAAGGAATATAAATCTAGTGTGCCTACTACATCGCCTAAATTTAGAGTTTTGCCACTAGAAGTTTTAATTTTAAGTTTTGAGAATAGCTCATCTTCTTTGTTTAAAAATCCATCTTGATTGCTATCAAACTTAAACAAATCTCCTATTCTATTGATTTTCCCAGCTTCTAGCATAGATTCATCACCAAAGAGATCTAAAAAAACTTCAACTTCTCCTAGTGCGGTTTTAAGTGTATTTCTTTCTCCATTTGCATTATATTGCATACTTTCATAAGATATAAGCTCATGAAAACTTGCGTTGTAATGTGTGCCAGCATAGTAAGGTTGGGGAGAGCGAAGATTATAAGTATAATAAGAATAAGAATTGGGTTCCCAAAAGTTAAAGCCATTTTTGTTTGGTTCAAGATTTTTTATAAAATCTTGAATCTTTTTTTCTGCATCTTTTTTAAACCATTCTTGATATTTTTCTGCACTAGGTGCAAAAAGTTTCCCTCCATGATAGCTATTGGTAATTATGGTTTTCATAGCATTGCCTTATTATTGCATGATAGTAATATCTGCTACATAAACAACACCATTTGTATCAATATAAACATCAAAATCATTGGTTGTAAGAGTAGTAGATATCCCTTGTATTGCATTGATTAATTCTTGAACTAAGCGAGTATCTAAAGTAAAGTATTGTCTAACTTGAAATATTTCTTTTGCTTTTGCATTGTAGTTATTCATAAGTTCAAACATATTAATACCAGGTTGCCAAAAAAATTCTTTTACTCTAGCACAAGCACTTGGATTGTTAAACAAAAAATTATTAAACCTATCTGCTTTTAATGTAGCACCTCTAGCAAAAACCTTTTCTTGCACATTTTCATCGCTAGCACTTTTCCAACCTATTTTATAGAGATTTCCTGATTGATACACTTGGATATACACCCATTCATTTAGGGGATAAGGTTTTGTAGTAGCTATATTTGTAGTAGAATAATCTGTAACTGCAGAGGTTACTTGTAAAATCCCATCAGGTTTAATAATAGCATGAAAATAATCTGTTCTTATTGGGCCTGTGCCACTATAGTTACGAGAAAATATCACTTGATTTGCAAATTCTGCATAAGAAGTCGCATAAATCCACATACCTACGCTATTAATTCCAGTTCTTGCACTTCCTCCACCTGTTGCATTAAAATCGCCATTAGGTATTGCCAAGCATTTGGTTGGCACTCTCTTCATTTGTATAATTCAACCAATCTTTGTTTTTAGTGCAGAACTCTTGCAAGCCTTTTTTTGCTTTAATATAAAACAATAAAGCACCACTGCCATCCCTTGCTTCTAGCAAAATATCTGTAGTTTTATTAAAGGTAAATTGTTCAATAGGTTTAATAGCCCTAGGCTTTCCCCCCTCATCTCCTTTTTTTTAGTTTATTTGCTTTAGCTAAGGCACTTTTTAGCTCTTCTCCACTTAGTTCTTTAAGAGTAAAATCTCCTTTTGCATTTGTATCTAGCATATAGGCATAAGAAACTAGATTAAAGCAAATAGTAGCCAATAAAATCCATTTTTTTAGCATTTTCCCTCCCTTTTTGCCTGTTTAAAATAGTGTAACATATATATCGGTAATTTTTTGAAAAAGTAAAGAGAAAATAAATCTTTTAAATTTTATGATTAAAATTGCACAAAATTTATTAGTCTAGCAAGCAAAGCTGTCCAATACGATAGAGGGCAAAGTCGAATTTTGTGGGATCTTTTGGATCTAGCTTTCTTAGAAAATCTGTGATTTCTAATGCGGCTTTTAAATCGTAAGTTTTGCGTTTTAATAAGCCAAGCTTGCTAGAGATTTTAAAAGTGTGTGTATCAAGAGGTAAAACAAGAGTGCTTTTATCCACTTCTTTCCATAGTCCAAAATCAATTTTGTCATTTCTAACCATCCAACGCAAAAACATATTCCATCGCTTTAGCGGGGAGTGGTTGTTTGGAATCCCTATTAAGAATTTTAATCCCTCACTTAGTGGTTTATCTAATGATTTTAAAAGTGTATTTTGTAAAGCTTCTATGCCATAAAGCACAGAATTTTCTTTTTGATAGTTTTCTAAAAATATTGAATAGATAGGAATTTTTAAAAGTGTTTCAAAAAAATTTTTTATATCTTTTGGGTTTTGGAAGCGGTAGGGTTTTAAAAATAGAGGGGAGGGGTTTTGGAGCTGACAAGAATTTAGAAAATTTACAATAGCTTTAGCATTTCCATAAGAAAAAAGGGCACAAAATAAAATAAGTCTATCCCTCTCTTTATGGTTTAAAAACTCCTTTGCTACCATAATGGGATCAGGGTGAGAATTTGCGTTTAATTCCTGATTGAAAAGCTTATATTGCTCTTCTAAAAGATTTTGGATAAAGCTAAATGAGGGTTTTTTGGGAAGTTTTATGGGGTTAGAAGAGATAGTTGTAGCCAAAAAAGAATCCTGTGCTTGAAGTTTGGCTTAAATCTAGTTTAGTTCCTGTTTGCGTATCATTAATAAGCACCTTACTAGCCTCCTCGCCAAAATCTAGTCTTTTAGATTGCACACCAAACTCTAACTCCCCATAGTTGCTCTCATAAATTGCCCCAAGTTTTATGCCATAAGTTATCCCAGTATAGCTTAGCTCATCCATTGCGCTATTATTAACCACAAAACTGCCTCTATCAAATTTTCCAAATGCAAGTCCTGCATTAGCTCCAAGTAATGCACGCCAACGCGAAGTGTTTGGGAGGCGTGGGGTGAAAGCATAACCAAGTGTAGCACTCGTATAGGCAAAGCCATTTTTCTTTAGAGACTTTTCATAGCCTAAGATAATTCTGTGGTTTTCATTTAAAAGATAGCCTGCTTGCAAACCAAAACCTAAAGGGCGTTCTTCTAGATTGTGAGTTTGTGTAGCAAAACCCTCAATGCTTAATTTTGCGTCCGATTCTACAATATTACCCATACCATAGACACCTAGTAGGCGTTTTTTGCGTTGTTCTAATAAGGGGTGGTTTTGTGTGTTGTTGGTTTGGATAGAAGTTTGTGGGTTTTGGGATTGTATAGGCGAGGTTTCAAGTGGATTTTCATTTGCATTTTGACTAGAGGGAGTATTTATAGGAGTGTTTGTGGAATTGCTAGAGTTTGTAGGCTCTATACCATAATAAGCATTGAAGCTATCAATAGCACCACTGGGTGTGCTTGGCTCTATAGGCTCTGCATAAACAAAAGAAGAGAATAAAATAAGGCTAAAGAGGCTAATTTTACGCATTTGCACTCCTAATAAATAGCAAAATTTTATTGGAATTATAGCAAAAAATTAATTAGAAACTAAATTATACTTTTATTCTTGATTGTAAAGCCCTAAGAAGCGAGAGTTGATCAATATTTTCTAGGCTTACTCCTGTAGGGACACCTTGAGCAATTTTGCTAAACTGTAATCCTAGATGTGTGAGTTTATCTTCTAAAAATAAAATAAGACTATCACTTCCTAATGAAGGACTAAGTGCAAAAATAACTTCTACAATTTTTTCTTGTATGATTTTTTGTTCTAATGCTTTTAGATTAAGTGTTTCTATATCTTTTATTACAAAATATTTTCCATTAAACTCGCCACCCTCTTCAATTAAGAAAATATCTCTAGGATTTGCAACAATGCAAAGTTCCCCATTGTCTCTATTTTCATCTAAGCAGATTTCACAATAATGTCCCTCGCTAATTCCATTGCAACTCTCGCAAGTTCTTAGCTCCTGCACGCATGTTTCAATGCTATGGGCAATTTGTAAAGCACTAAATTTATCCTCATAGGCTAAAAAGTAAGCTAGACGCATAGCAGATTTTCTACCTATGCTAGGTAATTTTTCTAATGATTCGACTAATTTTGCAAAATGGTGTGGATAAGATTTCATAAAATGAATTTTATGTTAAAGTCGTTTAATATCTCATAAAACTAATTTTAGCTAGAATTTACATTTTTAAAATATTAAAGGAGCTTTTCTTGGAAGAGTTTGATTATTATGAGATTTTGCAAGTAGAAAGAAGTGCAGATGGCGATACAATTAAAAAAGCTTATCGCAAAATGGCACTAAAATACCATCCTGATAGAAATCCAGATGATAAAGATTCAGAAGAGATGTTTAAAAAAGTCAATGAAGCCTATCAAGTTTTAAGCGACAATGAAAAAAGACAAATTTATGATAGATATGGCAAAAGAGGCTTGGAGAGTAGCGGATTTTCAAGTGGTGGAATGGAAGATATTTTTGATGTGTTTAATTCCTTTTTTGGAGGAGGTTTTGGAGGCTTTGGCGGAGGTAGGAAGCAGGGCAAACAAAGCAAGTATGCAAAAGATTTAGCGCAAGAATTAGAACTTAGCTTTCATGAAGCAGTTTTTGGCTGTAAAAAAGAGATTGAAATTTCTTATAAGGTTGCTTGTAAGGATTGTAGAGGAAGTGGAGCAAAAGAAGGGAAAACTACCACTTGTAAAGCATGTGGTGGTAGCGGAAGAGAAACATTCTCTCAAGGCTTTATGACTTTTGCTCAAACTTGCTCTAAATGTCAAGGTAGCGGAGAAGAAATTAGTGAAAAATGTCCTAGCTGTCAAGGAAAGGGATATGCTTATGAAAAAGAAAAGTTTGAAGTAAATATTCCAGAAGGTGTGGATAGTGGCAATCAAATCCGCATTAGCAAAAGAGGGAATATTGCAGAAGATGGCACAAGAGGAGATTTGTATCTTGAAGTAGATGTGAAAGAAGATGAACATTTTATAAGACATCATAATGATGTATATTTAGAAGTGCCAGTATTTTTTACGCTAGTAATGCTTGGAGGAGTGATTAAAATCCCCTCACTTACAAAAGAATTGGATTTAAAAATCCCTGTAGGTGTTAAAGATAAACAACAATTTGTTTTTCATGGAGAGGGGATTAAAAGCGTTAATGGTTCTAAAAGAGGGAATTTTATAGCAGTGATTAAGATTATTTATCCAGAAAAATTGGATGAAAATCAGCAAAAATTGCTAGAAGAGTTGCATAACTCTTTTGGCTATGAATCTTCAAAGCCTATTAGTGCGTTTGAAGGATTAATGGATAAGATTAAAAAATGGTTTAAGTAAAATGGAGCGATTGGGTAAAACTTTAGGGATTTTGGGGGCGGATATTCTCATTTTTGTGTTGCTTTATTATTTTTTATCTTTTGAAAGAGAAGCAAATCTTGGGATTTGTATTTTAGTTTTTGCAGCAATTTTATGGATTAGTGAGGCAATTCATATAGCTTTTACCGCTCTTTTAATTCCTCTTCTTGCAATTATATTGGGTCTTAATGATGTGGTGGGAGCTTTTAGGGAATTTGCAAATCCTACAATATTTTTATTTTTTGGTGGATTTGCACTTGCTTGTGCTTTGCATATTCAAGGAATTGATAGATGGATTGCAAATCGTTTGATGTTGCTTGCAAAAGGGAATATGAGATTGGCATTTTTTATGCTTTTTATTTTGAGTGCGCTCATTTCTATGTGGATTAGCAATACAGCAACGGCAGCAATTATGCTTCCGCTTGGGCTTGGAGTTTTATCTAATTTGGATTTTAGTAAAGATCGTAATACTTTTGTGTTTGTATTGCTTGGGATTGCATATAGTGCTGGAATTGGTGGGTTTGGAACATTGGTGGGAAGTCCTCCAAATGCAATGACAGCGAGATTTCTAGAAATGGATTTCTTAGAATGGATGTCTATTGGAGTTCCTTTTGTGCTTGTAATGTTGCCTGCTTGCATTTTTATTTTATGGCAACTACTAAAGCCAAAATTGCATAAAAATTTTCAAATCCAGCGTGAAGAATTTGCTTGGAATATGCAAAAGATTATCACATTAGCCATTTTTATTTTAACGGCATTTGCGTGGATTTTTAGTGCAAAGATCTCTTCTATTTTAGGAGGGATTAAAGAGATGGATACCTATATAGCCATATGTGCTGTAGTGCTTATAGGGATTAGTGGGGTAGCTAGCTGGAAAGATATTCAAAAAAATACGGATTTTGGAGTTTTAATATTATTTGGTGGAGGATTAACTTTAAATGCTATTTTGCAGGATACGGGGGCAAGCAGACTTATTGCAAATGAAATTGTGAAGATTTTAGGAAAAGATAGTTTTGTGCTTGTAGTTTTTGTGGTGGCATTTTTTGTGATTTTGCTAACCGAATTTACAAGCAACACAGCAAGTGCAGCTCTTTTATTACCTATTTTTTCTGTAGCAGGAGAGGCACTAGGAATGCCTAAAGATATTTTGCCTTTAGTAGTTGCAATGGGAGCTGGATGTGCTTTTATGCTCCCTGTGGCTACTCCTCCTAATGCAATTGTATATGGAACGGGCTATATTAAGCAAATTGAGATGGTAAAATATGGGGGACTTGTAAATTTGTTTGGTATGTGTGCGATTACCTTTTTTGCGTATTTTATTTGGGCTTAATAATGAGTGGAGAATTTTTATAAATTTTAAATGAGGTTTAAAGGTTAGAAAATTGTTCAAATAAATGTATTTGGGATTATTTGAATAATTTTTAAGTATATGAAGAAAATTTACAAAGAAAGCGAATGCAAACAATGCAAGATAAAAAGAATAAAATGATAGCAATGTGTGATTTTCCTAAAAATTTATTAATAGAGGAATATTGTTTAAATTTTATTTAGTAAAAAAGACTTGGATTTGAAAACTTAATATATTTAGTTAAGATTTTTAAAAACTATTTATTGGCTTGTAAAAATAAGAGAATATAGAGGAGAATAAATTTTTTCAAGTTAAAGAAAGTATATTATGATAAACATTAGATGATAAAGGGCAATATTAAGGCGTTTGAAAAATATAGGAGTTATAGGGTATATTAATAATATGTATCTACAAGATAAAAACTCATTTTAATTTTTAGTATGGTAATGTAGAAAAATAGGAAAGAGTTATGCAAAAATTGCAATTAAGAAAAAACAAGTAAATACTACGCGTTATTTTGATTAAAAAGGCAAGAATATGGAGGAAGTTTTTTGTGGGGTTTTAGAGAGTTTATTGGGAAAATTAAAGATTTGTGCAACAAAGGAAGTGATTTTATGTGTGGATTTTTTAGAAAATAATACAAAGATTGAGATTAGGGAAAATTCCTTAGTTATAGAGTGCAAAAAACAATTAAAAGAATATTTTTTAAAAGAAAGAAGAGGGTTTGATTTGCCACTTAGAATTTGTGGAAGTGAGTTTGAAAAGGTTGTGTATGGAGAACTCTTAAAGATACCTTATGGAGAGGTGAGAACCTATAAGCAAATTGCACAAAATATAAACAAGTCAAAAGCTTGTAGAGCAGTAGGTAATGCAAATAGTAAGAATAAATTAGCCATTTTAGTTCCATGCCATAGAGTGGTAGCAAAAAGTGGAATAGGGGGTTATAATGGTGGGATAGATAAAAAGATTAAGCTTTTAGAATTAGAAAAAGGTTTGGCTTAAGAGAGATTAAAAATAAAATAATTTTTTAATAAAGAATATTATTATGGGTTTTTGGAGCGTTTTAGGAAATCTTCTTTAAGAAGTAGTTCCACAATACTCTTAAAGAGTGGAACAGCAGTTTGTGAGGCAAAATAAGCGTCAGTCTCGTTGGGTTCAAAAACGCTAATTCCTATAGTGTATTCTTTTTTGCCATCGCTTACAAAGCCAAAAAAGGAGCTATTGTATTTGCGGATGTATTTTCCTCCTTGTGCGATGTGTGCGGTTCCTGTTTTTCCACCAATAGTTAATCCTTCCACTTTTGCACTTTTTCCTGTTCCTTGAGTAACGACTTTAATGAGAGTTTCTTTGACTTTGGAAGCTGTATTTTTAGAGATGATTTGTGTGGGTGGATTGTGTTTTATGCGATAAAGTTCGCCTTTATTACCCTCCAGGTATTCTACAACATAGGGTTCATAGGCTAAACCATCGCTTATAATGGTATTATAGGCTTTTAGCATTTGGATAAAGGTTGTTCTAATCCCATATCCATAAGAAACGCTTGCACGATATACTTCGCTTCTAAAGCGGGAAATATCTGGGATAACTCCTATTCTCTCATAAGGTAAATCAATACCGCTAAGATTTCCAAAGCCAAAATTTTGCAAGAAAAGATTATAAAGGCTAGGACTAAGGCGTTGAGAAATCTTTGCCATACCAATATTGCTAGAATAGAGTAAAATTTCTTCAATGCTAGCAGATTCTAGGCGGTGTGTGTCGGTAATATAAAAGTTGTGTAGTTTGTAGCGTCCATTATCAAGCTCTATAATCTCACTAGGATTGATGAGGTTGTTTTCAAGCAAGATAGAATAGATAATAGGTTTTATGATACTGCCAGGTTCATAAGAATATTCAATAGCACTTGCATTAAGTTTTGGATAATCTTCTTTGCTAATGGAGTTTGGATCAAATCTAGCACTTGTGGCAAGAGAGAGTATCTTGCCACTTTTGCTTTCTATAATGCCTACCACAACTTCCTTAGCACCTAAATTTTTAGCATTTTCATCTACAAGGCGTTCTATCTTTTTTTGTAATTTTAAAGGAATTGTGGTAAAGAGGTTATAACCATCTATTCTGTCATTTAGGGTAGAATTTTTATTAAGGATAATATTAAAAGCAATATCCCTCTCTCCAGTCATTAAAGAATCGCTTATAGGCTTTAGATTTTCATTATAGCTTTTTTCGACTCCTTTAATGCCAATAGTGCGTGTCATATTGTTAATATCTTGTTTGTTGACATAGCCTAAAATGGGTTCTAGGCTATTTCCGTATAAATAATCTCTGCTTTCTCCACTTTCTACTACGGATAATCCATATTTAAACACTCTGCCTTTTTTATCAATATGAGAGATAAATACATCTAGTTGATTGAGTTTGATATTTAATTGACGCAAATAACTTGCAGTTTTTGAATCAATATCATAAGAGAGGACGACATTTCCTTTCTCTTGTAGTTTTTGTGCGATTGTATCTTTTGGAATTTTGCTATAAATAGAAAAAAGATTGATAAAAAGCTCTTTTTTGTTAGGATCAATGTTATAAGTATTTACTACAGCCTTATAAACCTTTTTGCTAGAGGCTAGTAAAAAGCCATCACTGCTATAAATAGAACCTCTTATAGCACTTTGTGTGCGTTTAGCTGTGAAGTTTGTGTCTTCTTGCTTATTGGAAGAATGATAAAAAATAGCTCCTAAAAAAATCACAAAACCAAAAGTGATAAGGAAGAAAAGCAGTGCAACTTTTCCTCTTTTTTTAAAATCAGCGTCCTGCATTAAATTTGTGTTTTAATGAGTTCTTTATAAGCACTAATCGCCTTATTTCTAACTTCTAGCATAAGCTTCATACTATTTTCGGCCTTACCAATTGCAATAGCAGCTTGATGCAAGTCTTTAATCTGTCCTGTTGCCATATCTGCCATAGCTTGTTCGGTTGTCTTTTGGTAAGCATTTACCTCATCTACTGCATCTTTTAGCATACTGCCAAAAGTTTTTGCAGGAGGATTAAGCTCATGGTTTGGCGATAGGTTTGGAACATCTTGTAACTTTTCTTGTAGCTTTTGTAAATCTACACCGTATTTATTGATTTCCATTGATCATCCTTTATGCTTGGAACATCGAAATAGCAGTTGCTGCCATACTTTTTGCACTTTGGAAAACAGCAACATTTGCTTGGTATGCTTTTGTAGCATCTATTAAATCGGCCATTTCCACCACAGGATTAATATTAGGATAAGCCACATAGCCTTCTGAATTTGCATCAGGGTGGCTTGGCTCATATTTTAGTCTAGGTTGCGAATCATCTCTTACGATTTTATCCACATAGACACTCATTAAGGTGGGTTTTGGCTTCCTTTGCTCATCAAAACTATCCATTTCATCTAATGGATCTTCATATTCTAGCAAATTATTGCTTTTTTCATACTTTTGATTTAAAACTTTATCAAAATCAAAGGCTTTAAAAATCAATTCTCTTCTTCTATAAGGACCGCCTTCATCCGTTCTTGTGGTATTTGCGTTTGCAATATTTGAAGAAATTAAATTAATTCTTTGTCTTTGTGCGGATAGTCCATAACCACTAATATCAAAACTAGATAAAAACATTTCACACTACCTTAAATATTCTTTGAAGATTCAACTGCATAGCTATAAATACCGCCTTGCTTTCTTAAAGCACCCACAAGAGCTTGATACATTGTATCATTTTTAGCCATTTCACTAGTTTCCACATCAAGATCTACACTATTTCCATCATTTCTTGCTAAATGTCCATCGCGGTAGAAGAATGTAGGTCTATCATCTAACTCTTTTTGTGGCAAGAGATGATTTTTGTTGGTTAGGGCGACTTTTAGTTCTAACTTCTTGTTTTGGTTAAAAATATCATCTGCTTTTTGGGCTAACATTTGTTCAAAATTAATGTCTTTTGGGCGATACATAGGAGTAGAAATGTTAGCAATATTACTAGCAATCATATCACGGCGTAATGCTCTATGATCCAATGCCTCTTGTGCAAGTGCTCGTGCTGGTGAATAACTAAATATGCTCATTTAAAACTCCTATTTGCAATTTGTTGTAAAGACTTAAGCAACTTTCATTCCAAAAATTAATTTGGAAATTATTCTAGTGTGAATTCTGTGCCTATTCCACTGCTTGTAAAAAGCTCTAAAAGCAAAGAGTGTGGGATTCTTTCATCAATAATATGGGCTTTTTCTACACCTTTGCTAATACATTCTAAACATGCTTCTACTTTTGGTATTATACCACATAACCATATTTCCCATCTTATTTTTGTGTTGCTTTAAAAAGGGAGACATCTTTGCTAATAATTCTTAGGTTTTAGTTAAAAATATATTAAAACTTGTTTTTATGAAGAGTTTAAAAACCATAGAATATTTTTTAGTAATTTTTGGATAAAAATGGATTATAAGTTCTTATAAATTTATTTTTGAACTAAATAACTTAAATGAGAAGCCTTTTTTGTTTTTTTTGATATAATGTTATCTTCAAATTTTAAAATATAACTACAAGGAGTTTTTATGAAATCTTTTACAATTACTAAGCGTAATTTTGAAGATGAGATTGTATTTTGCTACTGCTTTAAGAGTTGTGGGCCCTACAATAATTAATTAAGTAACTTGAACTAATTAAGTGGCTTTCATTCCAAAAATTAATTTGGAAATTATTCTAGTGTGAATTCTGTGCCTATTCCACTGCTTGTAAAAAGCTCTAAAAGCAAAGAGTGTGGGATTCTTCCATCAATGATATGGGCTTTTTCTACACCTTTGCTAATACATTCTAAACATGCTTCTACTTTTGGTATCATACCGCCTTTGATGGTTCCATCTTTTATAAGTGCTTGAGTTTGCTCTAAATTTAAGCTTTCTAAAATTTCTCCTTGGTTATCTAAGACACCTATTGTATCTGTGAGAAAAATTGCTCTTTTAGCTTTTGAAGCAATGGCAATCGCACTTGCAGCACTATCAGCATTAATATTAAAACCTGGATGTCCTGCTTCATCTCCACAAGCAATAGGGGCAATCACGGGTATGAGATTTTGAGAGAGGAGATTATCAATCACTTCTCCTCTTGTTTCTATAATCTCTCCTGTGTAACCATATTTCCCATTTGCTTTTGGGATAGCTTTAAAAAGAGAGGCATCTTTGCCGCTAATGCCTAGAGCATTTACGCCATGGTGGTTTAAAAAGGCAGTGATTTCTTTGTTTATCTCGCCACTTAGCACCATTTCTACGATACGCAAAGCATCAATGCTAGTAATTCTAAAACCATCAACAAATTCAGAATGGATTTTTAAAGAATCTAATAATTCATTGATTCTTTTGCCCCCTCCATGCACAATAATAGGCTTAATACCAAGCATATAAAGCATTACAATATCCATAGCAAATTGCTCTTTGAGCTCTGGGTTAATCTGTGCTGCACCCCCATATTTAATCACAATTTTAGAACCGCGAAAAAATCTAATATAGGGGAGTGAATCTAATAAAATAGAAACAATTTTTGTAGAATTATGCATTTTATTCCCTTTAATGATGTAAAATAGATATGGAATTATAACTAAAAGGAATATAAATGCAAATTGTTTTTTTAGATGGACTAAGTTTAGGTAAAAATAACTTAAAAGAATTATTGAGCCCTTTGGGTGCTTATACAGAATATGAGAACACAAAACCCCATGAAACTTTACAAAGATGTAAAGGAGCAGAGATTGTTTTAAGTAATAAAGTAGTGTTGGATAGAAACATTTTAAAAGAGTTACAAGGAACTTTAAAGCTTATTTGTATCACAGCAACTGGAACAAATAATGTAGATTTAGAAGCGGCTAGAGAATTTAACATAGAAGTTAAAAATGTAGCAGGTTACTCCACCAAAAGCGTAGCACAACATGCTTTGATGATGGCTTTAAACTTAAGTGCTAAAGTGTCTTATTATGATGATTTTTGTAAAAGTGGAGAATATGCAAAAAGTGGGCTTTTTACTAATTTAAGTGAGCCTTTGGAGCTTATGGAGGGCAAAAGATGGGGAATTATAGGATTAGGTAGCATAGGCAAAGAAGTAGCAAAACTTGCAAGTGCCTTTGGAGTAGAGATTGTGTATTATTCTACAAGTGGTAAAAATGATAATAAAGACTATAAAAGCATAAGTTTAGAGGAGCTTTTAAAAACAAGTCGCATTGTTTCAATCCATGCTCCTTTAAATGAAAACACAAAAAATCTTCTTAATGCTTCTAATTTACCTTTAATGCAAGAGGGTTCAATTTTAATTAATGTTGGGCGTGGCGGAATTGTAAATGAAGAAGATTTAAGCTCTTTAATGCTAAAGCATAAAATTTATGCAGGTTTTGATGTATTTTCTAAAGAACCTATGGAGGCAAACCACCCCTTTTTAAATCCAAAATTATCCCAGCAATTTTTGCTTACTCCGCATAATGCGTGGGGGTATGAAAATTCTAAAGAAATTTTAATTAATGGAGTGGTAAAAAATGTGAAGGATTTTTTGAGGCTTAGTTAATTTTTCATTAAATCCATTAGGCTACTTTTAGGATCTTTCCCATCTAAAATTAGGGAAACTTCCTTGGCAATAGGGGTGTAGATATTGTTTTTCTCTGCTAAGGCATAGATTTCTTTAGAGGTTTGCACTCCCTCTGCTACTTCTCCAAGTTCTTCTAAAATGGTTTCTAGTTTTTTGTTTTGTGCTAGTCCAATACCTACGCGAAAATTGCGAGAAAGCGTGGAATTTGCTGTTAAAAACAAATCTCCAGCACCGCTTAAGCCTAAAAATGTTTCTTCTTTAGCACCAAAGAATTGCCCAAATCTACACATTTCTACAAGCCCTCTTGCAATCAATGAGGCCTTAGCATTATCTCCTAGATTTAATCCAAAACAAATTCCACTTGCAATGGCAATTACATTTTTATAAGCTCCGCCTATCTCTCCACCCATTACATCTGTATTTGCATAAGGCTTTATGAAGCTAGGAAAGAGGGGAAGCCATTCTTTTGCATCTTCTAGGTTGTTTGAATGGATATTAAGAGCACAAGGTAGATTTTGTATAACCTCTTTAGCAAAGCTAGGACCTGCTAAAAAAGAGAGCTTGGCAAGAGGATAGAATTTGCTAAAAATATCACTTACAAAAAGCCCTTGTGAGATACCTTTGGAAGCAACTAAAATCTTAGCATTCTTAGGAAGTGGAAAACTCTCTAGCCAAGAAATAAGTGCAGAAGTTTTAATCGCTACTGCAAAATAGTCGCTATCTTGTGCTTCTTCTTTGCTAATTTGAAAGGGGGAGTTTAAATTTTTTCTTGAAATGATACAACTTTGATTTTTTTCTTTAAAAGCGTGGTGTAGTGCACTTCCCCATGCTCCACCACCAAATATGCTAATTTTTGCCATCTCTTGTTTTTTCCTGCCTTGTGCTTTTAATTTTAGTGTGGGATTTTAGCTAAAAATATATTAAATCTTGATTTTGATAAAGAGTTTAAAATCTAGGAGATGTTTTAAGTAGTTTGGATAAAAAGATTATAAGTTATTAAAATCTAATTAAAGCTAATAGCCTAAATGAGAAACCCCACTTGTTTTTTTTTTTTTTTTTTTTTTTGATACGATGTTGTCTCCAATTTTGGAAGATAACTATAAGGAGTTTTTATGAAAGATTTTACAATTGCTAAGCGTGATCTTGAAGATGAGATTGTATTTTATTACTGCTTTAAGTATTGCGGAAATGCTAATCCTAATTAATTCTTACAAAAACTATATTTAGGAATCTTCTTAGGATTCCTAAAAACTTTAAAAATCTTAAAAATATTTAGGAAACCAGATGACAATCACAAAACAAATTGATGAAAATACATTACTTACATTACCAAAAGATTTAGAATTTATTCCTTTAGATAAAGAAGTGTTGGTTTTATCTCCTAGCTGTGGGAATTTTATAGGTTTGTTTAATGAAGAGCAAGTTAGCGTGTTTAAGAATTTGCAACAATATTCCATAGCTAAAGCAGGACAATTATCAAAAAGTAAAGCAGATTTTAATTTTGTCGTGGCGCAAATTTTAGATAGAGAGTTTTTTGATACACCTCTTAGTATGATTGAAGAATATGATACGGCTCAAATTTATTTAACCAATGCTTGCAATCTTTCTTGCCCTCATTGTTATATGAGTTCAGGAAAGGCAAATGCAAATGAGCTAAAAAAAGAGCAATGGTATAGTGTGCTTGATAAACTTGTAGAATATGGCACAAAAGAAGTGATTTTTAGCGGTGGAGAGATTTTATTACATAAAGATTGCTTAGAGATTGTAAAGTATGCTAAAAATCTTGGATTGATTGTAAGGCTTAAAAGCAATGGAACGCTATGGACTAAAGAAAAGATTGAAGAGATAGCTAAATTTATTGATGATATACAAATTAGCATTGATGGAATTAATGAAGAGATGAATGCAAAAGTGCGTGGAGCTTTTAATTTTGATAAAGCTTTATTTAGTGTTGGAGAGTTTATAAAATGTGGAGCAAAAGTTATTATTGCTACAACGCCAACTTATGATAATATCAAGGAAATTGAAGAAGGATTTGTGCCTTTTGCAAAAAATTTATTAGCACTTTATGGGAAAAATTTAAAATTTATTGTTTCGCAAAAAATGCTTGGAGGCAGAGGCATAGAGATGAAATTTGATGAAGAATCTAAAGCCTATGCAAAAAGTGCTGATTGTGTAATGGAGCAGATTTATCCTAATTATAAACTAAAAAACTTAGCCATTAGCATTGAAGGAAAAGAACGCGTTAGAAATTGTGGTTATGGTAATTTAACTATTGCAAGTAATGGTAAGATTTATCTATGCAATCGTGTGGATGAATTGCATCCTTTTGCTGATATTAATGAGGATTTAAAAGAAGTTTTGAAAAAAGCTAGAGAGTTTAATTACAAAAGCAGTGTAGATTTCGTCAATCCTTGTAAAGATTGTAGTGTGCGATACATTTGTGGGGGTGGATGTAGAATTGATGAGTATAATTTTAAAGGAAGACAAGAGTTGATGGATAAAGAAATCACAAAAGAATGCAGTGAAGCTTATAGAACAAAATTTAAGCAATCATTGCTTAATGGATTAAAATATATCTATGCAATCTAATTTGCGTTTAAGATTTGATTGCATAAAAGAAGCAATTTCTATAAGATATCAAAGTAATATTGATAGACTAGGTGTAGCCATTAGCACAAAAAGTCTAATAAAAAGTGCTAAACTTCAACCTATTGAAGAGGAGATGTTGGTTTTTGTTAGGCAATTTAATGGTGAAAAGCCCCCTTTTTTAATACCAGAAAAATTTTTTTGCGATTTGCTTTTTGAAAAAATAGAAGAGATTGATTTTTTATTTGCTCATAACAAAAATAAAAGTTTAAAACGCATACATAAAATGCCTTTTAAAACAGAGCAAAAGCATTTTGCAAAACTTAAAGCTACAAATATGAAATTTTACATAACAGGTTTTCAAAAAGAAGTTGCTAATGTAGAAATTTATTTTGATTTTAATGGTATTGAAGTCCCTATTTGGTATGATTTTTTAATTGTGAGCGATAATAAGCTTTTTATGATGGATACAGCAGAAATTATCCAGAGGGCAAATGCTATTGTTGATATTACAAAGCAATATTTTGAATATGAAGAACTTAAAAGGCTAAAAGAGGAATTTAGTGTATTAGTAAAATCTAATGATAGCCCTTCTAAGAGTGTAAGCTTTAGTAAAACTGCTAGTGGTTTTTTATCTTTTGAGAAAAAAATAGATGAAAATGTAGAATTTTATAATCGCTTATTGGGGGCGTATTTAAAAGGAAAAAATTATGTAGAATTTAATGATGAGGTGTTTATTTTTAATAAAACAGATTTTGATGAAAAAACAACTTTGCATTTAATGCAAAAAACAAATACTACAAACTATGATGTTGTAGAATTTTTAGAGAAGATAGAAAATATTAAACAATACCCTATGGATAATATTTTAAAGGCTATAAAACTCCATATAAAAACACAGTTAAAACCCTATCAATATGAAGGTGTTTTGTGGTTGTGTAATCTTTATAAAAATAATTTATGGGGAGGATTGTTAGCCGATGATATGGGGCTTGGCAAAACTTTGCAAAGTATTTGTTTTTTAGTGGCTAATGATATTAAGAGTGTTCTTATAGTTGCACCAGCTTCTTTGGTGCAAAATTGGAAGAACGAGATTATAAAATTTACACACATTAAAGAGAATGAAATCTCATTGAATTTGGAGCAACGCAAGATTCAAATCTTATCTTATGAGAGTGCTAGAAGCAAGATAGCACAGCTTAAAAGCTATCAAGTTTTAATCTTAGATGAATCGCAAAAAATAAAAAATGATAAAACGCAAATTTTCAACGCATTAAGCCAAATTGAGCGTGATTTTACAATGATACTTAGTGGGACGCCTATTGAAAATTCATTACTAGATTTGTGGAATATGATGAGTGCAATTAATGTAAATTTTAAATGGCTTTATGAAAATAAAATCGCTCCATTAGTGAGTGAAACACAATCAGCAATTAATCTAAGTGTAAAATTTTTAAGTCCTTTTATTAAAAGGCGAGAGAAAAAGCAAGTTTTAAATTTGCCAAAGCGACAAGATGAAACGATTTTTGTTGATTTTAGTGATAAAGAAAGAGTGCAATATGATAGAATTTATAATATTTTTGTATCAGCATTGCATACTGGCTTATCTGCAAGAGCAAATTTTGTGATGTTAGAGGGGCTTTTAAGACTTAGGCAGTTTTGCTCCTTGCATAAAATTGTTCCAAACTCCCTTTGTGATTGTGGAAATTTAGAAGATTCTAAAATGAAAGTGTTGTTAAAATTGGTGCATACTATTATTGAAAACAAAGAAAGAGTGCTTATATTTTCTCAATTTACAAAGAGTTTGGATTTGTTAAAAAACGCATTGCAAGATACTAATGTATTGTATTTAAATGGTGCGACTTCCAAGAAAGATCGTGCTAAATTTGTGGATAGCTTTCAAGAAAAAGATAGCCCCTTTAATGTGTTTTTAATAAGTTTAAAAGCTGGTGGTGTTGGATTAAATCTTACAAATGCACAAAATGCAATTATTTTAGAGCCTTGGTTTAATCCTGCAGTTGAGGAGCAGGCATTTAGTAGAATTCATCGCATTGGACAAGAAAAAGAAGTGAAAATTTATAGACTATTGTATAAAGAAAGCATAGAAGCTAAAATCTATGATTTAATTAATTATAAACTAGATCTTTCTTGTGATTTAAATGGAGAATTGTTGAAGTTTGCAAAAGATATATTTTATAAAGCTTGAATGCTTTAGATGATTATCTTTGCGGTTTAGATAAACTTTGCTTCAATCTTATAAATTTTTAATCTAGTCTATATTTTTAAGAATATTTTGGAGTTTTATTTTATCTACCAAATAAATTCAATAGAGTTGCAAGGACATATTTTAAAATGCTAATTTATTCTCTTGCTTTATGGATTTAGTTTTTGATTAGGTTTTGTGGTAAGAGGATTTTAAAGCATTTTCTTTCTTGATTTAGTAGCTTAATATCTCCATTGTGTGCTTCAATAATTTGTAAAGAGAGTGCTAAACCTAGTCCGTTTCCTTTAAGTTTGGTGCTTTTAAAGGGCTCAAATAAAATTTGTGGGTTTTCAATAGCTTTACCATCATCACAAATTTGAAAGAGGGCTTCATTATTTTGCATTTTATAAGAGATTTTTATGGTTCCTGTATCATTTTCACCTTCTTCTATGGCATCAATTGCATTAAAAAGAAAGTTTTGTAAAACGATACATAAAAGCTCAAAATCTCCTATTAAATATGTATTTTCAAAATCAAAATCAAAATGGATTTCTTTGGTATAGGTGTAGTATCCTAGGGCTTCATGGAGTTCATTTTCTAGGGCGATTGGATCAATGCTGTCTTTTTGGATATGCACCCCTTTAGAAAAGAGTAGAGTTGCTTTGATAATTCTTTCCACACGCCAAATAGATTTTTTAATCTCAAGCACCAAAGCTTTATTCTTTAAATCTACGCGGTTAGCTAGAGTGGAGGAAAGCAGGGCAACTGAACCAATAGGGTTTCTAATCTCATGAGCTAAATGCGCAGAAATTTGTCCCATAGAGGCAAGACGCTCCCGCCTTTTTTCGCTTGTGATATCAGTGGCGGTGATGATAATTTTATTAAGCTTTTTGTTAAGCTGCACCAAATAAACTTTTGTTTCAAATTCTATTTCTTGACGCTCTTCGTTGCTAATGAGTTCTAAAAGTTCGCTAATTTCACTTGCAAGAGTGTTTTGGTAAAAAATTTCACCATTTTCTTGTAGAACCCAAACAGCAGTAGGTAAAATATCCAAAACTTCCTCAAAAAGTGCTCTTAACTCAACAAATTCTTTTTCTACTTCATAGGTTTGTGTGATAAGCTCTTTTAAGCCTTTTGCAAAAGATTCTTTATCACTACTACTTAGAGATTCTAGTAAATTTTGATCAATCATTTAGAACCTTTGACTTCTTTTGTGCCTTGCTTGCCTTGTAAATCTTTTAGATAATCAAACAAAAGATCGCTAAAACCAAAGCTACCACTTAAGCTTTCTGATAAAGTATCTCTATACATTGATTCATAAATATCATGTCCTGGTGCTTTAGGATAGAGACTATCATCCATTTTAAGTGCGGTGTTTAGCATATTTTTAATAATGAGTGCTTCAAATGCATCTGTTTGCTCTCTTAATCTTGTATCATCATCGGTTTTTGTGATTTTTGGAGCTTCTTTTGCTGCATCTAATAATTCTTTTGAGTATCCACTAATTCCTTTAAAATCTAGTTGCATATTTTACTCCTTAGATGATTTCTAAATCTGCGTTAAAGGCACCTGCCTTTTTCATAGTTTCAATGATGGCAATCATATCTTTTGGTGTAGCACCCATTCTTTGAAGAGCTCTTGTAACACTTGCAATAGTCGGATTGTTGGTGCTAGTAACCATGCCAAGAGTAGGGCTAAAAGTAGCTCCACTTCCTAAATCTAGTGCTTCTGGATCGTTAATGTTTTCTGTGGAAACTTTAATGGTAATATTATTGTGCGTAACTACTACTGGTGAAACTTCCACTCCCATACCTGCAATGACTGTTCCTGTGCGTTCATTGATGATGATTTTTTCTTCTTTAATGTAATCTACATCAATATTTTGAACTTTTGCTAAAAATTCTACCATACTCATATTTTCTGGACGCACTAGGCGGATTGTTCTAGGATCAATCGCAGTGGCTATAGCTTGTGGCGTTTGGTTTGAATCATTTGGGGTATTTGTATTAAAAGCTTGATTAACGCTTGTTTGGATTCTAATGGCATTTTGGAAGTTTGCTTCTTTTAGACTTAAAGTTGCATTTGTTTTATTGTAAAGATCATAAGTAACCTCTCGCTCTACAATACCTCCACCTGAAAGCATAGCAGCTAGCGGGTGGTTGGCACTGCCTCCTCTTTCACTTTTACCGCCAATTCCTACTGCACCTTGTGCAACTGCATAGATTCTGCCATCTAATCCTGAAAGGGGCGTAAGTAATAGCGTTCCACCTTCTAAGGATTTAGCATCACCAATGCTTGAAACTAAAATATCTATTTTATCTCCCTGTCTTGCAAAAGGAGGAAGTTTAGCAGTTACCATTACAGCAGCAGCATTTTTAGAGCTTATATCATTAGGATCAACTTTTACATTTACGCTCTCAAGCATATTAGAAATAGATTGCATAGTAAAAGTAGAAGTGGTTTTATCTCCCGTCCCATTTAAACCAACAACCAAACCATAGCCAATGAGTTGGTTATCCCTAACACCTACAATATTAGCTAAATCACTTACTTTAGCACCAAAAAGAGAAGTGCCAAAAAAAGAAGCAAGGCATAAACTTACTAAGAATTTTGATATTTTCTTCATTTGCTCCATATCCTTATATTGCATTTTGAATACTATTAATGGCTTTAAAGCAAATTGCATTCCAAAATGTTTTTAAGCTTTTTTAAACTTATTATGATAAGATACCGCTTTTATTTATTATAACTCTTATTTTCTTAAAGCGGAGTATAGCGCAGCCTGGCTAGCGCACACCCTTGGGGTGGGTGAGGTCGTGGGTTCAAATCCCGCTACTCCGACCATTTTAGTCTTTCAATCAATCTTTAAAGTTTTGGATTTTTAATATATTTTATGTATTTTAATTTGTGTATTTTTAGAAAGTTTTTGGTTTAAAGAGAGTGTTAAAGCCAAGAAAGGCTCTAACAAATAAGATTAATGGTGGTGTGTTGCTTTATCGCGTAAAATAAAGAAAAGACTACCTAAAATACCAGCAGTTAGCGAAGCTATCAAAATAGAGATTTTTGCTACATCAGTTGCCATTACAGCATCTTCGCCTTTAAAGGCTAGATTGGTTACAAAAATTGACATTGTAAATCCAATTCCCCCCAAAGCTCCTGCACCAAAAACTTCTGTCCAAGTCATACCTTTAGGTCTAGCAGCAATTCCAAATTTTTCTGCTAAGAATGTGAAAGTGAAAATCCCAAGCGGTTTTCCAATAACAAGTCCGCACAAGATTCCTAAAAATATATGATCAATACTAAAATTAATGTTATCTCCTATGGTTACCCCAGCGTTTGCAAAAGCAAAAATAGGCATAATCAAAAAGCTAGAATAAGGTGCGAGTGCATGTTCTAGTCTAACAAGTGGATTTTGCACATCGTTTTTATGTTTTGCGAAGTGGTGTAATGCTTCTAATTGCTCATTTTGTAAAAGAATATTTTCTTTATTCTTATCTGCTTCTTGGAAATGTCCAATTACAAGCTTGGCTTTTTCCATAAAAGACATTGTGTCAATTTTAGGAGTTACAGGAATGGTAAAGGCTAAAACTACTGCTGCAATGGTAGCATGGATACCACAATTATGCACAGCAATCCACAAGAATACACCTAAAATCATATAAGGAGCAAGGCGTTTAACACCCATTTTATTTAAGAGAATTAAAACGCATACAATTCCAGCAGCAACAGCCAACCATCCAAAAGATAAACCTTGGCTATAAGCAACAGCAATTATAATAATAGCACCCAAATCATCGGCTACCGCTAAAGAAACCAAAAAGACTTTTACAGAAATAGAAACTCTCTTGCCTAAAGTTGCCAAAACTCCTAATGCAAAGGCAATATCAGTAGCCATTGGAATCCCAAAACCATCAGCAGAGTTAGTCCCCATATTGAGGGTATAATAAATAATTCCTGGACCCACCATACCACCAAGTGCGGCAATTACAGGTAAAGCTGCTCTTTTAAATCCTGCAAGCTCACCAAATAAAACTTCGCGTTTAATTTCTAAGCCTACTACCAAAAAGAAAAAAGCCATCAATACATCATTAATCCAATGCTCTAAGCTCATTCCTATGAAAGTTCCATTAATATCAAAGCCTATTTTGCTTTTCCAAAGCTGTGCGTAACCCTCTGCTAGAGGAGAGTTTGCAACAATCATTGCTAAAAGAGCGCAACAAAGCAATAAGATACCCGCAAAAGATTCGCTTTTTGCAAATTTTTTTATCGCTAAAACAAATTGGTTTTCCATTTTAATGACCTCCTTGTATAATTTCTATCCATTTCCCTTCTCCCTCTGTGTAAAAAATATAGCCATATACAGGCTTTTTTAGGAATTTTTCTACACACTGGATGTATTCTTTCATTTGTTCTTGATAAAGAGGGCTATGAATACCGCTTTTATAATCAATTACAAATGCTTCTGTGGCATTTTCTATTAATATGTCTAATCTTTTTTGCCTTCCTTCTATTAAAAAGGGAACTTCACATTTTACACTACCTTTAGCTAAAATTTCATTAAATTGTGGGAATTTTAAAGATGTATTGCATTTTTTTATAATATCATTTATGGTTTCTTCTTCTAAAAAGAAACCCATTTTATTTAAAAGAACATCTTTTAAAATGGTATCATCTAGTCCACATTTTAATTTTTGCTCCATTGCATAATGGAAAGCAATTCCATAATATAAAGACTTTAAATCCCCTTGTATTTTTTGTTTTTCTATAATTTGCATTTTGGTTTGTTGTCCTAAATTTTGCAAAAATGTTTTGTTAAATTCATTGATTTTTGGAGAATTTATAGGAGTTTTGGTGTGGGAAAAATTATGTTGGTATTCTAAGATAGCTGTTTTTAAATCTCCTAGCTCTTGTGTTTGGATATCTAAAACATCAAAAATGCTATTTTTGTCATTTTGTAAGATATGCATAGTATTTTTAGCGCGTGTCAATCCTACATAAAGTTGATTTTTAAGCTCTTTTTGGACAAGTTCTTTTTCTTGTAAAATAGCTTCTTTATATTGTGTATCTAGGCTTTCTCTAATAGGGTTGGAAAGCTTATAAATCCTTTTTATTTCTACGCCATTTTCTTTAAATTCAAAAAAGACTTTCCCTTTGTTATTGGAGGGTTTTGTCCGTCTATCTAATAATAAAATATTTTCAAACTCTAAGCCTTTAGATTTGTGGATTGTCATAATTCTAATTCCAGAAAAGTCGCTAGAAACAATATCAGTTTCAAGTCTTTCAACTTCTTCTAGTAATTCTTGTGTATTTGCAAAATTTAGGCTGTATTCTAAAAATTTTTTAGCACTCAAACTTGCAATTTTGTATTTTTCCATAATTGCTAAAAGCTTAAATGAAGGCTCTTTGTGTTCTAAAAATTTAGGTAATTCTTCAAATTTTAATCCCAAAAGCATAAAAAATTCTTCTTTAAATAGGGGGTTATTACTCTCACAAAAGCGTAAATATTCAATCAAAGCACGCACTTCATTATGTTCTATGAGCTTTGTGCTAGTATCCATTACTACTTTCAAACCCTTTTCTTGTAGAAAAGTTGCAATTTCCACCACCGTTTTATTATCAAACACTAAAATGGCAATTTCCTCTTCTTTGGCACCTTTTTCTAGGAGTTCTTGTATTTTTAAAAAGGAAGTTTCTTCTAAATTTTCCACTTTGCTTACATTAACATAGCCTAGAAGCTCTTTTTTGGCATTTTGAGGTGTGAAGTTTGCAATTTTATTTTTAAAAACTTCATTGACAAATTCTACAATGTTTTTGGCACTGCGATAATTTGTATCCATTTCTTCTTTAACCATAGAGGTTGAAGCAATTTCAAAAAGTCTAGGATTTCCTCCTCTAAAGCGGTAAATGGATTGTTTGGTATCTCCTACATAAAAAAAGCTTCTTAAGAAATTTTTAGCTCCAACTCCTGCTTTAATCTCTTCAATAAGAGGTTTTAGTATTTCATATTGCAAAATGCTTGTATCTTGAAATTCATCTATTAAAATATGACTAAGAGTGCTATCAAGCCTAAAATACAAAAAATCATGAGAAAAATTTTCTTTAGAAAATAGCTCATAAACCTTTTTGGTAACTCCATCAAAGCTTAGAGAGTTTTTGTTGTTAAAATACAATTCTTTGGCTTTTAAATAGAGTTTAAATATCTCATAAATTTTTTGTAAATATTCTCTTTCTTCTTGTAAAAAGATTTCTTGAATGCAAAGTTTTAAGTCTGTGAAAATGGAGGGATTAAAAATGATTTTCTTAAAATCGCGATAATCATTTAAATTTTCTTTTGTAAGCCATGTTTTTCCTTTGGTTAGCATTTCTTCATAATCATTGAAATCTAATGCGGTGTGAAGATTTTCTTTTTGTGATAGATATTCTGTTTGTAGTTTTTTGCCAAGGATAAGAGCGTCATTTTTTAAAGTAGATAAATTTTTATTTTGGGCTAATGCTGGAAGAATAAAAAGTGAGGAATCTAGCATTTCTTTAAAAGAATCTAAAAACGCACATAAAGACAAAAGGGATTCTAAATCTTGGTTACTTTGGAGGGCAAAATCAATCATTTTTTCCAAATTAAGCTTTTTAGAAAAAGAATGTTCTAAAAGATTTAAAAATAAATTTGTGATTTCTTCATGGTTTTGGGAGGCTATTTGGAAATTATGCTCTACTCCTACATACCAGCAAAAATTTTTTAAAATCCTGCCAAAAAATGCATCAATGGTAGTAATTTTCAAATCATCTTTTAAAAAATTGTGATAGATTTGTGAAATTTTTTCTTCCATCTGTTTGGGATTATTGATAGAAATAAACTCAAGATTTTTTATATAATTAATATCATTTTTATTGTCATAAATCTCTTTGATTTTTTGCACGATTCTTTCTTCCATTTCTTTGGCTGCTTTTTTGGTAAAGGTAAGTGTAAGAATAGAAGAGGGTTTAGCACCTAAAAATAGTAATTCAAGATAACGCATAACAAGACGGTAGGTTTTGCCACTGCCTGCACTTGCACTAAGACATAATAAGGCATTTTTCATAGTTTTCCTAAATAGAGAGATATAAAGGATAATTATAGCAAAATATTTTAAAACTTGATTGACATAAACTAAACTTTTATAATATAATTAGCATTAGATTAAGAGTTAATATTTTTAAATAAAGGTTAGTAAGAAAATGTCAAAAAGTTTATATGATACGCTTGAGGTAAGCCCAAATGCAAGTGCAGATGAGATTAAAAAGTCCTATCGCCGTTTGGCTAGAAAATACCATCCTGATATTAATAAAGAAAAGGATGCAGAGGAAAAGTTTAAAGAAATCAATGCAGCTTATGAGATTTTAAGCGATGAGAAAAAACGCAAACAATACGATCAGTTTGGTGATTCTATGTTTGGAGGGCAGAATTTCCATGACTTTGCAAGAGGGCAAGGAAATGTTAATTTAGATGATATATTAAGCCAGATTTTTGGAAGTGGAGGTGGATTCTCTCAAGGATTTGGTGGAGGTTTTGGAGAGGGATTTAATCCTTTTGGGGGAGGATTTAGAAGTGCAAATTTAGATATCAATGCAAACATTACCATTCCTTTTAGCACAGCAGTTTTAGGTGGAAAGCATAGTGTGAATGTGGAGAGTGCAACTTATGATATTAAAATACCCGCAGGAATTAAAAATGGCGAAACAATCCGCTTAAGAGGTAAAGGCAGGAGTGCAGGGGGGCAGAATGGAGATTTGCTTTTAAAAGTAAGTGTGGCAGAGCATCCTGAATATTCTCAAGAAGGAAATAATCTTACAAAAAGTTTTGAACTTCCGCTTAAAATTGCACTTTTTGGAGGTAAGGTAGAGATAGAAACACTTTATAAAACAATTACCTTAAAAGTGCCTAAAAATACAAAAAATAAGCAAAGATTTAGAGTAAAAGAGCTTGGTGGCTATGATAGGAAAAGTGGTGCAAAGGGTGATTTATTTTTAGAAGCTAATGTAATTTTGCCAGATGTAGATACTTTGCCAGAGGAATTAAAAACTGCATTAGAAAAATATTTATAAGGAGGCAAAAATGTATAGTTATGATGAACCTGTCTATCTTATTAGTGTTGTTGCAAAGATTTTATCAATCCATCCACAAACGCTTAGGCAGTATGAACGCGAAGGATTGGTGGAACCAGGGCGGACAGATGGTAAAATGCGTCTTTACTCTCAAAGAGATATTGATAAAATCAAAACCATTTTGCGTCTTACGCGGGATTTGGGAGTGAATTTGGCAGGAGTGGATATTATTTTGCGTCTTAAAGATCGCTTAGATGAGCAGGACAAAGAAATTGAAAATCTTTTGATGGATTTAGAGAAGTTTAAGAGCAATCAGAGTGGGAAATCTATTATTAAAAAACAGAGCTCTTATGAAGTGATTATCTATGAAAAATAGTTAGTTTTTTAAAGATGCTAAGGAAAAATCCCAAGCTTGCAACTAAAATAATGCTAGCTCCACTGCTTAGGTTTAAAAAATAGCTTAAAAGTAGTCCAACTAAGCAGAAAAACATACTTAAGATGGCACTTAAAGCCATCATAGAGCCTAATCTTTTTGTAAATTGTTCTGCAATAAAGCAAGGAATACTAAGCAGTGCAATGACTAATATTAATCCTACTGTGCGAATAGTAATTACAATGCAAAATGCAATCATAATCACTAAAAGATAATGGAAGAAATCTGTAGAAACCCCTTTTAATTTTGCAAATTGAGAATCAAAGCTTACTGCTTCAAATTGACGGTAAAAAACTACAATCAAGACTAAAAAGATAAAATCTATAATGCCCATAAGATATAAATCATATTGTGAAATTCCTAAAATGCTTCCAAAAAGATAAGACATTAAATCACTAGAATATCCACTAGAAAGATCAATTAAAATAATTCCAACTGCCATTCCTAAAGCCCAAATTACAGCGATAATATTGTCGCTTCTTTTTTCGTATTTTTTGGTTAAATATGCAACTAAAATAGCTAAAATTAGCGTAAAAATACTTGTGCTTAATAAAATGGGAATCCCAAAATAAAATGCTATTCCAATACCTCCAAATGCTGCGTGCGTTATACCGCCTGCCATAGAAAGTAAGCGATTTACCATAATTAAAGAACCCATAATACCACAAGCAATGCTTACAAGAAATGCACCTATTAGGGCATGGATAAAAAAGTCATGTTCTAAGAGTTCAAGCATTGTGTTTTCCTATATTTTGGTGCTTAGGCATATTGCATTCACAAAGATTAAGGCTTAATTCCACATCGCAAAAATGGTTATGTTCGCTTAAAAGATGCTTTAGAAGATGTGATTTTTGTTTTTCTTGAGGATTTGTGTGTAAAGTAAGCTCTTTATCAAGATGGGCGATTTTATTAGCATAAGCTAAAATAAGATTGATATTGTGGCAAATAAGGATAATCCCTATACCTTGATTGTGCAATTCTTTTAAGAGTTCAAAGATTTGGATAGACATTTTAGAATCCACACTTGCAGTGGGCTCATCTAAAATTAAAAGCTTGCAATCACTTACCAACGCTCTTGCAATAAATACGCGTTGGATTTGTCCTCCACTTAAGTCTTGTATGCTCCTATCCCATAAATCTTGCAAACCTACTTTTTTAAGTGCATTCAAAGCACTCTCTTTGTCTTTTTTGCTGTAAAATCCAAATTTTTTTTGATGGATTCTTCCCATTAGCACTACTTCTAAAACGCGTAAAGGAAAATTTGGATTTGGAATAGGATTTTGTGGAACATAACCTATTTTATTTTTAGAGATAAGGAAACAAAGGGGTGTTTTAGGTTCTAAGATACCTAAAATAAGTTTGATGAGGGTAGATTTACCCCCTCCATTAGGACCAATGATGGCTAAAAAGTCTTCACTGTCATAACTAAGATGGATATTTTTTAAGACAAGTTCTTCCTTGTAAGAAAAGCTAAGATTTTTAATTTCAAAGAGCTTCATTTTAGACTATTGCTTAAAGATTGTGTGGTTTTTAAAAGCTCATTCTCCCAATCGTATGAGAGATGGTTGATTTGCACAATATTTGCATTGAGTTCTTTGGCTAGGGTTTTAGCGGCATTTTCAGGAAAGCCAGATTGGACAAAGATTGTGTGGATATTGTTTTTTTTAGCAGTTTTTATAAGGTTTAAAAGTTCTTTGGGCTTAGGTTCTTTGCCATTAATTTCTACAGGAAGTTGCACTAATCCATAGGCTTTTGCAAAATAGCTCCAGCTAGGGTGATAAACAATAAATTGTTTAGATTTTAAAGGGGCAAGAGAAGCTTTAATTGTGTCGTTTAATTTTTCAAGTTTTTCAATAAAATTAAGGTAGTTTGCTGTATAGAAATCTTTGTTTGTTGGGTATTGTTGGCTTAAAGCTTCTAAGATATTTTTAGCTTGGATTTTGACGAGATTTGGATCTAGCCAAGTGTGTGGATCAAAATGGCTATGTGAATGATTATGTGTGTGAGATAAAAGAGGAACATTTGCGTTAGTATCTACTACTGTAAGATTGGAAAAAAGTTCTTGAAATTTATCTAGCATTGCATTTTCAAATTCCATATTAGCTTTAAAAAACAAATCGCTTTTAGAGAGTTTTAGGGCATCTTGTGGTTTAAAATCAAAGTTGTGTTCGTCTGTATTTGGTGAAATTAAGATATTAATTTCTACACTATCTTTTGCAATTTGTTCCACAAAATAGGCTTGTGGAGGAATGCTAACGCTTACTGTGGGCTTAGCATTTAAGAAACTAAGACAAAAAAGGAAAATCATTAAAGCTTTATTCATTGCAAACCTTTTTTAAACTAAAAATATGTAAAAAATCTAGCAATTATATTTTTAAGAGCTTACTTTTTGCTTAAATTAATTGCTAGTGCGGTAGCGGAATTGTCCTTTTTTGAAAACCATTTCAAAACCTCCAATGCTAAAGAGCCATTTGTTTTCAATAGTATTTTTCATAAATGCTGCCATTTCTCCTTTGAGTTTTTTACCATAAACTACACCCACTCCATCAGTGTGTCCTATAGAACAAACTGTGCCTCTATGGTGGAATTTAAAATCTTTTTTAAAAGGTTCATTAGAAAGCTTAGCTACAAACAAATCAGCTATATAATCTCCCATTTGTGCTGCTAGTTGCGCAGTGGGTGCGTGGATAACATCTTTGCTTGTAGCAAGAGCACAATCGCCTACTGCATAAATATTGGGGAAACTTTCGCATTGGAGTTGCGAATTTACAGGGATTCTGCCTTTTTTGTTGGGGATTTCACTTTTTTCTACAATATCGCTTCCTTTAACACCCGCACTCCAAATAATAGTATTGCCACATATTTCTAATTCTTTACCATCTTTTTCTAAGAGGACTTTGTTTTTTTGAATTTCTTTAATATTTCCTTCACAGATGATTTCTACACCTAGTTTTTGGAGTTTATCTTGTGCAACTTTTGCTAATTTTTGATCAAATACGGGCAAAATATGTTTAGATCTTCCAATGCAAGTGATTTTGGGAATATTCTTGTCAATTCCACAAATAAGACTTAATTCACTAATTTGAGTGGCAAGCTCTGCTGCAAATTCAATGCCAGTAAATCCTGTTCCGCAAATGATAGTATGGAGATCTTGTGGGTTTTTAGTATGCACAAATTCTTTAAATTTATTTTCTATGTTTTTAGAAAGTTTTAGCGAAGCATTTAAAGAAGAGAGTTTAAAAGTATGTTCTTCTACTCCTTTAATACCAAAACTATCGGGTTTAAAACCAAGTCCGATAATTAAATAATCATAAGAATATTCTCCGCCATTGCCTAAAACTTTATTTTCATTAGGAAGAATTTTAAGAATTTTATCCTTGATGAAATGAATTTTTTTGGGATTTAGAATTTTTCTATAATAAATTCTAGCTTTTCTAGCACTAAGTGTGCCTATGGAAACTTTATGGAGTAAAGTAGTTTGATAGTGGTAATCGTGTTTGCTAATTAGAGTGATGCTTGCTGGTGTTTTTAGTTTTCTTTGGAGGCCTAAAGCGGCCTTTAAACCTCCATATCCTCCACCAATGATTAAAATTTTTGGAGTTTGCATAAACTTCCTCCTTGGATTTTTTGGTTTTGCATAGATTATAGGAAAAAAACCAAAAAATTAAAATAAAATTTAACCAAATGGAAAATATTTGATAAAATTTTGGTAGAAATTTACCCTTTTATCAAGAATATTTTAGATAAGGTTAGCCATAATTTTAGTAATTTTTTAAAAATTTTAAGGAAATTTATGGAAAATCCTACAATGAATAAAAAAAGCATAGAAGTGCTAAGTAGAATTCTTTCTAAAAATGATGAAGAAGCCATAAAATTAAGGGAGTTTTATAGAAATAATAATATTTTTGCTATTAATCTTATGAGTTCTCCTGGAAGTGGAAAAACTACTCTTTTAGAAAGCATTGCCAAAAAGAAATTGTTGGAATTTAGCGTAGTAGAAGGAGATTTGCAGACAAATAGAGATGCACAAAGATTGCTAAATCTTGGTGTTAATGCACATCAGATTACTACAGGGGATGCTTGCCATTTGGAAGCATTAATGGTAAAAGAGGCTTTGGGGGAATTGCAAAAAAAAGCCCCTCTAAAAGAATATCTTTTTATAGAAAATGTGGGAAATCTTGTATGTCCTGCAAGCTATGATTTGGGTGCGAATTTAAATATTGTATTGCTTTCAACTCCAGAGGGTGATGATAAGGTTTTAAAATATCCTACCATGTTTTTATGTGCAGATGCTGTAGTGGTAAGTAAAGCAGATTTGATAGAGATTTTTGGCTTTAAAATAGAGCAGGTAAGAGAGGATTTGGATAAGCTTAAAAAGAAAATCCCTTTATTTGTGCTTTCTAATAAAGATGAAGCAAGTTTGGTGCAGTTTTGCGAATTTTTAAAAACTAAAAAAGGAGAAAATTATGTGTCTAGCCATACCTTCTAAAGTGGTTTCTATTGATAAAGATACGAATATGGTGGTTTTGGATACTTTAGGAATTGAACGAGAGGCGAGTTTAGATTTAATGAGTGAAGAAGTTAAGATTGGTGATTATGTGCTTTTGCATATTGGCTATGTAATGGCAAAGATTGATGAAGAACAAGCAAAACTTTCTTTAGAAACTTATCAAGAAATCTTAAAATCTATGGAAGAGGAAGAAAAGGAGTTAGATACATAAGCACCCCTCTTAAGATACTTGCGGCACATAAAATTTTCAAGTGCTCTGCTGTGTTCCCACCCTGAAGCATTGCTTAAAAACCCTATTGCACAAGTCTCAAAAAGGGCAGTGGGAATTCTAATATATCTTTTATTAATTACAACTTATTTGTAAAGAAAATGATTTGTTTTGGAGTGTTTTGGTTGTATCCCTTAGCAATGGATGCTAAGAGGATATAATTTATTTCTTTTTGCCAAAGATTGCACTTAATAAGCCATTTTGATAAGCAACTGCAAGCAAAGCAATCACAACACCAAAAATTTGTAATGCAGAGAGGCTCTCGCCAAACATAATAGGAGCAATAAGAGCTACTGTAGCAATAGGGCTTAAAATCAAAAGTCCTGCGCCTAAAGTTGGGTTTAATTTGATAGAACCATGCTGTGTAAAAGTCCAAGCTGCTGCTTGCCCTGCCACCCCTAGAACAATCATCCAAAACCAATTTGTAGTATTAATAGGATCTCCGATAGTTACTGATGAAAATACGCTTGTAATATTTCCCATTTCAGCACTTAAGTGCATAGCTTTAATACCACCTGCAGTATCTACCATAACACCATTTGTAAAATCAAATCCTTGCCCTGTGATTAAAAATGCCCATATTAGAGGTGCTACTAATTGTGCCATGCTTGAAAGAAAAATAGGTTGCACAACTTGTCCATTGCCAATTCTTCCAGCTCTTCTACTTGCAAAAAGATAGATACCATAACAAAATCCAGAAGTTAATCCACAAATTGTTCCAACTGCCATAATTCCTAACCCAAATACTTCTTGGGGGCCGTTTGGATCTACGATACCATTTTCTAACGCACCTCCTGCTAAAATCACACCTGCTAACATAATAGGTGCTATAAAATAATAGCTAAAAGGGATTTTTTCTCTATCTACAAAGAATGCTAAAGCAGGTAACATAATTACTTGAATATTTAACAAAATAGAAGCAATTCCAGAACCCACAAAATAAATAGAATAATTCCAAGCAGTAAAATCAATTCCCAAAACAAGTCCAGCCAAAAGAGATAATAGCACACCTTTTTTACTAAGAGAACCGATTTTTCTTGCTTCCATAATAGCAAAAGGTATCAAACAAAGAGCACCAATTAAACAACGCACAAAAGCACCTGTTGCTGGATCAAAGTTGGATAATTTTTGCCATGGAGCTGTAAAAGATAAAAACAAAATTCCTACAAGAAATATCACATAAGTCATTGCAGTTGCATTGCCTCTTAGTTCATCATTATTCATGTTTTTTCCTTTTTGTTAAAATAACTTTTAATATTTATTAAAAATATAAATAGATAGATTATATTTTTTCGTAAATACTCCCTAAGATAACTATAAAATTCAAAAAATAAACTGAATCATAATTAAAAAAATGATTTTTTTCTTTTTTTTCTTTTTTTCTCTTGATTTGATACAAAAAGTAACTGATTATTAATTTATATGTTAAAAAACAATATTTTATACTTAAAATTAAATATTATGCAAATAAGTTAATTAAATAAGCATATTATTTAAGCCATATTTAAAATAAATTAGCCTACTATGCTTATGTTTAAGAATTTATGTTTAAGAATTATGGAGAAAATATATGAAAAAGCCAGTGATTATAGGTGTTGGCGGTCCAGTAGGTGCTGGAAAAACACTGCTTATTGAAAGAGTTATTAGAAAAATGAGTGAAAATTATGAAATTGCGGTAGTAACCAATGATATTTACACCAAAGAAGATGCTTTGTTTTTGGCTAAAAACAGTGTTCTTTCTGAAGATAGGATTATTGGTGTGGAAACAGGTGGTTGTCCGCATACAGCAATTAGAGAAGATGCTTCAATGAATGAGGCAGCATTAATGGAGTTGCAAAAGAAATTTTCTCTTGATTTATTGTTTTTAGAGAGCGGTGGGGATAATTTAGCAGCTACTTTTAGTCCAGATTTAGTAGATTTTAGTATTTATGTTATTGATGTGGCGCAGGGTGAGAAAATCCCAAGAAAAGCAGGTGCAGGTATGATAAAATCTGATTTATTTGTGATTAATAAAACCGACTTAGCGCCTTATGTAGGTGCAAATCTTGAAGTAATGGCAAGTGATACAAGACATTTTAGAGGCAATAAAGATTTCTATTTTACAAATCTTAAAAAAGATGAAGGTTTAGAAGATGTGATTAATTGGATTGAAAGAAATTGCCTTTTAAAAGATTTATAGATGAATATTTTAAAAATCAAACTTCAAGAAGGTGCTTTAAAAGAACATTATCAAAGTGGTATGCAAAGATTATTGCAAGTTCCTATTTGCGGTGAGAGGCTAAGTGAAAATGAATTTTTCGCCTATATTAGCACTCTTGGTGGAGGGCTAGTAAGCGGAGATACTTATAGGCAAGAAATTGCACTTTTTAATTCTAAAGTAACGCTAAATTCTCAATCTAACCAAAAAATCTATAAAGGGCATTCTATTTTGGAGAGCAAAATCCATTTGGATGAAAATTCAAGTCTAGTTTTTCATAATGATGCCAATATCTTTTATGCAAAGAGTGATTTTTTAAGCCAAACAAGTTTGTTTGCCAAAAAAGATTCTAAGTTTTTTTATTTAGATGGTGGATTTATAGGTTATTCTTTAGGAGATTTTAAAGCAAAGATGAATTTTAGGCTATTTATAGAAAGTAGGCTTATTTTAAATGATGCTTTTTGTTATTTTAGTCCAAAAAATCTCCATTTACTTTTAGAATATGAATATTTTTATACGATTTTTATCCGTGGATTAGATGAGGTTCCACATAAAAATGAAAAAAACCTCAAAGCTTATGCAAGTAAAATCAAAGACAATCTTATTGTAAGAATTTTATCTAAAAATCAAGATGGGGCATTAGAATACATTAACGCACTCAAGCGTTACTTTGTAAAAGGAGTAAATATGAATTTTAATTATTAAAAAAAATTACAAAGTAATTTAAATTTAACTTAAGGAGAAAATATGACTTTAACGCAAAAAGAGCAAGAAAAACTTTTATTAAGTTATGCAGCTGTTGTAGCAAGAAAACGATTAGAAAGAGGATTAAAGCTAAATTGTCCTGAGGCAATAGCAATAATAAGTGATTTTATATTAGAGGGTGCTAGAGATGGCAAAAGTGTGAGTGAGCTTATGAATGAGGGTAAGAATGTTTTATCTAAATCACAAGTTTTAGAAGGCGTTGCTGATATGGTAGATGAGGTGCAAGTAGAAGCGACTTTTAGAGATGGAACTAAGCTTGTAACAATCCATCATCCAATAAATTAAGGAGTTAATATGAAACTTGGTGAAATTATTTATGCACAAGGTGAGATTGTTTGCAATGCAAACCGTGAAGCAATTACGCTAGAAGTTACAAATAGTGGAGATAGACCTATTCAGGTAGGATCACATTATCATTTTTATGAAACCAATACAGCTTTAATCTTTGATAGAGAAAAAGCTAGAGGAAAAAGATTAGATATTATTAGTGGAACTGCAGTGCGTTTTGAACCAGGTGTTACAAAAAGCGTAAATTTAATAGATTTGGCAGGAACTAGAGAAGTGTGGGGACAAAACTGCAAAATTAATGGAAAATTATAAGGAGAAGCTATGTTTAAAGTAAGTAGAGCAGAATATGCATCTCATTTTGGGATTACAAAGGGCGATAGTATAAGGCTTGCAGATACTAATCTTTTTGCTAGAGTTGAAAAAGATTATGCAATCTATGGTGAGGAATGTAAATTTGGTGGTGGAAAAACACTAAGAGATGGTATGGGACAGAATTCTAGAATGCTAGATAAAGATGTTGTGGATTTAATCATTACAAATGCTTTGGTTATTGATTATACAGGAATTTATAAAGCAGATATTGGGATTAAAGATGGACTTATTTATGGAATAGGTAAGGGTGGAAACCCAGATATTATGGATGGTGTAGATTTTGTTACAGGAGTTAGCACAGAAGCATTAGCAGGAGAAGGGCTTATTTTAACAGCAGGTGGCGTGGATACGCATATTCACTTTATTAACCCAGAGCAAGTAAATGAAGCATTAAGCAATGGTGTTACAACTCTTTTTGGAGGAGGAACGGGGCCTAATGATGGTTCAAAAGCAACTACTTGCACCCCAGGAAAATTCCATATTAAAAGAATGCTACAAGGGACAGATGATTTACCTATTAATATAGGACTTTATGGAAAAGGACATGGATCTAATGTGGAGGTAAATTTGGAGCAATTAAGAGCAGGGGCTGCTGGGCTTAAAATCCATGAAGATTGGGGAACTACAAAGAGTGCGATTGATAATGCGCTAAAAGCAGCCGAGATTGCAGATGTATCTGTGGGAATCCATACAGATACGCTTAATGAGTTTGGTTGTGTAGAGGATACTAGAGCAGCTATTGGTGGAAGAACTATCCATACATTCCACACAGAGGGTGCAGGTGGTGGACATGCTCCAGATATTATTAAATTAGCAGGAGATGCAAACATTCTACCCGCTTCTACAAACCCGACAATGCCATTTACTACAAATACTATTGAAGAGCATTTAGATATGTTAATGGTATGCCACCATTTAAGTAAAAATGTAAAAGAAGATGTTGCTTTTGCAGATAGTCGTATTAGAAAAGAAACAATCGGTGCTGAAGATGTTTTGCATGATTTGGGAGCAATTTCTATTATGAGTTCAGATTCTCAAGCTATGGGAAGAATTGGTGAAGTGGTAAGTAGAACTTGGCAAACCGCACATAAAATGAAAGAGCAAAGAGGTGCTATGGAGGGTGATAGCGAATATTGTGATAACAATAGAATTAAACGCTATATTGCAAAATACACAATTAATCCAGCTATTGCTGCAGGAGTTAGCGAGTATGTAGGAAGTGTAGAGGTAGGAAAAATTGCTGATTTGGTTCTTTGGGATCCAAAATCGTTTGGAACAAAGCCTAAAATGGTAATTAAAGGTGGCTTTTGTGCACTTTCAGTAATGGGAGATAGCAATGCTTCTATTCCTACGCCAGAGCCTATTATGCATAGAAAAATGTTTGGTGCAATAGGCGAAGCAGTGCATAGGACTTGCTATAGCTTTATGTGTAAAATGGCAGTAGAAGCAAATGTAGCAGAGGAATATGGAATTAAGAAAAAAGTATTGCCAATCAAAGGTGCAGCACATGCTAAAAAGGCGGATATGAAGCTAAATAATGCTACGCCAAAAATTGATGTAGATCCGCAAACTTATGTGGTAAGTGTAGATGGTAAAGAGGCTTATAGTGAGCCTGTTAGCGAACTGCCTTTAGCACAAAGATATTATTTATTCTAGGAAAAATCATGATAGTTTCTAAAATAATCGGTAATATTAGTAGTTTTGATTGTAAAGGTAAAACTATTGATAAAGTAAAAGTAAGTGCAGAGGATAGACTAAAGCAGATTATACGCCTAAAGAGCGATAGTGGAATAGAAATAGGTGTGAATTTGCAAGAGGGACATTTGCATAATGGCGATATTTTAGGAGAAGATGATAAAAGCATTTTTGTGGTGGATTTTCTACCGCAAAATGTGCTTTTAATCACTCCAAAAGATATGATGCAAATGGGTTTTGTGGCTCATTCTATCGGTAATAGACATACTCCAGCAGTTTTTGAAGAGGGAGCGATGATTGTAGAAGAAGATTATTTGTTGATAGAATGGTTAGAAGCTAATAAAGTGCCTTATCAAAAAGCACAAAAGGTTTTAAAATGTGCGCTAAAGCATGCAAGCCATCATCATTAATGCTAGGAGCTTTTTTGTTTGATAGTGCCTTTGCAAATGGGGCATATTCACATAGCTTTGGGCTAGAAACTTATATTTCTTGGGGTAGGGTAGTAGATGCTAAAAGCTTTCAAGAATGGCTTAGGGGCTATATGTTAGAGGTGTTTGCACCTCAAGAGGGTGTAGTTTATGTGTTAGCTAATGCATTTAAAACTAAACCTTTAAGTCTTTTGAAGCTAGCACGCATCGCAAATGCTTCACTTTTAAGCAAAGAATGTCGCAATGGTGCAATTAGTATAGCAAGAGCTACTTTGAAAAATACAGAGTTTTTGCATAATCAAATAGCAAGTTGGTATTATGCGATTTGTCAAAATGAAGATTATGCGCATCCTGCTATTGCTTTTAGTGTGCTAAGCTGTGAAGACTTAATGGAGCAATATGCTTATGCAAATATTAAAACCCTTACTCAAAACGCTACAAGGGCAATCCCACTTTCTTATAGGAAATCTAGTCAAATTTTGTATGAAAATTTAGAACTTTCCAAAGAAGTGGCGAGAAAATGTGAGTTTCTAGCACAAAGCACATTGCAAAAGGGCTATATAAGCTTAAATGATAAAGAAAATTGTTTGTTTGCCTCACATCAAGAAATAGACTTAACTACTTTTGCACATGAAAAATTAGATTTTAGGTTGTTTATGAGCTAGATAGCTTTATTGTGGGGGAATATATTTTTACAAATTAGAAATAAAAGAATTAAAATCTATAGTATATCCTAAGGGTTATTTAGAATTGCAATGTATAAAAACGCCTTTTAATGAGTTTTTTAGATTGCCATAAACCTAAACATAATAATAAGAAAATCCCCTATAATGCACTATTTTGTTACCAAAAGCATTGATAGGACTTGTGTGTGGCAATCTAAAGACCCACAAAGCACAATCAATAAACCTATCATTTTATAAATAGTAATAAAAATTAAAAGAGTTTAAATAAAAGGCAAAAAGAAAAGATTCTAACCTGCTTATTTTAACTTCGCTGGGGTTGTAAATTCCTCATTACGCGAGCGGGAGTTCCACTCCCTGCACCTACCTGAAGCCCCCGTCCCACTACGCTACGCTTGCGGGGGAGCTTCGCTCTTTACCTTTAGAAGAATTTTTTAAAATACTTTAAGTCTAAGTTAAGCAGGTATTAACTAGAAACTTATTGTTTTGTTAGATATGTTTTATTCTAGTTTCTTTTTGAAACTAGAATGAGAACTATTAAAAAAATTATAAATAAAATTATTAATTCCATACTAGCTCCTTTTTACATCTTCTATAAAGACAATAAAAACAAATTGCATGGCAGTCTAAAGAAACATAGGAGCGTCACTGCGAGCAGTGGAACACTGCGTGACAGTCTAATGAATGCTTAAGCTTCTTGATTGTTTTTCAGATTGCTTCAGTTCTAAAGAGCTTTGCAATGGCAAGAGATTATCAATGAAATTATTAAAATTTTATAAGTTAAACGGTTACAAGAATTCAATAAATTCTAGTAGTTACTATATATAGCTTTAGTTTTTATGAAATTTTAAGAGGTTAGAGAGTTTTTAAATATAGTTATTTAAAATAAAGTGGTAAAGATAGGTTAATAAATTCTAGTAGTGGCAGTAAGGCTTTAGGAGTTTTTTAAAATGTTGTGCAAGTATGGGCAAATTGCTATGCAATGTGCAGGGTGAGACTAGATAAATAATATAAACCCTATAAAATTTTTAAAATCTATTAAATACTTACTCTAAAGGATTTACTTTTAAAGATTGTTTTATAGATTGCTTCAGTTCTAAAGAGCTTCGCAATGACAAGAGATTATCAATGAAATTATTAAAATTTTATAAGTTAAAAAAACTGCAAGAATTAAAAATAAATTCTAGTAGTGGCGGATGAGCTTTGTGAGTTTTTAATAAATTTTTGGAACGAGGCTAAAAAAGAAAAAGATGTAATAAATTCTAATAGTTACGGTATATAGCTTTAGCTTTTATGAAATTTTAAGAGGTTAGCGGACTTAGTGTCCGTGCCTCTTGAAATTTTATAAATCTATATGCTAGATATCTTGAATACAAATTTCCTCTATATTCTTTGTGCCATACAAGGATTGTTTGTCTTAAAGTTCTCACTCACCACACAAGTTCTTTGGTT
>NZ_NBIU01000130.1 GCF_003245365.1 Helicobacter valdiviensis
CAAAAACACTAAAGCTTATCTCATCACTCTCATCTTTTTCTTTATCCTCATAGCTTAGGCTTATGAGATTTTTAGAAATCTTTTGTGTGATGTCTTTACCTTTGGCTAGGAGTTTAAAGTTTGGTTTGTTAATCATTGGATTCTCCTTTTTAAAATTTTATAAAAAGAATTTTGCGAGTGGCTTGGGAAGAATTTTGCTTGCAAAATTCAGGGCTCACACCGCCATGAGAAAAATTACTTTTTATAAAAATTAAAGTTTCACAAGTTACCATAGTGCTTCTTCTTTATTTGTTGGCTTTTCTATTATTGGCAAATTCACAACATCTCCATTTTTTAAAAGTGGAGTAAGCTTGGGATTTACTTCTAAAACCATACTAAAATACTCCAAACTTCCATAAAATCTATAAACCACACTATCTAATCTTTCATTG
>NZ_NBIU01000131.1 GCF_003245365.1 Helicobacter valdiviensis
AAGAAGCAAAAGAGGTTTATTGGGATAGTGCAAATAATTCTTTGTTGTATTTCTTTGAAGATAAAAAGGATTCTAGTCGTATCAATAAAATTGTAATAACACCTGATTATAAATTAAAGAAATTTGGTAAAACAAATGCAATAGTGACATTAGGCAAAATTAATGCAAGAAACAAGAATGAAGGTAATTATATTAAGATTAGATAAGGCGGTGAGACTTGCACTCACAATACATAGCCCAAGTAATTGGGGTATCCTACTACTACATTTTAGGTATCAACCTTATCTAAATAATTTTAACTTTGCAATACTAAAAAGGAGTTTAAATGGTTTTATCATTGGGTGATTTCAAATTCAAAGCCCTAAACTTTGAAAACCTAGAAAGAAGCTTAGAATATGGGATAAGCTCTCAAGCTAGACT
>NZ_NBIU01000132.1 GCF_003245365.1 Helicobacter valdiviensis
AACAAAATCCCAATCTCTTAACTTCTCATTCTAAAAACCTAAACCATTTCATCTTAGAAAATAAAGACAAAAACAAAAGAATTATCTTTTTAAATAATGCTTCATCAATGTCAAATTTAATCCATATTTATGATAACCATTGTGATATATTTATTAAAAATGATTCTTTGCTTGATATTAAAAGAATAGAAAAAGAATATGATATTAAATTTAAAAAATTTAACACAAGAATATTTTTTTATGAAAAACTTCTTTTAGGTGCAAAAGAAAATAATGAGTTTTCATTTGAAGCAAGAGAAGAAAATCTACTTTATTATTTTAAATACAACAAAGAAGATTTAAGTTCTTTAGGGGATTTAAGTATAAAATATAATCATTATAATGCAAAGATTAAAAATTATTCT
>NZ_NBIU01000133.1 GCF_003245365.1 Helicobacter valdiviensis
CTGCAGCGCCTACATTGCTGCCGGTGGTTGTTGAGAAGTGAGAATTGCCGCAGAAATAAGCACGCCAAGCAAAAGAATGCTTTCTATCTGAAGTACCTTACGGACCACGCCCACACCATCGAGCGAGCGGCTCGCCGCCGGCAAGCCGATAAACTTGTTGTAGCCCCCTAGGACAAGGGCAAACAGGACAAGGACCACCTTGACCAACAACGTTGCGCCATAGGACGTATGCGTCAGATGGTCCGATGTGCCGACGCGGTGCCATCCATTAAAGATGCCGGTGATGACTATGCCCGTGACTGCCACCAAGGCAGCTTGCGACAACAAGTTCAGGTATCGGTCGCTCCCGCCAACGGCTCGGCTACCGGCGACCGTGCCGCTCAGGACCACCCACGCGGAGAC
>NZ_NBIU01000134.1 GCF_003245365.1 Helicobacter valdiviensis
GCAAGTGAGCTAGAAAATCTTGCAAGAAATTATGGTGGAATTTATATCTTTGATAAAGAGATAAGAGAAGAGATATTGGAAAAAGAGAAGAAAAGAGAAGAATTTCGTAGTAAATATTTGGGTAGTGAAATTAAAGTAGGAAATGAAACTCATTTTGTGAATTTTTCTTATTTGAAGAAAAAATTCCCTCAAGTCCTTTCTAATGGTTGTAAATATTATCTTAGCAAGTATCACGGTAGTTATAAAATAGGTGAAGTTAATTTTAACTTCGATGATAAACCCGAATTTGCATACTATGAAGATCAATTTAGGGCATATATGGGTGAAGAAACTTATAAAAAATTAAGACCTTATTTGCTTCTTAGGACTTA
>NZ_NBIU01000135.1 GCF_003245365.1 Helicobacter valdiviensis
AATACGGAACTGCCAAAGCAAGAATCCAAAACCAATTATCCTATAAAATAGGACAAGCTTTAATAGCAAATTCTAAATCTTTATTAGGTTATATAAGAATGCCTTTTGTATTATCTTATATAAAAGATAAACATAAACAAGAACAAAAAATTTATCAAGAAAAAATAAAAAAAGATCCTTCTGCAAAACTACCTCCTTTAGAAGCTTACCCTGACTATAAAGAAGCCTTAAAAGAGAAAGAATGTTATGCTTATAAATTGGGAGAAGCTTTTATTAAAGCTCATAAAACTTGGTATAAGGGTGGATATGTTAAGATGTTTTTTCAGATGAAGGGAAACATTTAATATGGAAATT
>NZ_NBIU01000136.1 GCF_003245365.1 Helicobacter valdiviensis
GTTGCATTTTTTAAAACACGCACATTGGGTTCTTTCATCACTAAATTTTCGCCATTTTCTAAAACAATTATTTTTTCTTTCATTTTGTATCCTTTTTAAAATAATTCTTAATTTTTAATGCTTATGCACACCTAAAATATACTTTGTAAAAACCCACGAAGTGGCGCGGAGCCTTTAGGGGTTTGGAAAGGACACTTGTGTCCTTCCTCGCAAAAGGGAATTTACTTCCCTTGCGAAGTTAAAATAAAGGCGAAAAACACGCCATAGCTGCACCAAGAGCTCATGGTAAATCCACTTACACTTCACAACTCTTTCCTTTGTGGTGTTTGGTTTTTAACTATAAAAGCTTTATAG
>NZ_NBIU01000137.1 GCF_003245365.1 Helicobacter valdiviensis
ATTTCTAAAACCCTTTCTATCTCTCCACTATTAGTGCGGGGGGGGGGGGCATTCTAGCTCTTTATTAACTCTTCTTTATTGCTTTAGATACTTTAGAGAGTCTTTCTCTATCATCACAAAACTCTTTAAAGTTAAAGCAATCTATAAATTACTCATTCCATCTAAACCTTTTAATCAATCTAGTATTAGTATTCATTCTAAAACTCTCAATCATTTTATATCTTTCATTTATTCTAAATTTACAAATCAAACAAATAAACAAATTAAAGACAATCTTTTAAATAAAACTAATTTTATCTTTCAATATTGTTTAGATAAATCTTTTAAAC
>NZ_NBIU01000138.1 GCF_003245365.1 Helicobacter valdiviensis
AGAGGATTTGCAGTAGTAGCTGATGAAGTTAGAAAACTAGCAGAGAGAACTGGTAAATCATTAAATGAAATAGAAGCTAATGTTAATGTTTTAGTGCAAGGCATTAATGATATGAATGAATCTATTAAAGAACAAGCTATGGGTGTAGGACAGATTAATGAAGCAGTAGCTCAACTTGAAGCAGTAACCCATGATAATGTAGCAGTAGCTAATGATACTAATGCCATTACCCAAAGTGTTAATAATATCGCTAATGATATTTTAGAAGATGTAAGAAAGAAGAAGTTTTAAGAACTTCTTCTTTAAATAAGTTCATAT
>NZ_NBIU01000139.1 GCF_003245365.1 Helicobacter valdiviensis
TAGTCTCACCCTACACATTGCTTAGTAATTTATCCATACTTGCACAACATTTTAAAAAACTCCTAAAGTCTCACTGCCACTACTAGAATTTAACTTTAATTCTTGTAACCTTTTAACTTATAAAATTTTAATAATTTCATTGATAATCTCTTATTATTGCAAAGCATTGATAAAAGGTTGAAGTAAATTATTATCCTCTATATCATTATAGGAAATGAAACAACAAGTAATCTACAAGAAAGCTAAACACTAAATAGACTATTAATCTAACAAACAAAATTGTCATTGTAAGAGTTCGTAGAACTCGTGGCAATCTAA
>NZ_NBIU01000014.1 GCF_003245365.1 Helicobacter valdiviensis
AAAAAAAAAAAAAATAATTAAAAAAAAAATAATTAAAACCCCCAAAAAACTAAAAAATAAAAAAAAAAAGGGTTTTTATTAAAAAAAAAAAAATTTTTTTTTAAAAAAAAAAAAAGGGGGGGGTGGGGGGGGGGGGGGGGGGGGCATATTTTGAAAAGATTATTCGTGCTACCTCAATGCCAGGTTTTGAACCTCCTTTTTTTGTTATTAGAGGTAAGAAGTTTATCATTGTGCCAGAAGATAAGTATTTAAATGAAGAAGCAAGAGATATTTACTTTATTAAGGAGCGGAATAAAGAAGGTTAAAATGGGTGTAAATGTAAAAGTTGTTGAACCATGTAATTTGTATGAATGTGAGCTTTGTGATAATGTATTTGTAGGGCCTTTTGTAGAGATACAAAAAGGAGTTAAAGTAGGGGCAAATACACGCATTCAAAGTCATAGTTTTATTTGTGAGCTTGTGAGTATTGGAGAATCTTGTTTTATAGGACATGGAGTGATGTTTATAAATGATTTATTTTCTAAAGGCGAACCTGCAAATGGCAATAAAGATTTATGGAAAGAAACTAAGATAGGTAATCAAGTAAGTATTGGTTCTAATGCTACGATTTTGCCTGTTAGTATTTGTGATGGAGTGGTTATAGGTGCAGGAAGTGTGGTTACAAAAGATATTGTAAAAAAAGGAATTTATGCTGGGAATCCTGCAAGATTAATTAGAGAAATTTAAATTTTAGGAATTTATGTGGAATTTTTAGAAGTTGTAAAGATAATAGAAGATAAAAGAGAAGAGTTAAAAGCAAGTAACGATTATTTGGAAGTGGTTGATTATGGAGCAGGGCAAGCAGAGGATAAACGCACGAAAGAGGAAATGCAAAAAGGAGTAAAATTAAATGTTCCTTTAAAGGAGTTTGCAAAAATTGGAGTTAAGAAAGAAAAGGCATTTCAAATTTATGAAATTTTTCAAAAAAGACAGCCAAAAGTAATTTTAGAACTTGGAACTTGTTGTGGATTTTCTAGCTCTTATATGGCTTATTTTGCACCAGAGGCTAAAATTTACACCATTGAAGGAAGTGAAAATTTAGCTAAAGTGGCAAGAGAAAATCATAAATATTTTTGCTTGGAAAATATAGAAGTTTTAGAAGGTAGGTTTGATTTGGTTTTGCCAGATTTGCTTTCTAAAATTGCCCCTATTGATTTTGCATTCATTGATGGACATCATAATAAAGAGGCAACTTTGGAGTATTTTAGGCAAATTTTACCCTTTATGGCAAGGGGGGGGGTAATACTTTTTGATGATATTTCTTGGAATGATTCTATGAAAGAAGCTTGGAGAGAAATCGTGGAGAGTAAAGTATATCAGCATTACAAAGATTATTCTTGGATGGGAGCTATATGGTTATAAAATTTTTAGATTTACATAAGCAATATTTAACAATAAAAGAGGAAATAGATCAAGCAATTTTTGAAGTGATTAGCAAGAGTGCTTTTATAGGCGGAAGTGTTGTGGGGGAATTTGAAGAGGCATTTTCTAAATTTTTAGGTGGGGGAGTTGGAGTTCTTGGGGTTGCTAATGGAACTGATGCGCTTGAGATTTCTATCAAAGCTTTGAATTTACCAAAAGATTCTATTGTGCTTGTGCCTGCAAATACTTTTGCAGCAAGTGCAGAAGCTGTTGTAAATAATGGTTTAAAAATTAAATTTGTAGATTGCAATGAAAGCTATGGAATGGATTTAGAAGATTTAAAAAATAAAATTACCAAAGAAGTCAGTGCAATTTTGGTGGTGCATTTATATGGAATGCCAGCTCCTATGAATGAGATTTTGAAACTTGCTAGAAAAAATAATCTAAAAGTGATTGAAGATTGTGCTCAAGCACATGGGGCAGAATATAGGGGAGATAAGGTTGGCACATTTGGAGATATTGCTACTTTTAGTTTCTATCCGGGTAAAAATTTAGGTGCTTATGGAGATGGAGGTGCTATTGTCAGTAAAAATGAAAAATTATTACAAAAATGCAAACAAATAGCCCACCATGGAGGTTTAGTTAAATATGAGCATACTATTGTGGGGAGAAATTCTAGATTAGATTCTATTCAAGCTGCGATTTTAAAAGTAAAGTTGCAGTATTTGCAAAAATGGAATAAAAAAAGGCAAGAAGTGGCTAAGATGTATTATGAGGGGTTAAAGGAAGTGGAGCTTCCAAAGGTAAGTGAGGGAGAGAGTGTTTGGCATTTATTTGTAGTGCGTTTTCAAAAAAGAGAGAAAATTATAGAAGCATTAAAGAATAAGAATATTGAGTATGGGTTGCATTATCCTATTGCTCTGCCAAATACCCCTGCTTTTTACAAACAAACATATGTAGTGCCAAGCGAGAACAAAAGAGCAACATTCTATCAAGGGCAAATTCTCTCATTGCCTATGGGAGAACATTTGGAGGTGGAAGAAGTGCAAAGGATTATAAAGGTGGTAAATGAAGCAGTTAGTGGAGAATGATAGAGGGCTTGTAATTTGGCTATGTGGTTTAGCAGGGAGTGGAAAAAGCACTCTAGGCAGAGCTTTAAGCCAAAAACTAAAAGAAAAAATTCCCAATGTAGTGTATTTAGATGGAGATGAGCTAAGAGATTTGCTAGGGCATTATAGCTATGATAGGGAAGGTAGGATAGAAGTGGCACTAAAACGCTCACAATTTGCTAAATTTTTAAGCGATCAAGGGCAGGTGGTTGTGGTTACAACCATTTCGCTTTTTAATGAAGTGTATAAATACAATCGCCAAACTCTACAAAATTATTTAGAGGTTTATATAGAATGCGATTTAAAAGAACTAAAGAGGCGTGATCAAAAAGGGCTTTATAGTAAGGCACTTTGTGGAGAGATTAGCAATGTTGTTGGGGTGGATTTAGCCTATGAAGTGCCTAATGCTGATGTGATTATTGATAATAGTCTGCAAAATGAGCTAGATAAAAAGATAGAAAAAATTTTAGAAAATGTGGAGATAAACTGGAATGTTAAAGGATAAAATCTATGTGTATCCTAAAGGAATTTCGGGAATTTTACTAGGAGAGATGATTAGGCAAGTTGAGGGAGAAAATTGTGAAGTTATTTATATAGACGATGCCATAAAAGGAAATACATTAGAAGATTTAAAGGATGATATAGTTGCGGGGGGGGGGTGTATAAATTTAGCTAACAATGAGGTGATTAGAGCAAATCAAGAGACAATCAAGAAAATAAAGAAAAAATTAGATAATTATAAACTTTCTTATAAAGAACATGCCTTTGGTGAATATTCTACTAAGATGGTTAAGAAAATAGAAGATGATATCATGGGATTGGGTTGGGATAAAGTTATTGGTATAGAGCTTTGTGGCATTGCTAAAGATAAGCATATAGGGTATTTAGATAATTATTTATTGGAAAACTCAGATGCAAATCTTTTATATTTGTGTGCTACTAAGTCTTCTTTAGATAATGTTTTAAAAAGATTTCTTGATAACCCTTTAAAACATAGAATTTATGCTGTTTGTTTCCCTTTAGAATATACTGATAAAATTTCTTTTTTGAAAGTTCTATGCAAGACATCTTTAAACAATAATAAAAATAAAAATGTGCCTACTTTTTATTTGGGGCATGCATTAAATGATTGGTCTAATGTGGATATGGAAAGATATTATGAGGATAAAATAGATTATTTAAGTTTGGGATTAAAGAAATTTTCACCCAAAAATCTTACATCTATAAAGACGATTGAATGTGGATATTTAGGTTTTGATCTTATAGCAAAAGAGATTAAACTAAAAAGCTGTAAGGATTCAATAGTATTTGCCCCTTATCATGAAGAAGAATTTTTTAAGTTTTTGCCTTTTATGCAAGAGATTTTAAATAAATATAGAGTTATTTATAGGGATAGGCAGTTTTTTGAAGGTAGGCATTTATGGATAGAAGCAAACAAGAAAATAAAAGAATTGCAAAAACATCCAAACTTTTTTATAGAAGGAGATTGGTGGATGCGTGGGGAATTGTATAGTAGAAGTTTTGCATTTGTGGGTGGAATTACAACTGCTATTAATACTTTTCCAGTTTTGGCTTTAGCTCCTAGCATTAGTGATAATAAACTTCTTGATTTGGAACTTGGCATAAGAGTTGAATTTGAAAAAGATGATTTATTGGAAATTGTGGATGATATTTATAAAAATCGTTTAATTTGGAAGGAAAAACTTTTATCTTATAGAGAACAATCTTTTTTTAATTTTGGGAATGCAAGTGAGGTTTTAGGTGAATTTATAATTTCTAATTTTTTGAAACTTTAGAAAATAGAAAAATTATAAGGAGTTTTCTAAAAGCGTTATAAATGAGGCAAAATAGGGTTAATTTTTTTAGGATTAAAGAAAAATTTTGTTTTTAAAATGTATAATAAAATTTAAAAATTATACAATTATGCAGGCTTTAGAAAATGAAATCCATTTGTTTTTTTAATCATAAAGGTGGTGTAAGTAAGACAACTACAACATATAATTTAGGGTGGGCTCTTTCAAGGTTGGATAAAAAAGTATTGATGGTAGATTTAGATCCTCAATGCAATTTAACTGGACTTGTTTTATCAAATAAGGCACTGGATGATGAATTTATGGAAAGTTTTTATCAAAATAGGCAATTTATTACATTTGAGCCTATTGTTGAAAAAATTATATCGGGCTCAAATAGTTCAGAGTTGGCAAATGATGGCAAGATTTACCCAGTCGATAATAATTTATTTTTATTAGCAGGAAGTTTGAATCTTTCAGAGCTTGATAGTCAAATAACAACAGCTTTTAAAATTACGAGTGGTTTGCCAATTTTAGGAAAAATTATCGAGAGTTTTTTTGAGACTTTAGAAAAAATAGCAAGAAATAATGATATAGATTATTTATTGCTTGATTTAAGTCCTAGTATTAGTGGTTTAAATCAATTAGTATTGATGGGAAGTGATTATTTTATAGTTCCTACAAGTCCAGATTATTTCTGTTTGCAAGCTGTACATTCGTTAAGTAAAAAAATAATGCAGTGGCATAGAGAGATAGAAGAATTTAAGAAAGCCACTTCCATAAGAAGCATTAAAAATAAACCTTTGTTTATAGGCGCAATTCAGCAAAGATATAGACTTAGAAATGAAGCACCAACAAAATCTTTTGAAAAGTGGATTAAAGAGATAAGGGGTGCTATTAATGAAGTATTAGTGCAAAAGTTAAATAGTATCCATTGTGTTGTTGATAAAGATAAGTTTAAAAGAGCTATTGAGGATGAATTTTCTGAATTATCTCCTTATGATTTGGCGCAAATTCCAGATTTTAATACATTGATAGCTATTAGCCAAAGGAGTAGAAAGCCTGTATTTTTACTTAATGATGAGGATTTAGACAATGCAAATCAATTTGGAAGTGCCAAAGAAACAAGTGAAAGAAAGATAAAAGATTTTGACTTGCTTTTTACGAAGCTAGCAAGAGTCATTGTAGAAATTACTTCTTGATATTTTTATATTAGTATATTAAAAGGTGTTAAAATGTTGCAAAATCCAAATTCTGCGGTAGATAGAGTAAAAAATCATCTTGCCTACAAATTAGGCAATATAATGATAAAGCATAATACTTGCGGGGGGGGGGGGGCTTTTCTTTAATAGCTTCTCTTTTAAAAATCAGAAAAGAGTATATTAAAAGCAAGAGAATCTATGAAGAAAACATTAAAGTTTTTCCACAGCTAAAATATCCAAAAATAGAAGATTGTGAGGACTATAGAGAAAGCTTAAGGTGTAAAACTGATTTTCCTTATTTGCTTGGCGATATGATTATAAGGGAAGATGGGAGTTGGCATAAATCAGGATATTTTAAAATTAAACGGCAAATTAAGAAAGCAAAGCAAGAGTGTAAAGAAGTAGTAATTAAGAGTTTATCAAATAATGTAAAAAATCTACTATATTTGGCACATTTTAAAAATGTAATTAGGATTGAGAGAGTGGCTCAAATCATAAATTTACATCAAGATTATAAGCCTATTATACAAACTATTTTAAACAATTTTGAATATTTTTTAAGCAATTTTAGCATAATTGAGAGATGGCTAAAATCTGATGAATTTTATAAAAAATATAAAAAAGAAAATCATCCCTATCCTTCTTTAATTAATCCAAAAACTGCAGATTATAGGAATATTCCAGCAGAATTTGCATGGGAGATAAATTTGCCTTTACCAGAGAATTATAAGTTTGTATTTTTGGGAGTTCATGGAGCTGGTACTGGGGCTATGGTAGAATTTTTAAGGTATTGCAACATTAGGTTAAACCCTATTGTAAACTTTAGTAATTTTGGTAAATATTTAGAAATGTATGTAGGATTGCAAAGTGGAGAGTGTAATGCTATTGTTTTATCTAGTTATGCAGAAAAATATAATGATAAATTATACTATTTGATTTCTAAAAAAGTTCCCTACTTATGTCTTGTAAGAGATGCTATTTCTTTATTGAAGCCTTTTATAAATCATTTTGCTTATGAGATAAGTCCTACAAATAAAAATAATAAAAAAGAAGAAATGGTAAAACTTGATTTTGATTACAGGGATTATTTGTCAAATTTTATGCTTTATGAAGTGTGCATTATAGAGAAAAAGAATAAAGGAGACAAATTTCATTATGATAGATATCCAAAACTGGAAAATCTTTACAAGTATTCAGATGGTGATTGGCATATCCTAAACTACCGTATTAATCTTTTAAAGCATAGCATAGATTCTATTTACTATTATGATATGAGTAGTATTGTGGGAGATAAAACTTATAATACTCTTAAAGAAATGTCTAAAATTTTTGGCTTTAATGTCCCTAATAATCCGCAGTTATTCCAATCTAAATTAAATGGTGGTGATATGAGGATGGTTCTTCCATTTGTATTGCAAGCTACTTTGAGAGATTTAGAAGAATATCAAAACCTTGCACAAGAATATCTGCAAGATTGTGTAAAAGTGCTAGTAACGACCTATCAGGCAATAAATGGTAAAAATGATTATAGGGATTTAACCAAGATAATATTTGGAGAAAATTTATTTTTTGATAATGTGGTGTGTGTCTGTGAAGAAAGAGACTATGAAATTTTACAAAACAATACAATATTATTTGATGAAGTAAAGAACTTTTTGTATTCTTATGTGGAACAAATGTATAAGCAAGATAAAATTGAAAAGAAAAAGAAATTTACAGAAGAAGATATTTTGCAATATTTGAAAAACAACACAGAAGTAGCAGCAAAGTTTTATAGAGTAATAGAAAAGGATTTAACCCATATCAAGCAACACCGCCCAGATATTGTAGCTTCATGGAAATATTATCAAGAGTTTTTAAAAATTTGTAAAGAAAAGGGTATAGAGTGATGAGAAGAAAGTGGTGGTATGTAGAATTTCAAGAAAGTTTATAAATAGTTTTAATAAATATGTGCTTAACAAAAAGTTAGCTAAAATATTATAAAGAAAATTAAAAAAGGAAAATAATGAAACAAGGTGATTTTACAAAGGTGGCAAAGCATTACCACAATCGTCCTGCATATAGTCCAATGCTTTTAGAAAAGTTAGTTGCTTGTATAAATGATAACAATAAAGTATTATGCGATTTACAAGTGGTAGAAGTGGGGGCAGGCACAGGCAAGCTTACTAAAATGCTAGATGAAATGGGTTTAAATGTAATTGCAGTAGAACCAAATGATAATATGAGAGAAGAAGGGATTAAATACACCAAAGATACTAAAATCAAATGGCAAAAAGGAAGTGGTGAAGATACAGGAGTGGCTTCAAATTGTGCAGATTGGGTAATTATGGCAAGTTCGTTCCACTGGACTGATCCTAATAAATCTTTACCAGAATTTAGAAGAATTCTAAAATCTAGTTCCTCTGCGGGGGGGGGGGGGGTATTTTAGTGCCATTTGGAACCCTAGAAATATTTTAAAAGATTCTATTTTCTATGAAATTGAAGAAGAAATTAAGCATATTGTTCCAGAGCTTACTCGTGTGAGTAGTGGAAGTCAAAATGCAAAAGCTTGGGAGCAAGTTTTAATCTCTACGGGGGATTTTAAAGATTGCTTTTTTATGGAGTGTGATTATGAAGAGATAATGAGTAAAGAGCGTTATCTTGGAGCTTGGCATTCTGTAAATGATATTCAAGCACAAGCAGGAGAGGAGCGTTGGGGAAAGATTTTAGCAATGATTGAAAATAAAATTTCTCATTTAGAGCTAATTAAAATCTCTTATAAAATTAGGGCTTGGAGTGCTAAGGTAGTCTAAAATAATCTTCCTTGTATTCTAAGTCAAGAATGCAAGGAAGAAAATATGGAAAAAATCGTTGAGCAAGTATGGGATTACACAAAACATGCAAAATATTATAGTTATAGACCAAATTATGCACCAAAAACCATTGATATGCTAGTGGAACTTACACAATCTTGCGGTAAAAAGGTAGCAGATATTGGTGCGGGGACAGGGAATTTAAGTATTATGTTGTTGCAAAGAGGTTGTGAGGTAGTTTCAGTAGAGCCAAATGATGCTATGAGAGAAATAGGAATTGAGCGAACTAAAGGGCAAAAAATAGAGTGGGTTAGAGCCACTGGGATAGATTCTACACTTCAAAGTGGTGCGTTTAATTGGGTTACTTTTGGAAGTAGCTTTAATGTAATGGATAGAACAGAAGCTCTAAAGGAATCTTATAGACTTTTGCAAAAAGATTGTTATTTTTCTTGTATGTGGAATCATAGGGATTTAAAAGATCCTATTCAAGAAGTAGCAGAGGGAATTATTTTGGAATTTGTTCCAAATTACACAAGAGGAGTAAGACGCGAAGAGCAAAGAAGTATTATTGAAGCACATAAGGAAATGTTTGATAATATTATTTATATTGAAGAGGATTTTTATTTCCATCAAAGCATAGAAAACTACATCAATGCTTGGAGAAGTGTGAAAAATCCTTATTGGGATTTAGAGACACAAGAGGGGCAAGAATTGTTTTTAAAAATTGCAAATAAAATGCAAGAAAAATTGCCTAGCGAATTTGATATTAAATATACAACAAGGTGTTGGAGTGCTAAGAAAATCTAAAACTATCTATCTTTACCCAAGTGGTGAAGATAGTCAAGCAGCTTTTATTATTTTAGAGCAAATCAAGAAGTTTTTTGCCATCAAAGCAATAGAATTTATTGATGATGGCTCTCATTTAACCTCACTTGAAAATTGTCAAAATCCAATCAAAAAAAATGGGGAACTTTGGATTATCCATCAAGATAAAAGTGTGTATGATAAGTTAGTTTTGAATGCAAAAAATTTAGATATAGAATTTTTTAATGGAATACAAAAGTGCGAAGAGCTTTTATTTGCTTGTTTTGGCAAGATAAATAAGGAAGAGAGCTATAAAGAAAAAAAAGAGAGCTTTTATCTTTTAAATTATATGGCTTATTTTATTTTGCATTTTTTTATTTCATTAAGGCAAGATGGCGTATTTTTGCAAGAATTTTTTGCACTTGTTAGAAAAAAAGAAAAGAGCTTTAAAAAACAGCTAAAAATCAAGCAAGATACCATAGGGATTCAAAGGACAAGTTTTGGTTCTAATAAGCATTTAGGAGAAATTGCAAATAAGCTAGAGGAGAAAAATATCAAAATAGCCTATATTTATGGCGAAGAGGATTTGTATTTAAAAGAGCGTGAGTTTTATAAAGATAAATGTATTTTTTTTCCTTTGCAGAGCAGTTATTTTGGTTGTTTTTTAAATCTTTTTAAATTTTATGTAACATGTCTTATGCCTCATACTACGCCAGAGGGAGGCACAAAATATATTTATGTTCCCCATGCTTTTATTGATCCTATTGCAACTTTAGCTCAAAGAAAGCGTCCTTTAGATGCGTTTTATTTTAAACGCAAAATGGGGATTAATGGATATAGGATTATCTCAAGCCTATCTAATTTTAAAATTTATAAAGAGGGCTTTAAGGGAAGTGGTTATGAAGAAGAGCTTGTGTGTGGGGGGTATCCAAGTTTAGATTTAAATATTAAAGAATATCAAGAATATAGGGTAAATTCTAGCGGGGGGGGGGGCGATATTTTGATAGCTATTAACAAAAAAGAAAATTTAGCAATTATTGATAGCTTTTTAGAGGAGTTTAAAGAGAGATTTTCGCTAAAACATAAAGTTTATTTTCGCCCCTATCCTGGAAATATTGCCAAACAAGAGAATTTAAAAATCATAGAAAAATATCAAAACCAGCCGTGGTTTATTTATGATAAGACGCAAAAGCTAAGTGCGGAGATAATGCATAGATGTTGTGTGCTAATAGGGGATCATTCAAGCTTAGTTTATACATTTGCACTTACTTGCTTAAAGCCTGTAATTTTGCTCTTTAAAGAAGTTTTAGAAAATGAGTTTGCAGGAGTTAGATTTGTAAATCCACTCTTACACAAAATGGCTTCAAACAAAGAAGAAATGTTTCAAAAATTAGAAGAAATTTTTAACGAAGACTTAAGGCAAAAGAAAATAAGACAAGAAGCTATCCAAAAATATAGAGAAAAAGAAGTGTTTCATCTAGGAAAATCTAGTGAATTTATTGCTAATTTTATTGCAAGAAAATGTGAGGAAAAATAAATGCAGGAATTAAAATTTATCTCCAAAGCACAAAATCTAAAAGTATTACAAAATATATTAAAGAGTGCTAAAATTTTGCCATTATTGATTACAAACAAAGAGGAGTTTAGCACAAATCCTAATGGGGTTATTAAACAGATCTTAAAAATGCAGGCAAAAAAGTTTGTGGTGCGAAGTTCTTCTTTTAGTGAAGATTCTAAAGTTTGTTCTAATGCAGGAGCTTTTTTAAGCCTTTTAAATATAGAAGCTAAGGAAGAATTGCTTAAAGAAGCGATTTTAAAAGTTGCAGATTCTATGCCAGATTTAAAAGATGAGATTTTAATCCAGCCTATGCTAGATGATATTGCCATGTGTGGGGTTGCATTTAGTGTGGATAAGGATAATTTTGCCCCTTATTATTGTATTGAGTTTGATAAAAGTGGCACAAGCCATGCTATTACAGATGGAAGTGCTAAGGAGAAATTTAGCTTTTTTTCACATAGGGGAGCCAAAGATTTAGAAGATAAAGATTTAAAATCTCTAATAGATTTAATAAAGGAGCTAGAGAAGCTTTATAATTACCCTTTTATTGATGTGGAATTTGCAAAAAATAAAAAAGGTGAGCTTTATTGTTTGCAGGTGCGTCCGCTTGTAGAGCCTTATTTAAATCTTTTTAATGCACTTCCTAAAGAAGCGCTAAAAAGACTGCAAAAAAGATTTATAAGTTTGCAAAGAAAGTTAAAAAACCTACATGGAAAAAGGGCTATTTTTGGTGTAATGCCTGATTGGAATCCAGCAGAAATTATAGGGTTAAAACCAAAAAGATTAGCATTGAGCTTATATAAAGAGATAGTTACGGATAGTATTTGGGCTTATCAAAGGGATAATTATGAGTATTTAAACTTGCGTTCCCATCCTCTTATGCACTCGTTTTTAGGAATTCCTTATATTGATGTTCGACTTTCTTTTAATTCTTTTGTGCCAAAAAATTTAGATAGCAAAATTGCCTCCAAGCTAGTAGATTATTACCTTGATTGTTTAGATAAAGAGCCTAGTTTGCATGATAAAATAGAATTTAATATTGTCTTTTCAAGTTATGATTTTAATCTCCAAAATAAGTTAAAAAAGCTAAAAGAAGCTGGTTTTAATGAAAATGAGCTAAAGCGTTTGGAATTTTCACTCTTAGAGCTTACAAATGAGATTATCCACCCAAAAAATGGGCTTTATTTAAAAGATCTAAAAAAGATTAAAAAACTTCCAAAGCTTTATAAAAAGCTTATGGAGAGTGATTTGTCTATTTTAGACAAGATTTATTGGCTTATAGAGGACTGCAAACGCTATGGAACGCTTCCTTTTGCGGGAATTGCAAGAGCAGGTTTTATTGCAGTGCAAATGCTAAATTCTCTTGTAGAAACTGGATTTTTCACACAAGAGCAGAAAAATGAGTTTTTAAACTCGCTGCAAACTATTAGCAAAAGATTGAGCTATGCAAGCAATCAATTAGATTCTAATAATAAAGAGCAGTTTTTGGAGGAATTTGGGCATTTAAGAGCGGGAACTTATGATATTTTATCTCCCCGTTATGATGAGGCATTTAGTGAGTATTTTGACACAGAGCAAAAAATAGAACTTAAAAAAACAAAGCCTTATGTGCTAGATTCTATAATGCAAAATAAATTAAATAGGCTTTTAAAAGAACATGGAATTAAGGTAAATGCACTAGAATTTATGGAATTTTTAAGGGTTGCTATTGAGGGAAGAGAACAAGCTAAATTTGAATTTAGTAAGCTTTTATCTAAAGCAATTTCATTAATTGGGGAGCTTGGAGAGTATTATGGGATAAATAAAGAGCAAATGGCACATTTGGATATTAAAAGCATACTTTCTTTATATTCTTCACTTTATTCTAAAAGCCCAAAAGAGAGATTTTTGAGTGAGATTGCACAGAATATGCAAGAATACAAGCTAACACAAGCTTTAAAGCTTCCAGCACTTCTAAGAAATGAAAAGGAGATTTTTAGCTTTTTTGGGATTAAAAATTCTCCAAATTTCATTACGCAACTTGATGTAGTGGCAAAAACTGCTAAAGAGGGAGAGAGTGATTTAAAAGGCAAGATTGTCTTAATTTATGCAGCAGATCCAGGGTATGATTATTTATTTACCAAAGGAATTTTAGGCTTTATTACTTGCTATGGTGGGGCAAATTCTCATATGGCAATTAGAGCTTCAGAGCTTGGAATGCCAGCTTGCATTGGGGTGGGCGAAGAGTATTTTGCCGAGCTTTTAAAACATAAGCGTTTAAGATTAAATTGCGGAAGTGGGCAGATTACATGTCTTTAAAATTTATTGGAATCTCACAAAGATTATTACAAAATGAGAGCTATTATGAATTAAGAGAGGCTTTATCACTTGAATGGGGAGAGTTTTTTGCTAAAAATTTAGAAGGGTTTTTGCCACTTCCTTTAAGCTATGCAATTAATATTGAATGCTATCAAGAGGTTTTGGCGGGAGTGATTTTAAGTGGTGGAAATGATTTAAACGCATTAAATCCCAACCCTCTTTCGCAAAAACGCGACTTGTATGAAACAAAAATCATAGAGCTTTGCCAAAGGACACATAAGCCATTGTTAGGAGTTTGTCGCGGTGCACAAATGCTTAGTGAGTATTTTGGTTCTCAATTAAAATTGGGAGCTGGACATGTGGGGGAGCATTTTATTAAAACCGCACAAAATGAGATTTATAAAGTAAATTCTTTCCATAATTATTGTATTGTAAAACTTGGAGAAGAGCTTGTAGCACAAAGCTATGCAGAAGATAAAAGTGTGGAATCTTTTTTCCATAAAACTTTGCCTTTTTTTGGCATAATGTGGCATATAGAAAGGGAGGGCGGAATAGAAAATCAAGAGATTTTTAAAAAATGGATTGAGGCAATTAAAAATTTTAAGGAGAAATGTAAATGAAGATATTGTATGCACCTAGCATAAGGGAATTTAGTGATAATATTATTGCGAATTTGCAAGCAACTTTTGATAGACAGATTTTAGAAACGCTTATGGGGGAAGGTAGAGAAATTTTGTATTTGCCTCATCAAAGAACAGATAAAAGGATTAAAGACAATATACTGCGGGGGGGGGGGGCATTTGTTGGAGCTTAGTGAGTTTCCTAAAGATAATGTAGATCTTTTAGTAACCGATGTTTCTAGTATTGCTTTTAAATATTCCTTGTATTTTGAACGCCCTAGCATATTTACTTTTATGGGATTTACAAAGATAGAGTTTCCAAAAGATAAATTTTATACTCTTTTAGAAAGTATTGGAATATGTGTATATTCTTTAAAAGAATTGTGTGAAGTGATTGCAAATTTTGATGAGATTTCTAGACAAAAAAGCTTAAAAATTAAAGAATTTTTAGAAGGAGAGATAATATGAATAATATTGCATTGCAAATTGAACAATTTATTTCTATGAGTTCTAAGAGTCTTAAGAGTTTTCTAAGCACAGATAAAAAGAATATTGTAATCTTGGCTTATTATCCTACTTACCGTAAGCAGTTTGGTTCTCTTATTTTAAAACTTAAAGAAAAGTATAATGTAATTAGTGTGGTGGATAGAATTTTAAATGATGAGTTTGAGAGGAGTGCCCATCATAATCTTTTATTCCCTTGGAGAGTGATAGAAAATGGTCAGACTTACTATTTAGATGCAGATATAGAAGGGATAGATTTGATTTTGACTGCAGATGAAGTGGGCTATAATGATGGGAAAATTGATAGGGAATTTTTAAGTAAAAGTGCTAAAAGAATGTATTTTCCTCATAGCCTATTAGAAGCCACAGGAGTGAAAGATTATTATGATTATATTGTAGTTCCCTCATCGGTAGCTATGCAAACTTATGAAAAAAACTTAAAAGACAGCAAGGTTAAGCTTCTTCCTTGTGGGTATCCAAAGCTAGATTTAAGTATAGAAAACTATTCTTACAAGAGTGAAAATATCATTTCTTTTGCCCCTACTTTGCGTTTTTTTGATGCTTCAAAATATAGTAATTTAAATCTTATAAGTGGAGTGGAGAGCAATTTAATAGAATGGCTTTTAGAGAATACAAAATATAAGATTTTAATCCATGCACATCCAGTTAGTTTTCAAAATAAGCATAATTTTTATGAGCTTATAAAAGCAAAATTCAAAGACAGTGATAGAGTTTGTTTTGATGAAAATTTAGGAGGAGATTATTTTAATAGAAGCGATTTTTTAATTACAGATATTTCTACGACTGCATTTACTTACTCTTTTAGCACTTTGCGTCCGAGCTTTTTTTATAAACATTATGAGTTTAAAAATGAAATTGAAAAATATATTGATAAAATTACACCCAATGGAATTAGCGATAGTTTTGAGGTTTTAAGGCAAGGAATAGAAAGAATAGATTTTAAAATTATGCAAGAAAAAATTAAGAGTTTTAGAGAAGAAGTGATTTATAATGTAGGCAGTTCAAGTGAATTTATTGTAAATCAAATAGATGCAATTTTACAAGGAGAAATATAAATGAATGCATTGATTTTGGCAGCTGGTTTTGGATCTCGCCTAATGCCACTTACTAAAGATAATCCAAAATGTATGGTGGAATTTAGAGGCAAGAAGATTATTGATTATGAAATAGAAGCATTAAAACAAGCAGGAGTTAAAAATATAGCGGTTGTGGGAGGATATTTATTTGAAGTTTTAAAAAATTATGTAAGTAAAACCCATCAAATTTCTAAAATTTATGAAAATAAAGAATATGATAAAAGCAATATGGTTAGCACCTTTTTTAAAGCAAGGGAGTTTATGGAAAAATGTATAGAACAAAAGCAAGATTTACTTGTAAGCTATGCAGATATTATTTATTTTAAAGAAAGTGTTTTAAAATTACAAGAAGCCAATTCTCCTTTGGCTATTGTTGTAGATAAAGAGTGGAAAAGTTTATGGCAAAAAAGATTTCAAAATCCACTAGAAGATGCAGAAACTCTAAAAATTAAAGAAGGAAAAATTATAGAACTTGGTAAAAAACCTAAGAATTATGAGGAGTGTGAAGCCCAATATATTGGGCTTTTTAAAATTTCTTATGGATTTTTAGAAGAAGTGATGAAGTTTTATGAAAAATTGGATAAAAATAAGTTGTATGATGGTAAAGATTTTGCAAATATGTATATGACAAGCTTTTTGCAAAGCTTGATAGATACTTATGCCAATGCAAAAGCAGTTTATATTTATGGAAAGTGGTGCGAGATTGATTTTAAAAGTGATTTAGAAATTTCATACGATTTTTAGTATAATTCCCCTAAATTAAAATAATTAGGATTTACTTTGAAAGATTTGATTATTGTAGAGTCGCCTACAAAAGCTAGGACGATTAAGAGTTTTTTGGGCGATAAGTATGAGGTTATTGCATCAAAAGGACATATTAGAGATTTGCCAAAGCACACTTTTGGGATTAAAGTAGAAAATGAAAGTTTTATTCCTGAATATCAGATTGATGATTCGCATAAAGATGTTGTGAGTGAGTTAAAAAAACTAGCTAAAAATGCTAAAGTCGTTTATATCGCAACTGATGAGGATAGAGAGGGGGAGGCTATTGGCTATCATATTGCACTAGCAATTGGTAAAGAGCCTTTGTCTTTGCCACGCATTGTTTTTCATGAGATTACTAAAAAGGCTATTACAGATTCTTTAAAAAATCCAAGAATTTTGGATATGGATAAGGTAAATGCACAACAAGCAAGAAGACTGTTAGATAGGATTGTGGGTTATCGTCTAAGTCCTTTGATTTCATCTAAAATTCAAAGGGGATTAAGTGCTGGGCGTGTGCAAAGCAGTGCATTGAAGATTGTTGTGGATAGAGAAAAAGAAATTTTAGCATTCAAGAGCGTAACTTATTTTAGTATCCAAAGCACTTTTAAAAAAGGCTTAGACGCTGAACTTGTGGAGTTTCAAGGTAAAAAAATAGAAAAGCTTAGCTTTTTAAAGCAAGATGAAGCTCAAAATGTATTAGATGTGCTTAAAAATGAGAATTTTAGTATTCAAGAAATTGAAAATAAAAAGCGTAAAACCTCTACCCCTCCGCCCTTTATGACTTCTACCTTGCAACAGAGTGCAAACTCTATTTTAGGTTTCTCGCCCTCACGCACAATGCAAGCTGCACAGAAACTCTATGAGGGTGTGATGACACATAAAGGTTCTATGGGTGTGATTACTTATATGAGAACAGACAGTCTAAATATTGCAAAAGAAGCTCAAAGTGCTGCAAGAGAGCAGATACAAAAGGTTTATGGAAAGGAGTATCTACCCGCAAAACCTAAAGTATATACTACAAAGTCAAAAGGGGCACAAGAAGCACATGAAGCTATCCGTCCAACGCTAATGGATTATACTCCACAGATTGCAGCACAATTTCTAAAGGGTGATGAATTAAAGCTTTATAGTCTTATTTATAACCGCTTTTTAGCCTCACAGATGAATGATGCAGAATTTGAATTGCAAAATATTTTTATAAGCTCTTCAAATTCTCTTTTTAAAATTGCAGGTAGAAAGCTAGTTTTTGATGGATTTTATAGAGTATTAGGTAATGAAGATAAGGATAAATTACTTCCTCCTATGAAGGTGGGAGAGGCTATGCAGTTAGAGAAAATTTCTTTAGAGGAACATCAAACAGAACCGCCCTCACGCTATTCTGAAGCAAGTATGATTAAAACATTGGAAGCTTTAGGAATAGGGCGTCCTAGCACCTATGCGCCTACAATTTCTCTTTTAAATGCAAGAGAATATATTGAAATTGAAAAAAAGCAAATTAAGCCTAAAGAAATTGCATTTAAAGTTGTGGAGCTTTTAGAAAAATATTTTAATGAAATTGTAGATTCAAAATTTACTGCAAAATTAGAAGAAAAACTAGATGAGGTGGCACTCTCAAAACAAGATTGGCAGAAGCTTTTATGGGATTTTTATGAGCCTTTTGCACAAAAGATTAAAGAGGGAAAAAGCAGTATTGAAAGCCAAAAATTAGCTATTCCAACAGGAGAAAATTGCCCTTTATGTGGTAAGGAGCTTATAAAGCGAAGCGGTAGATTTGGAGAATTTGTAGGTTGTAGTGGTTATCCAAAATGCAAATATATCCAAAAAGAAGTAAAAGTTGAAGAAGCACAAGAAGATAACGGGGTTTGTGAGAAATGTGGCAAACCTATGGTGAAAAAGCGTGGGAGAAATGGAGAATTTTTAGCTTGTAGTGGTTATCCAGAATGCAAAAATACTAAATCTTTAAATCCAACACAACAAGCCCAAAAAGAACCTCTAAAAGATGTAAAATGTCCAAAATGTGGTGGAGATATTTTGGAGAGAATGAGTAGAAGAGGTAAGTTTTATGGTTGTGCCAATTACCCAAAATGCGACTTTATCTCAGCCCATGAGCCTACAAATACCCATTGTCCTAAATGCAACAGTTTAATGGCGCGTCGCACTTATCGTAAAAAAGATGTATTAGAATGTATCTTTTGTAAAGAAAGAATTGAAGATACAACAAAATAAAATTTAAGGAAAAATTATGACAAAAGAAATATTAGATTTATTAGACAATTATCCTGCATTTTTAGCTACAAAAGGAACTTGTGGTAATCCTAGAGTGCGTCCAATAAAATCAGCACTTTTTAAAGATGGGAAGCTTTATTTTTGCACTTCAAAAAAGAAGAATCTCTATAAACATATGCAAAATTTTAGTGGAATTGAAATAAGTGCATTTAATGGTAAAGATACTTGGATAAGGATTAGAGGTGAGGCAGATTTTAGTCAAGATTTAGAGATTAAAAAAGCAATGTTTTTAAAATATCCAGAAGTTAAAGAAATTTATAAAGATGTGGAAAATGAGGATTTTGCAATATTTTTTATCAAAAATCCTAGCATTAAAATCCAAGATTTTAATGGACGCGATGAAGTGATAAAGGCATAAATAATGAAAGATATTTTTTTATGCAGTATTTGTAATGTTTCAAGCGGGGCATGTTTAGAAGATTGTGCTTATTGCACGCAAAGTGCCAAATACAATGCTAAAATTGAAAGATATAGATTAAAACCGCTTGAGCAGATTTTACAAGAAGCAAGAAGAGCTGCAGATAATGGGGCTTTGGGTTTTTGTTTGGTTACTAGCGGTAGGGAGCTTGATGATAAACGCGTAGAATTTATCTCTCAAGCTGCAAAAGAGATATTAAAAGAGGGTTTGCATTTGCATTTGATAGGGTGTAGCGGAATTGCTACTAAAGAAGCACTAAAAGAGCTAAAAGAAGCAGGAATTGCAAGCTATAATCATAATTTAGAAACCTCTAAAAACTTTTTTCCACAAATTTGTAGCACACATAGCTTTAAAGAGCGTTATGAAACTTGTGAAAATGCACTAGAAGTAGGGCTTGGATTGTGTAGTGGAGGAATTTTTGGAATGGGTGAAACTTGGCAAGATAGACTAGATTTATTAAGTGCATTACAAACGCTAAATCCTCATAGTGTGCCTATTAATTTTTTTATTCCAAATCCTGCTTTGCCACTTACTAAAGAGGTTTTAAGCAAAGAAGAAGCGCTAGAATGCGTAAAGCTTGCAAGAGAATATTTGCCAAATTCTCGTCTTATGATAGCAGGAGGGCGTGAGAGAGTTTTTGGCAATGATCAAGAAGAGCTTTTTAGATGTGGAATTAATGCGGTGGTTTTAGGAGATTATCTAACTACTAAGGGTAATACTCCCAAAGAAGAAGTAGAACGCATTAAAGGCTATGGTTATAGCATTGCAACAAGTTGCGAATAAAAAGATGGAAGAAATCTTAAGTCAGACAATTATAAAAATAAGGCTATTGGGTAGGTATTTATATGTGTTTTTAAAGGGGGACTTGCTGTATTTTGCTGCAAGCCTTAGTTTTTATACGATTTTTGCCCTTTTGCCTATGTTTTTAATTGTATTTTCTTTGGTGGCTGTATTGCCAGAGTTTAAAGAATATATGCAAAGTTTTAAGAGTTTGGTGGTAGAGAATTTTTTGCCAACACATTCAGATGTGTTTTTATCCTATATGGATGGTTTTGTGGCAAACTCTAATAAACTTGGGGGTATGGGGCTTTTATATGCTTTTGTAACTTCTATTTTGTTTTTTAGAAACTACCAATACATAGCGGGTAAAATTTTTCATGCAAAAGCTAGAGGATTTTGGGATTCTTTAGCGGTTTATTGGACTTGTATGACACTTTTTCCTGTGGGAATTTTGTTTTCTATTTATCTAAGTGCAAAGGCTTATGCGTATTTGCAAACTTTAGGTTATAGCACTTATTTTGCATGGCTTTTGCGACTTAGCCCGTATTTTATTGCTTGGATTGTATTTTTTATGCTGTTTAAAATCTCGGCAAATACTAAAATTAGCACAAAAAATACACTTTTTAGCTCATTATTTACAGCACTTGTTTGGTCGTTTTGTAAATTTTTATTTGTGTATTATGTGTTTTATAATAAAGCCTATTTAACGCTTTATGGATCTTTTAGCATTTTGATTTTTTTATTTATTTGGATTTATCTCTCATGGGCGATTTTGCTTTTTGGAATGAGTTTAAGTAGAGGGATTGATGAGCTTTTTATCAAAGAGCTAGAAGAAGAATAGATAAGCTTTGTTGATCATAACAAAATAAGTATTTTGTTATTAAATTTATGAAGAATTGTTAATCTTGCTATTTGAATGAAAAGTAGGGAAGCAAGAGATATGGGCAAAAGAATTTATATAAAAACTTAAATATTATTTAAATTTTTAAAGGAGAAGAATGAACTTCTATGAATTTTTAAGAAAGAATTTTGTTTTAGTTTTGTTTGTATATCTATGCAATCTAGTCTTGATTTGTTTTTGGTATTATATGGGTTATTTTGGCGATGATATTATGGGAGAGAGATTTTATTCTAAGCTTTTTAGAGCATTTTTTATAGCATTACTTTTAGAATTATTGTGTATCCATTTGTTTTATTGTTTGTTTAAAGAAAAAGCAAAATACTTTTTGGTTTTCTTGGCTGTTTTTGCAGGTTTAGATTTTGTGGTGGAAGGATTTTTGCTCTATTCTTATAAAACTCTTTTTAATCCACTGATTGCTGATGCACTTTTGCAGACAAATTTAAAAGAGTCCTATGAATTTTTGCTAACTTATATGGGAGTTTATGAGTTTTTCTTTGTGATTTTTGGGATTTTTTTAATGGTAATATTTTTTTATTGGAATAAAAAAGCTCATTTAGCCCCCCCCCCCCACATTTTTAGCATTTAAGAAAATATTTTATGTAATTTATTTATTAGTTGCACTTATTTTTATTTTGGATATTTTAAATAAACATTATAGAAAGGGTGAAATAGAATCTTTTGCAAAACTTAGAGATTTTTCTCTAACAAGAATTATACATAGTTTTACCCAGCTTTATTTAGAAAATAATCTTTTCACTAGCACAAAAGAATATGAAAAAAATTATGAAAAAATGTATCTAGCATATCAAGGGAGTGTAAAAACAACTAAAAAGATTCCACATATTGTGCTTGTTATAGGTGAGAGTGCGCAAAGAAATCATTTAAGTCTTTATGGAAACAAGCTAGATACTACGCCACTTGCAAGAAAACTAGAAAGTGATGGCAATTTAATCAAGTTTAGTGATTGCATTGCACCTTATGCACAAACAAGTTTTGTGTTGGATTATTTGTTAAATTTTGCAAGTGCAGGGGATAAAGATTTTTCTAAGCGTTTAAATATAATAGATTTATTTAAGCTTGGAGGTTATAAAACGGCTTATTTTTCCAATCAAGAGTTGGCTTCTATTCATACGCGTTTAACAACCGCTATTGCAAATAGAGCAGATATTACACAATTTTTGGATCCTTTTGTAAGCCATGATTTATTTTTGAATAAAGCTTATGATGGAGGATTGTTAGAATTTGTTAAAGAGTGGGCTAAAATAGAGAATAGTTTTAGCATTGTGCATTTGATGGGAAGTCATTTTAGTTATAAAAATCGCTATCCAAAGGAATTTGAATATTTTAAAACAGAGAACATAAAAATGCCTTTTAAAACTACTCTAAAAGAGAAAGAGATTATTAAAGATTATGAAAATTCTCTTTTTTATACAGATGATTTATTGTATAAGATTTTTAAAATTTATGAAGATAAAGAAGCAATTATTATTTATTTAAGCGATCATGGGGAGAGCTTGTATGAGTATAAAGGAGTTTTGGGACATTTTGTTACTTCGCGTTTTGTTGCAGAAATCCCTTTTTATATTATGCTGACAGATAAATTTAAGCAAAATAATAAGGATTTAGTAGAGAAGATTTTAAAAGCTAAAGATAGACCCTTTATGAGTGATGATTTAATCCATACTTTAAGTTATATTGCGAATATAAAAATCAAAGATTATCAAAAAAGCAAAGATGTGTTGAGTGAAGAATTTAATTTAGAGCGTAAGCGAATTTTTAAGCAAGAAAAAGATTATGAAGAATTAAGAACAGAATTGCCTGTTAGATAATTTATAATTTTTATCTTACTTAGTTAAAATTAAGAAGAAAGTAATTTATTTAAAGAATAAAACAGCATTTTAGGATAAAAATATGCTAAAATAATAGTATTTTTTACTTTTACAAAGGAGTATCTTTTGGAGATAGAGTCGTTACTTTTATCTATTTTTGCTTTGTTTCTCGTATTGTTAAACGGGTTTTTTGTTCTTTCTGAATTTGCAATAGTTAAAATTAGGCGTTCAAGATTGGAAGAGCTTGTAAAGCGTGAGGTTTCAGGGGCAAAATTGGCTTTGAAAATTACAGGAAAATTAGATTCTTATCTTTCTGCGACACAACTTGGTATCACTCTTTCTTCTTTGGGGCTTGGTTGGATTGGTGAGCCTGCTATCGCTAAGCTTTTAGAAGCACCTTTTAAATATTTTATTGGAGATAATCCTATACTTTTACACTCTGTGAGTTTTGTGATTGCTTTTAGCTTTATTACGCTTTTGCATGTAGTTATGGGTGAGATTGTGCCAAAATCTATTGCAATTGCAAAAGCAGAAAAAAGTGTGCTTTTAATAGCACGCCCTTTACATCTTTTTTGGATCGTTTTCTTTCCCTTGATTAAAATTTTTGATTTTTTAGCAATTTTTATTTTGCATAGAATGAATATAAAACCTGCAAGTGAAGGCGAAGAGAGTGCGCATTCAGAAGAAGAGCTAAAAATTATCGTTGGAGAAAGCTTAAAAGGTGGCTATTTGGATACAATTGAAAATGAGATTATCCAAAATGCGGTAAGCTTTTCAGATACGATGGCAAAAGAGATTATGACACCTAGAAAAGATATGATTTGTTTGTATGATGATAACACTTATGAAGAAAATATGAAAATTGTAACCAGCACAAAGCATACACGCTATCCTTATTGTAAAGAGGGTAAGGATAATATTATAGGAATGGTGCATTTAAGAGATTTGTTAGAAACTATGCTTTCAGATAATCCATCGCGTGAGCTTGAAAAGTTAGCAAGAGAGATGATTATTGTTCCAGAGAGTGCTTCTATTTCTAATATTCTTTCTCAAATGAATAGACGCCAAATCCATACTGCACTTGTTTTAGACGAGTATGGAGGGACAGCAGGGCTTCTTACTATGGAAGATATTTTAGAAGAAGTTATGGGAGATATTACAGATGAGCATGATAAAAAGAGCGAAGAATATCACAAAATAGATGAAGATGTATATTCTTTTGATGGTATGCTAGATTTAGAACGCGTAGCAGATGTGCTTGGCATTACCTTTGAAGATACAGAGCAAGTAACTATTGGTGGATATGTGTTTAATCTATTGGAAAGACTCCCAGTTGTAGGTGATGTAATTGCAGATGAATATTGTGAATATGAGGTTTTAGCTACCGAGGGTGCTAGAATAGTGCGTATTAAGGCTAGTAAAAAGCCTTTTAAAATCAATGATGATGAAGAAGATTAATTTTTAAGGAGAAACATTTGGATTTTGTAGCAATTTTAATGGGAAGCAAGAGTGATTATGAGGTAATGAGTGAGTGTATTAATGTGTTAAAAAAATTTGATGTGCCTTATGAAGTAATTATTAGTTCAGCACATAGAAGTCCGCAAAGAACTAAAGATTATGTGAAAAATGCAGAAGAAAAAGGCGCAAAAGTATTTATTGCAGCAGCGGGTATGGCAGCACACTTAGCAGGTGCAGTAGCTTCTATGACGACAAAACCAGTAATTGGTGTGCCTCTAAAAGGAGGTGCATTAGATGGGATAGATGCTTTACTCTCAACTGTGCAAATGCCATCAGGTATGCCAGTGGCTACTGTTGCATTAGGTAAAACGGGTGCTATTAATAGTGCATATCTTGCTATGCAAATTTTAGCATTAAGCGATGCAGAGCTTGGCGGAAAGCTCAAAGAAGATCGTGTGATGAAAGCTAAAAATGTAGAATTAGATTCAAGTGATATTGAAGTGATTTTAGGCTAGGGCATGGAAACTTGGGTAAATTTGGAAGAATTTGCAAAACTTGCTAATTTGGATAAAGAAAAGGTTTTAGCAATGGTGGCAAGTGGAGAGTTAAAAAGCAAGCAAGAAGAGGGTGTGTTTTTTATTGATGCAGGGAGTGGTACGCAAGCATTGGTTCAAAGTGGGACAAATGCAGTAATGGTGCAAAATACAAGCGGTGGAGTAGATAGTGAGTTTGTAGAAAAAACAATCGGAACAATTTTAAGCCTACATGAAAAGGTGGTTTCTTCAAAAGAAGAAACTATTTTAAGTGTTAAAAATGAAAACCAGTTTTTAAAAGATGCACTTTTTAACACACAAGAAGTCTATGAGGATGATAAAAAAACCATAGCAATATTGCGTGAGCAGCTCCGTGCAGCACAAGAAGAAATTGACTTTTTGAAAAGAAAATATCGTCTTATGTGGGGCAAGGTTGTAGATGTAAATTCTAAGCAAGGAACACAAGATTAATCTAACATATGAATGCTTAGAATGTCTAAGAAAGCAAACTCTATCTACCCTTAAAATCACAAAAAATATAAACATTTCTGCTTCTGTAATAGAAAAAGAAATTTTTAGCTTTTTAAAAGATGTAAAAATAGAGGAAAAACTATCTAAAGAGTTTCAAGAAAATTTAATTCTTAGCCAAAAAGATAAGCAAAGTTTGCAAGAGATTTTAAGAGAATTTTATACAACCAAAAAATTAGAGGGAGATTTTGAGATTCCTCCTACTCTTTTAGCACCTTTGGTGTATGAAAATATTGCTAAAATGATAAAGGACAATAGTCCTTATAAGCAAATTAAGCTTCAAAGCATACAAAAAGCAAGAGAAATTAAAAATCAAATGCTTTTAAAAATGCCAAAAAGCTTTCAAAAAAACTCATTAAATTTGCAAGAAGAGTTAGAGATACTAAAATTTGGCTTATCTTTAGCAGTGCTTGGAAATGTGATAGATTATGGAGCGCAAGAGAGTTTTGATTTAGAAAATGAAGCAAGGGATATTTTAAAGTTAGATTTTGACAAAAGCAAGATTTTATTGGAACGATTAAAAATTGTTAAAAAACTTGTATATCTAGCAGATAATGCAGGAGAAAATGAGTTTGATGAGATTTTAATAAGTGTTTTTAAGAAGTTAAATCCTAGTTTAGAGATCTTCTATCTTGTAAGAGGCGAAGAGATTATTAATGATGTTACTTTAGAGGATTTAAAAGTAAGTAATTCTAAATTATTTGATTTAGTGAATGTAAGAAGTAGTGGTGTTCAAAGTCCAGGTTTTATTTATGGGATTGCCAATGAAGAAAGTAAAAAGCTATTTAAAGAATGTGATTTGATTTTATCAAAAGGTATGGGAAATTTTGAATCTTTGGAAAAGACTGCACAAAATGATGGGAGAATTTTCTTTCTTTTTAAGGTAAAATGCAATGTTGTAGCAAGACATATTAATAAAAATTTAGGTGAATTTGTTTTGATAAATTATAAAAGGAGTTAAATGTTATTAACTAATCCAGTTTTAGTATCCATTATTGTAATGGTTGTGCTGTGTTTAGCACGATTGAATATATTATTGGCTATTTTAATTTCTGCTATGGTTGCAGGGGTTATGCATGGTTTTGGTTTTACGCAAAGCATTGAGATTTTAATTCAAGGAATGGCTGGGAATTTAAGTATTGCAATTAGCTATATTCTTTTAGGGGCAATAGCAGCGGCAATTTCAAGAAGCAATTTAACAAGCTTTTTTGTTTATTATGTGGCAGAATTTATTAAAGATAAAAGACTTATGTTTTGTCTAACTATCGCATTTTTTGCTTGTTTTTCACAAAATCTTATTCCAGTACATATTGCATTTATCCCTATTTTAATTCCGCCTCTTTTGCCTTTGATAAATAAATTAAAAATTGATAGAAGAGCGGTTGCATGTGCGCTTACCTTTGGTGTAAAAGCTCCTTATGTTACCCTTAGTGTTGGATTTGGACTTATTTTTCACAATATCATTGTAGAAGAGCTTAATAAAAATAAAATCCCTGTAACTTTAGAAGATGTTACAGGTGTGATGTGGATAGGTGGGGCAAGTATGCTTTTGGGTTTGCTTTTAGCAATTTTTGTTTTTTATAGAAAGCCACGAGAATACCAAAATACTTTTTATGAAGAAAATGTAGCACCTATTTTTGAAAAACCTAAAATGCAAATGCGAGATTATGCGATTTTAGCAGGTGCGATTGTTTGTTTTGCAGTTCAAATCCCTACCCAAAATATTCCATTAAGTGGTTTAGCAGGTTTGGTAGTGATGATAGTGTTTGGTGGAATCAAATGGGGCGATGTAGATGAAGTAATGGAGGGCGGATTAAAGCTTATGGCTTTTATTGCCTTTATTATGCTTGCTGCAAAAGGTTATGCAGGGATTTTAGATCAAACAGGTGCAGTAAAAGATCTTGTAAGTGCTGTGGCTTCTTTATCGGGAGGTAAGCTTGGAGGAGCGATTATTATGCTCGTGGTTGGATTGCTTATTACAATGGGGATTGGGAGTTCATTTGGGACAATTCCAGTAATTGCAGTGATTTATTGTCCTTTGGCTTTGGAGCTTGGTTTTAGTAAAGAGGCTATTATCTTACTTGTTGGGATTGCAGGAGCATTAGGGGATGCAGGAAGTCCCGCATCAGATAGCACATTAGGTCCTACTTCAGGATTAAATGTGGATTCTCAACATAATCACATTTGGGATACTTGTGTGCCAACATTTTTGATGTATAATATTCCTTTGATGGTTTTTGGTGTAGTTGGAGCACTTTTTTTATAAAAGGAGAGTAAGAATGGATTATGCAAAAATAGCAAAAGAGGTTTTTAGCATAGAATCTAAAGCGATTTTAGATTTAACAGATTTATTAAATGAAGATTTTAATAAAGTTATTGATTGCATATTAGATTTAAAAGGGCGTTTTGTAATTACAGGTATGGGAAAATCAGGACATATTGGTGCTAAAATTGCTGCTACACTTGCAAGCACAGGAACTCCAAGTTTTTTTATGCATCCAGGTGAAGCATTGCATGGAGATTTAGGAATGCTAAGAAGTGAAGATGCACTTTTGGCAATTTCAAATTCAGGGGAGAGTGAAGAGATTTTGCGACTTATTCCAGCAATTAAACGCCGTCAAATTACTTTAATTTCTATGAGCGGGAATCCAAATTCTACTTTGGCAAAGAAAGGGGATTATTTTTTAAATATTGCAGTCAAGCAAGAAGCTTGCCCTTTACAGCTTGCACCTACTTCCTCTACAACGGCAACTTTAGCTATGGGGGATGCTATTGCAGTGGCTTTAATGAAGGCTAGAAGATTTAAACCAGAAGATTTTGCCCTTTTTCATCCAGGAGGAAGTTTGGGGAGAAAACTTCTTACAAAAGTAGAAGATATTATGGTAAGCACAGATTTGCCAATTGTTGGATTAAATACTTCTTTTAAGCAAGTGGTGAGTGAGATGACAAGCAAAAAGCTTGGGGTGTGTTTGGTAATAGACGAAGAAAGATTGGTTGGTATTATCACAGATGGAGATTTGAGGCGTGCATTAATGGGGGATAATTTTAGTCTTTATGCTAAAGATATGATGAGTAACAATCCAAAAACGATACAAGCAGATGTGATGGCAACAGATGCAGAGCAATATATGATGGAAAATAAAATCAAAGAATTGGTGGTGATGAGAGGGCAAAAAATTGCTGGTATCATTCAAATTTATGAGATTGGAAAGATTTAAAAATGGAGCTTCTATGCGAGCAATTTTAAAGATTTTTAGCATTTTTTGTTTGCTGATTGTAGTGGCATTTGGGGATACTTATAGTGCAAGTGCTTTTGCAATCAATGGGGAAGTAAAATATAAAAATTTAAAGGCATTTGATTATGTGAATGTGAATGCTAAAAAAGGCGGACATATTAAAAAAGCTGCCATTGGGACTTATGATAGTTTTTATAATTTTTTGCTTAAAGGAACTCCTGCAGAGGGTTTAGAGCTTCTTTATGATACTTTAATGGTGCGATCTTTAGATGAGCCTAGTAGCCAGTATGGATTAATTGCAAAACAGATACAAAGAGATAAAGAGAATAATTTTGTGATTTTTCATCTTGATCCTAGAGCGCGTTTTAATGATGGCAAGGAAGTGAGTGCCTTTGATGTAGAATTTAGCTTCAATCTAATAGCAAGAGGCGATAATCCTATTACAAGCAGATATTATAAGGATATTAAAGAAGTAATTGTGGTGGATAAATATACTATTAGATTTAATTTTTCTAATAATCAAAACAGGGAATTAGCATTGATTTTAGGGGATTTGCCTATTTTGCCTAAGCACTATTATGAGAAGAAAGACTTAAATAAAGATTCTTTATGGATACCTCTTGGAAGTGGTCCTTATACAATAGAAAGTTATGAAGCAGGACGCACACTTACTTATAAAAGAGTGGAGAATTATTGGGCAAAGGATCATCCAACGCGTGTAGGTTATTTTAATTTTGATAGGATTAGTATTGATTATTACAAAGATGATGCAGTGGCATTAGAAGCTTTTAAAGCTGGAAGATATGATTATCGCTTAGAGATGAGTGCAAAAAATTGGGCAAATGGCTATGCAGGAAATGCACTAAAGAGTGGTGCGATTAAAAAACAAGAAAGCGTGCATATGCTTCCTAGTGGTATGCAAGGTTTTGTTTTTAATCTAAGGAAACCTATTTTTGCAGATATTAGAGTTAGGGAAGCATTGAGCTTAGCATTTGATTTTGAATGGAGCAATAAAAATTTATTTTTTAACCAATATACAAGAACTAAGAGTTATTTTGATAATTCAGAGTTTGCAAGCGTTGGAATACCTTTAGGAGAGGAATTAAAAGTTTTAGAAGTTTATAGGGACAAATTGCCTAAAGAACTCTTTATACAGCCTTTTTTGTTGCCTAGCACAAAAGGAGATGGCAATAATAGAGAAAATCTTAAAAAAGCACAAGAGCTTTTAAAGGAGAGTGGTTTTACTTTTAAAAATGGTAAGCTTTACAAAGATAAAGAGCCTTTTAGTTTTGAATTACTTTTGGTAAGTCCTGCAATGGAGCGTGTAGCTGTTCCCTATGCAAAAAATTTGCAAAGACTTGGAATTGATATGAAGATTAGAGTGGTAGATTTAAGCCAATATTTAAACCGCTTAAATAATTTTGAATATGATATGATTGTAGCAGTGTTCCCGCAAAGTCTTTCACCAGGTAATGAACAAAGCTTTTTTTGGGGCTCTAAGAGTGCAGATGAAAAAGGAAGCAGGAATTATGCTGGGATTAAAAATGAAGTGGTGGATGCTCTTATAGATAAGATTATCAAAGTTAAAGATTATCAAGAGCTTGTTACTTATACAAGAGCACTTGATAGGGTGCTTTTGTGGGAATATTATGTGATACCGCATTTTCACAATAAAACTTTTAGAATGGCATATTGGGATTTTTTAGAACATCCTGCAATTATGCCTATTTATGATATTGGTTTTGATACTTGGTGGTTTAATGAAGAGAAGTATCAAGAGCTTATCAAAAAATATCCCTCGCTTAGAAAAAATTAATGGGAAATTATTTATTTAAACGCCTTATCCTTATTGTTCCTACATTGCTTGGGATTATGACACTTAATTTTTTTATTATACAGTTAGCACCTGGTGGTCCTGTAGAACAAATGATGGCAAAAATAGAGCACAGTAATTTAACAAATGAGGTAGCACAAGGGGGCTTTAGATTTAAAAATGAAGGCATCAATGAAGAATTAATGGAGAAAATCAAGCAAATGTATGGCTTTGATAAACCACTTTTAGAGCGTTATTTTTTGATGCTAAAAAATTATTTATTTTTTGATTTTGGAGAGAGTTTTTATAAAAATCAATCTGTGATAAGTTTAATTGTAGAAAAGCTTCCAGTTTCCATTACCTTAGGGCTTTGGAGCACCCTTTTAATTTATTTTATTTCTATACCTTTAGGGATTAAAAAGGCTATTAATAATGGCACTCCCTTTGATGTGGCAACAAGCACAATAATAGTAATCGGCAATGCAATTCCTACATTTTTATTTGCTTTGGTGCTTATTATTTTGTTTGCAGGGGGGAGCTATTTTAATCTTTTTCCTTTGCGTGGAATTGTAAGCGATAATTTTGCAAGCTTAAGTTTTTTTGAAAAGATTAAGGATTATTTATGGCATATTACATTACCAGTGATTTCTCTTAGCATTGGGGGATTTGCCACTTTAACTTTGCTTGTTAAAAATTCATTTTTAGAAGAAGGTTCTAAACAATATGTAAAACTTGCTCTCTCTAAAGGTTTAAGTCAAAGACAAGTTTTATACCATCATATTTTTAGAAATGCAATGCTTTTGATTTTGGCTTCTATTCCATCAGCGCTTTTAGGGGTTTTGCTTACAGGATCGCTTCTAGTGGAGATTATATTTTCTTTAGATGGACTTGGGCTTTTAGGATATGAGGCTATTATTAGTAGAGATTATCCAGTAATTTTTGGAAGCTTATATATTTTTACGCTTTTGGGACTTATTGTGAATGTAGTGAGTGATTTAGTATATCATTTGGTGGATCCTAGAATACAATTTAATAGGGTAGAACAATGAGTGTAAAAAGTTTAAGGGGTAGAAGATTTAGAGCCTTTAGGCAAAATAAACGCGCTTATTTTTCTTTGATTATTTTTGTGATTTTATTGTTTGTATGTTTGTTTGCACCTTTTATTGCAAATAATAAGCCTTTGTATGTTTATTATAAGGGAGAGAGTTATTTTCCTCTTTTTAAAGTTTATCCAGAAACGACTTTTGGGGGAGATTTTTTAAGTGAGACAAATTACAAAGATACTTATATTCAAGAAAAGATTAAAGAGAATGGATTTATGCTTATGCCACTTATTCCCTATAGTTATGATAGTGTAAATTACTCTCTTTCTTCTCCGCCCCCAAGCCCTCCAAGTTTAGAAAATTATTTGGGAACTGATGATTTAGGAAGAGATGTTTTGGCAAGATTAATTTATGGTTTGCAAACTTCTATTATCTTTGCATTAATTTTGGGGGTTATTAGTTCTTTTTTGGGTTTTGTTATAGGGGCAATTTGTGGTTATTATGGAGGTAAGGTAGATTTGGCTTTGCAGAGATTTATTGAGATTTGGAGCGGAATGCCTATTTTGTTTGTTTTAATTATTCTCTCTAGTCTTTTAGAGCCTACTTTTTGGACAATTTTATTTGTAGTTTTGCTTTTTTCTTGGATAGCTTTAGTGCCTTTTGTGCGGGCAGAATTTTTAAAAATAAGAAATTTAGATTATATAAAAGCTGCTAGAATAATGGGAGCTAGTAATTTTAGGATTATTTTTGTGCATATTTTGCCTAATGCCTTGATTTCTACTTTAACATTTTTTCCTTTTATTTTGTGTGGGAGTATTACAACTTTAGCATCTTTAGATTTTTTAGGCTTGGGATTACCTCCTCCTAGTGCGAGTTTGGGAGAGTTACTCTCACAAGGAAGAAATAACCTTAATGCACCTTGGCTTACTCTTAGTGGGTTTTTTGCACTAAGTATTCTTTTAAGCCTCTTGGTGTTTATTGGAGAGGGGCTAAGAGATGTTTTTAAGGGGGGTAAATGAATGAAATTCTAAGTTTTAGGAATTTTTCTCTAAATTTAGGTGAGTTTGCATTAAAAAATATCAATTTCTCTTTGAGAAAGGGAGAAGTGTTAGGGATAGTGGGGCAATCAGGGAGTGGAAAATCACTCCTTTCTTATACACTTTTAGGATTTATTAAAGAATATGTAGAGCAAAAAGGAGAAATTTTTTTATATGGAGAAAAGTTAGATTTCCAAAATGAAAAAAAAATGCAATTTTTGCGTGGGAGAAAAATAGCCTATATTTTTCAAGAACCTTTAAGTGCGTTAAATCCTTTGCAAAAAATTAAAATTCAAATACAAGAAAGCATTAATATAGACAAAAAACTTTCTTATGAGCTTTTGAATAAACGCACTTTAGAATTATTAGAATGGGTAAAATTAGAAGAAAAAGAATTGGAAAAATACCCTTATGAATTGAGTGGAGGGCAAAGACAGAGGGTGTGTATAGCAATAGCTTTAGCTAAAAATCCAGAAATTTTAATTGCAGATGAGCCAACAACTGCATTAGATCCAACTACACAAGAAGAAATTATTAAGCTTTTACAACAAATGCAACAAAAACTTAATTTGAGTATTATTTTTATCAGTCATAATCTTGGTGTTATTTCACAAATCTCCCAAAATGTTTTAGTGTTAAAAAGTGGAGAAATTATAGAACAGGGAAATTGTAGAGAGGTTTTTAAGAATCCTAAACACCCTTTTTCAAAAGAGCTTTTAGCAACTTTGAAAGTTGTATTTAAAGAGAGAGGGGAGTATCAAGAAGAAATTTTAAAGGCAAAGGATTTTAGTGTTTCTTATGTAACCCAAAGAAGCTTTTTGGGAAGAGTTCAAAAAGAATTTATGGCATTAAAACCTCTTGATTTTACTTTAAAAGAGGGAGAATCTTTAGGGATTATTGGGGAATCAGGTAGTGGAAAAAGCTCCTTGGCAAATGCACTTGTGAGGCTTATAGAGGCTAAAGGGGAATTGGAAATTTTAGGAGAGCCTTTTTTGGAGCTTAGGGGTAAGGCATTGCAAAAAATGCGTCTTAATTTGCAAATGATTTTACAAGATCCAAATTCTTCATTAAATCCTAAAAAAACACTTTATGAAATTATTGTAGAAGGTTTAAAAATACATAAGATTAAAGAAAATTATCTTGAAGTTGCCAAAAAGGCACTTTTAGAAGTAGGGCTAAATGAGGAGTATTTGTATCGTTATCCTAGTGAATTAAGTGGGGGAGAGAGGCAGAGGGTGAGTATTGCAAGAGTGCTTGTTTTAAAGCCAAAAATTTTAATTTTAGATGAGCCTACAAGTGCGTTGGATAAATTTACTCAAGCACAAATTATAAGATTATTATTGCAATTAGCAAAGACACATCAATTAAGTTATATTTGCATTAGCCATGATTTGAATGTGATTGCGCAAATGTGTGAAAAAGTGATTGTATTAAAAAGAGGCGAAGTAGTGGCAAGTGGAGATACTAAAGAAATTTTTCAAGAGAAAAATGCTTATATTCAAAATTTGCTAGAAGCTTTTAGATTTGATAGAGGGCTTTAAAATGAAAAAAAGGATAATAGTAATAGTGTTGGTTTTTGCCTTTTTTTGTGTGGGAGCTTTTTCTTATGTGGCACCCTTAAATTTTCAGGTGCTTTTAAAGCATATTTATGCACCTACTTTATTTAGTGTGTATTCTAAAGATGCAGGAATGCTTTATTGTCAGCTTTATGGTGTAGCTGGAGTAAGTAAAGATTTTAAAGGAGATGGATGTGAGGTTTCCAAAAAAAGCGTTAAAGAAATGCGACATTTTGCACTTACATACACACAAAATAAGATTTTTTTAGAACAACAATATAGAGTGGGCTATGTAAAGGGTTGGTGTTTTTTGCAAAATGGAGGGAATCTTTTTAATTATGAGATTGTGCGTGATGGTTATGCAGTGGTGCAACATTTTGATGCTACTGCAGAAGCACAAGGAGTAATGGCAGATTTAGAAGAGTTAGAAGCGATTGCAAGAGAGGAAAAAAGGGGGCTATGGAAAGAATGGGAAAAAGAAATGAATTGCTTAAAGGTTACCTTAGGAGCGATTGCAAAAGAGCAGATTCCTAAGGAGTAAGCAAGAAACTTGGAGAGAAATTACTAGAATGATAAATGCTTGTGCCATAGTTTTTGGCAAAATATTGCATTAAGAGTTTTTGGAGTGTGGGCTCTATGCTTGGATAAAACCATGCATTGTTACTAATGGCGATTAAAAAAGGTGGAGAATTTTTGTAAAATTCCTCGCGTGTGGCTTCATAGCAAATTGCAATATTAAAAGGGATATTGTCAATTTTTGCGGTATTAAAGGAGATATTTTGGGCTGTGCTAAAATCTTCCCCTCCTTTAAAAAAATGCGTATTAATCCACTTTGCAATAGGAGTGGGAAGTGGGATATTTTCTCCAAAAGGCACCAAGATAACTTTGTCAAAGATTTGCAATTGCCCTTTATTGAAAAGATAGGCACTATTGAAAGTTTGCTCCTTATCATTTCTTAGGGCGCCTGTTAAGATGATAATATCTTGACTAAAAGCTTTTAAATCTTCAAGTAAATTGGGATAGAGATTAAGGGCTAGTGGAAAAGTAGTTTCTGGTAAGATTACCATATCATAGCCTTCATTTTTGGCAAGTTTTATGTGATTGAAATTTGTTTGTATATGTGAGGCTAGATTATTTTTATCCCATTTTTGATCTTGTGGGATAGAGGTTTGGAGGGTTTTAATTTTTAGATGAGAGAGAGTAGGAGTTTTTGCAAGATTTAAATTAGAACTTCCAAGAAGAATTAGAGAGCTTAAGAAAAAAACTCCTCCCATTTTATAGTATTTTTCAGCAAACATTTTTTGAGTAAGCATAATTATTAAGCAAAGACAAAAAAGTATGGTTTTAGAAGGCTCAAAATAGCTTGTAGTTAGCATAAGTTCTGGAATAAACCAATTAAACCCAAAAGGATGTAAAAAGCTTACAAGAACTAGCATTAAGGTGCGATAAAGTGGATTTTTAAAAAAACACATAAAATAAAAAATAATCCCATAAACTAATGCCACAAATAGCACAATAAATGGAATAAGATAGCTAAGATCATAATATCTAAAGCTAAGCCCTATCCAATAAAACCAAAAAATACCTACGAATCCTCCACAAATAAAAGCACCAAATTTTTTAAGATGAAAATAAAAAGCAAGTGCTATTAGTGCAAAAATTGTAGAAAGAAGTGGGGGATTATAGCTCTTAAAAAAATGCTCCCAATAGATAAAGGCACTAAAAAAAATAGCACAAATAAAAGGGATAAACAATTTTTCATAAAGAGCGTGAGATTTTTTAAGCTCTTTTTTTGGGCTTTCTTTGTGGCTATTTGTTTTTTTTGTGTTTAATTTTAACCAAGTTTTCATTTATGCAAAATTTCCAAAACTAAGAGGATTTTCTAAATCTAATTTTTTAAGATGTGCAATTACTTTTTGTAGCTCATCAATATCCTTGGATTTTACGCGGATTTCATTGCCTAAAATTTGTGTTTGGACTTTGAATTTTTGGTTTTTAATTTCACTATTAATGGTTTTTAAGCTTTTATCTTCAAACACATCATTAAGTTTGTAAGTAATTTTTGTATTACCACCACTTGCATTTTCATTTTTTATTTCTTTTAGGGATTTTAGTGATAGATTGCGTTTGATGAGCTTTGAATCTAGAATATCTTTAAGTGTATTTGCCTTATTTTGACTTGTAGCAAGAATACTTAATGTCTTTTCTTTTTCATTAAAATTAAACTCTTTTGCCTTATCATCTTTAAAATCAAAGCGGTTATTGATTTCTTTTTTTGCTTGTTCTAAAGCATTTTTAAACTCTTGAATATCAAGCTTTGAAGAGATGTCAAAACTATGTTCTTTTGCTGCCATTTTCATTCCTTTTAGAAAATAAATTATAATTTTATTGTAACATAAAACTTTTTTATGCTACTTTTGTGTAAAATATCAAAAAGAATTAAATTTTATTGAGTATGAGGCTGCATGAGTGAGTTAAATTATTTTGATATTATTGTTGGAATTATCATTGTTCTTTTAGGGCTTAAGGGAATTGTAAATGGTCTAATCCGTGAGTTTTTCGGAATTGTAGGGATTGTTGGGGGCGTTTATATTGCCTCTTTATTTTCTGATGATTTAGGAGCTTGGGTTAGTCAAAATGTGTATGAGTTTGCAAATCCATCTGCTGCTTCTTTAGTGGGTTTTTTAGTATTGCTTGTTTGTGTGTGGGGACTTTCTTTAGTGATTGCAGAGATTTTACACAAATTGATTTCTTTTAGTTCTTTAGTGATTATGGATAAGGCATTAGGGTTTGTGTTTGCTGTATTAAAAATTTCTGCAATTTTTGCAATAATTGTTTATGCATTGAGTAAAATTGAACTTGTAAGTCATTTTAGTGAGAAATATACCAAAAACAGCATTCTTTATCCAACACTTTTGGAAGTTGGCTCTAGGATTATTCATTTAGAAAGTTTGGAAGTAAATGGTGCAGGAGCAAAGATTGAAGCAACACAAGAAAAAGCAGAAGAAATAAAAGATAATGCACAAGAAACAGTGCAGTCAATGTTTGAGGAGTAGGAATTGTTTTTAGATGATATTTATGTAAAACAAAGAATCCAAAAAGCACAAAATTTAAGGGAGCTTGGAATAAACCCTTATGCAAATGCTGTGCAAAAAGGACAAAGCACAAAGGAATTTTTGGAGGCTTTTAAAGATTTAAAAGAAAAAAGCGAAGAAGAACGAAAAGATACTTCAAAAACTTCACAGGTTATAGGCAGAATTAAATTTATTCGCCTTATGGGTAAGGCTGCTTTTATTAAAATTGAAGATTATACAGGGATTTTGCAAATTTATTTATCTTCTAATGAATTAAGTGAAGGTTTTACGCATTTTAAAAAATATATTGAAGTAGGCGATATAGTTGTGGCAAAAGGTTTTCCTTTTGTAACAAAAACAGGTGAGCTTAGTATGCATGCATTAGAATTTAGTCTATTGACTAAAGCTATCAGTCCTTTGCCAGAAAAATATCATGGTTTAGTGGATATTGAAATGCGTTATCGTCAAAGATATTTAGATTTAATTATGAATAAAGAAGTGCGCGATAGCTTTGCATTGCGTTCTCAAATTGTTTCTAATGTAAGAAGATTTTTTGAAGAAAAAGAGTTTTTGGAAGTAGAAACTCCTATGATGCATCCTATTCCAGGGGGTGCTAATGCAAAACCTTTTGTAACTTACCATAATGCTCTTAATGTAGAGCGTTATTTAAGAATTGCTCCTGAACTTTATCTAAAACGCTTGATTGTGGGCGGATTTGAAGCAGTTTTTGAAATCAATAGAAACTTTAGAAATGAGGGAATGGATCATTCTCATAATCCTGAATTTACTATGATTGAATTTTATTGGGCACATAAAAATTATAAAGATTTGATGAAGCTTACAGAAGAGCTTTTTGCATATCTTTTAGAAAAGTTAAATTTGCCTACTAAAATTATCTTTAATGAAAAAGAAATTGATTTAGGCAATTTTAAGCAGATTTCTTATGTGGATTCTTTGGTGCAAATTGGTGGTGTTCCACAAGAAGTTGCTATGAATGAAGATAAGCTTTATGAATATCTTTTAAGTAAGGGCGTGAAGCTAGAAAGCAAAATGGAGTTAGGCAAGTTACAAAGTGAAGCCTTTGATGCTTTTGTAGAGGATAAATTGATTAATCCTACTTTTATTACAGATTTTCCTATTGCTATTAGTCCTCTTGCGCGAGCAAATGATGATAATCCAGAAATTGCTGATAGATTTGAATTATTTATTGGTGGAAGTGAAATTGCCAATGGATTTAGTGAGCTTAATGATCCTCTAGATCAACTAGAGCGTTTCAAGGCTCAAGTGGCAGCAAAAGAGGCAGGCGATGAGGAAGCACAGTATATGGATGAAGATTATGTGATGGCACTCTCTTATGGTATGCCTCCAACTGCAGGGGAAGGAATTGGGATAGATCGTCTTGTGATGCTTTTAACGGGCAATGTTAGCATTAAAGATGTAATTTTGTTCCCAGCATTAAAACCACAAAAAAAAGAAACCACAACAAAGGAATAATAATGAGCTATTTACTAGAGCAAACCGATAAAGAAATTTTTGATTATATTCAGTGTGAATTAGAGCGTCAAAATACGCATTTAGAAATGATTGCAAGTGAAAATTTTACTTTTCCAAGTGTTATGGAAGCTATGGGTAGTGTGCTCACTAACAAATATGCAGAAGGCTATCCTTATAAGCGTTATTATGGTGGCTGTGAATTTGTAGATAAGATTGAGGAGTTAGCAATTAATCGGGCTAAAAAGCTTTTTGGCTGTGAGTTTGCAAATGTTCAGCCTCATGCGGGTTCTCAAGCTAATGCGGCTGTGTATGCAGCATTATTAAAGCCTTATGATAAAATTTTAGGTATGGATTTAAGCCATGGAGGGCATTTAACCCATGGTGCTAAAGTAAGCACTAGCGGACAAATGTATCAAAGTTTCTTTTATGGTGTAGAGCTTGATGGGCGTATCAATTATGATAAAGTAGAAGAAATTGCAAAAAGTGTTAAGCCAAATCTCATTGTGTGTGGCTTTAGTGCTTATTCAAGAGAGCTAGATTTTCAAAGATTTAGTGAAATTGCTAAGAGTGTAGGGGCAATTTTGATGGCAGATATTGCTCATGTAGCAGGTCTTGTAGTAGCAGGTGAATACCCAAATCCATTCCCTTATGCAGATGTGGTAACAACCACAACACACAAGACATTAAGAGGACCTAGGGGAGGATTGATTTTAACCAACAATGAAGAATATGCTAAAAAGATTGATAAAGCAGTTTTCCCAGGAATGCAGGGGGGGCCACTTATGCATGTGATTGCAGGAAAGGCAGTAGGTTTTGGAGAAAATTTAAAGCCTGCTTGGAAAGAATATGCTAAGCAGGTTAAAATTAATGCAAAGATTTTAGCAAGCACACTTATGCAAAGAGGTTATAAGATTGTAAGTGATGGGACTGATAATCATCTTGTGTTATTATCTTTATTAGACAAAGATTTTAGTGGTAAAGATGCAGATTTAGCATTAGGTAATGCAGGAATTACTGTAAATAAAAATACAGTTCCAGGAGAGAGTCGCAGTCCTTTTGTAACAAGTGGTGTAAGGATTGGATCGCCAGCACTTACTGCAAGGGGCTTCAAAGAAAAAGAATTTGAAATTGTCGCACAAAAAATTGCAGATGTGTTAGATGATATACAAAATATACAAAAACAAGAGCAAATAAAAAATGAATTAAAGGAACTTGCGTTACAATTTCCTGTATATAATAAGGCAATATTTTAATAAAAGGGAAGCTAGAGTAAATGGTTACAGAATTAGATTTAAAACTGATTAAGATGATTACTTCGCATTATTGGATGAAACAAAGTGGAATTGGGCAAAAGATCCATCATAATGGCAGAATTTTTTATGATAAATTTCAAAAAGTAGAAGAGCCTTTAAGTAGGAATTTATTGCAAAGTCATTTTAAAAAGGAAATTACCATTGCTCATTCTCTTTTTAATGCACAAGATAAGGTAGAGAATATTGTGTTTGATTATAATGGGTTTAATGCGGAGCGTTTTTGGCATAGAGCACAGCTTCTTTTGCGTGAAGAGGGGTTTATTAACTTTACTGCTTATGAAACAAAAACTCCAGGACATTTGCATTTATATGTGCATAAAGGACACACCACTTTTCAAGAGGCCTGTCAATTGGCTAAAGTTTTGGGGGCGAAGTTGGCACAAAAAATGCCTACAGAATGGAAAATGTTTCCTTCGCTTGATATTCCTAAAAACTACAATATTTTAGTGGTTCCTTATGGAGTGTATAACAAAGAACGCGGTGCTTCATGGTCAAGACATATGTAAATTAAAGGAGAAAAAATGTCAGAAATCAAAATCAATAAAGAAGAAAAAGAAGAAGAGATTGAGTTAAACGATTTGTTAATTAGCGATGCAGAAGGAGAAGAAATAAAATCTAGTTCTAGTAAAAAGATTATGTTGCTTGGAGCAATTGTTGTTATTTTGTTTGCAGCAATTATCTTTATTATCTATCTTATGCAGGGAGATGATAATGCTAAAAATGCAAATACGCAGGCTCCTATGCAAACAGAGAAAGTGGAAATGCCACAGAATCTACCACCTATGCAGGCACAAGATGATAAACAAATTCCAATTAATACAAATACAAATACAGAAACTAGCAATACTGATGAACAATTTCAAAGAATTATTGATCAAATCAAATCACAACAAGCAGGTAATGTAGCAAGTAATACACAAGCTCCCAATGCACAAGAACCTGCAAAACCAAAAGAGCCTATCGCGCAAAACAAACCTAAAGAAGAAGTTAAAAGCCCTAAGGATACCTTTAAACAAATACAAGCAAATAGCCCACAAGAACAAGGAACAGAGGCTACTAAAGGTTTTTATATTCAAGTGGGTTCTTTTAGTAAATATTCTCCTAATAAGCAATTAATGAATGCGATTTCAAAAGAACAGCTTAGTTATCGTATGCAAAAAGCGGGAGATACCAATAGGCTTTTAATAGGTCCTTTTAATACAAAGGCAGAAGCTAAAGGAAAATTAGAGGAGATTAAGGCTAAAATCAATAAAGATGCCTTTATTAAAGAGATTAAATAATCTCTTTAAAGGCTTAAAATTCTAAAATAAAACCTCTATCTAATTGTGCTAAATCTTTATAAAAAACTAAATTTTTATAATTGAATTTTTGTGCATAGTTATAAATACTTTCTTTTTGATCATAACCCATTTCGCAAATTACAAAAGGAATTTCTAAAAAATAAGCCAAATCTATGAGATGGCATAGGATTTCATCGCCTCTTTTCCCTCCAAAAAGAGCAATGCTGGGCTCATAATCTAAAGGTTTTGGTAAAATAAAACCTTCTTTAATGTAAGGTGGATTTGAAATGAGCAAATCAAAAGACTTTTTTTTGCCACCATTAAAGTCCAGATAAGCACTTTTGTGTAAAGTTAGATTGGAAACTTGAAATTTTTCTTTATTAACAAAAGCATTAAATAGTGCTTCAGAAGAAATGTCGCTTGCTTGAAATATGCAAGAGGGTAGTATTTTAGCTAAAGTGATGCTTAAAATCCCACTTCCTATCCCCACTTCTGCGATATTTTTAAGATTGTTTTTTTGTATGGTTTGCAATGCTAAATCTACCAATATTTCACTTTCAGGGCGTGGAATTAACGCTCCATGTGAGATATAAAATTCGTTAGAATAAAAACTCACTTTTTCTATAATATATTCTATAGGCTCATATTTTTGACGCCTTTTGATAAAATTTAAAAATCTTTTTTGCGTAAAGTCATCTAATGGTTCTAAAAAATGTGTGTGAAGATAAATTCTCTCAACTCCCAAAGCATAAGCAAGAAGCAATTCAGCTTCTAAAAGATTCCTTGAAAAGTTTGCTAACTTGCTAGCTCCTAATTGTAAAGCTTCTTTAATAAGCATTAAGAGAGTGCCATTTTTTCACAATTTAGTGCAATAAGTCTTGCCATAAGGGGAGGGTGGCTATAATAAAATCTCATATAAAGCGGATGTGAAAGTGGAAAGGAATTGTTTTCTTTAACTAATACTAGTAGTGCTTTTGCTAAGTCTTCATTGCTTGTTAATTGTGCTCCAAATTTGTCTGCGTTAAATTCATTTTTGCAACTAAAAAAGCTAAAAATAGGCATAAAATAAAAACCTATTAAATTGCTAAAAAGAAGCAAAAAGATAATAAAAATATGGGGGGAAGATTCTAGATTTGCCAAAGAGAAAATTCCATAAGGGAGATTACCGATGGTAAAAAATAAGATGCTTAATAAAACAACCATAAAGCCTATCATCTTGTATATATCATTATGTTTAAAATGTCCTAGCTCATGTCCTAGAACAGCCAAGAGAGAGTTTTTGGAAATTTTTTCAATGAGAGTATCAAATAAAACAACCCGTTTTGTTTTGCCAAATCCTGCAAAATAGGCATTCAATCTCCCATCTCTTTTGGAAGCATCCATTACAAAAACACCACTTGAATGAAATCCTACCTTTTTTAATAAATCCTGTATGGATTGTTTTAAATCTTCATCTTCTAAAGGAGTGAATTTATTAAATAAAGGGGCTATAAGAGTAGGATAAAGGAGGTTGGTAGCCAAAATGAGGGTAACACTTAAAAGCAATGCATAAAGCCACCAATTTGTAATATTGCTAATAATAAAAACAAATGCAAATAATAAGGCTCCTCCAATAATTATGAGAAGCATGAAAGATTTTAAAGTATCTATAATAAAGAGTTTTAAACCTCCTTTGGCAAAGCCAAACTTTTTATCCACCACTAAAGTTTTATAAGCAGAAAAGGGAAGAGAAATTAAAGATTGAAAAAGCAAGAATATAAGAACAAATAAAACACTGCACAAAAGGGGTGAGCTAGCATTTAAAGAGTCAAGTTGGGATTGTAAAAAATTTAATCCAAATAAAAGCCAAAAACCTAGTAAAAAAAGATCTAAAATATTTTCAAACAAAGATATTTTTTCTTTAATAATTGCATAATTTGCAGCTTTAATAAAATCATTAGCAGGTAGAATATAGGCGGGTTTATTTTTTTCTTTGGAGAGAAAATTAAGCTGCATAAGACTTAAGATGAGTTTTGGTAAGCTTAAAAATAATCCATAAAATATTACTAAAGACAATAAAAATCCTTTAAAATAAATTTCGTAATTATATAGTTTTCTTTCTTAAAAACATTAGCTTTAATTTTTTATTTTTTTGTCAATTTTATTCTATTTTAAAAATTTAAATCTAGTTTGATTGTCGGTAACAAAATGTTATAAACACCTATATATCAGTGTTTGCCTTTTATTGAGAAAATATTTTTTAAATCTTTTAATACCCTAAAAGAAAAGTTTAAGATGACTGTGCTAGAATAACCTTAATCATAAAAAAGTTTTTAATTTATAAAATCTTGATAAAAATGGATTTTTAATATTAATAAATGAATTTTTGTAATGGTATTAAAATTTTAAGGAGGACAAAATGAGTATAAAAAGAAAACAAATTATTCTAGTTGCTTTTTTAATGTTGGCTTCTTTATGTTTTACAGTTGAATTGGTTGTGAAATATTATAATGAATACAAAAACATGAAATTGGTTCCTAATAAGGTTGATAATTATAGAATTTTAGTGGATTTGATTCATAATCTGCAGATAGAGCGAGGGCTTAGTGTAGGATTTTTAACGCTTAATAATGATGATAATTGGCAAAATGTTATCAATGCTAGAAACAAGAGTGATGCAATTTTGAAACAATATGAAAATTATCTTTCAGATATTCAAGGAAATTACCAAAAAAATGTGCTTAATGACAATCTTAAAAAGATACTAGCTTTAAGAAAACAAGTAGAATTATTAGAAGCTAAAGATTATGCTTTAAAAATGACAAAAGTTATTAAAAGCTTTATGAATTTATCTGTAGGGGAAGGATTTGCAATCTCTACTCTTAGTAATTCTCAAGATATTTATGATTATGTTTTGGCTTCTTATTATTTGGTAAATATGAGAGAAGCTACAGGGCTTTTAAGAGCAAATATTAATGCAGCTTTTTTGTCGGCAAAACCGAGTGATAATTTGCAAATTAAAAGTGTTTTTGAGAATTTAGGAATTTTTAATACTTATCTTTATCAGTTTGGGATTATTTTGGATAAATACGAAGGAGAAGCTAAAATCAAGCAAATTATGGAAGAAAACCAAAATAAATTTCAAACTTTAAATTCAAAATATATAGATATTTATGTGAAAAATTTTACAACAGGAACTTATGGAGCAAATGCATATTCTTGGTTTAAAGAAAGCACAGATTATATTAATACACTTAAAGTTTATGGCGATTATTTTCTGAAAAGAACACATGAAGAAGCTTTAAAAGATTTGCAAGAAATAGAAAGTGAAATGATTTTTACTCTCATATTATCTTTATTCTTTATAGTTGTGGGTATTATTTTATCTTTTTTGATTGTGAAAAATCTTATCCAATCTTTAAATTCTATTCAATCAACTCTTGGTGGTTTCTTCTCCTACCTAAACCATGAAAGCAAAAATGCTCCTAAGCCTATTAATGTAAAAAGCAATGATGAATTTGG
>NZ_NBIU01000140.1 GCF_003245365.1 Helicobacter valdiviensis
TCCTTCTAAACCTTTTAATCAATCTAGTATTAGTATTCATTCTAAAACTCTCAATGATTTTATATCTTTCAATTATTCTAAATTCACAAATCAAACAAATAAACAAATTAAAGACAATCTTTTCAATAAAACTCATTTTATCTTTCAATATTGTTTAGATAAATCTTTTAAACTTTCACAACTTACTAATATAACTCTTATAATAACATTCTTGTATCTCTTTAAACTACCATACAATCTTTTAATATTTATCTCTTTAATAAAAACAAATAACTCTACTCTTAAATCTAAACTTTCTAATAAAC
>NZ_NBIU01000015.1 GCF_003245365.1 Helicobacter valdiviensis
GGAGAAGATATTAGAGTGGTTTCAGTTTTGCAAAACAATAAGAGTGATTTAGAGTTTCTTTATTCTTGGTGCTTTGAGTTAGGGTTTATCTGCACTATAAAAGAAAATACGCTAATAATTCTGCCAAAAGATGGTAAGATAGGAGATAATGCAGCAAACATTACACAAAAAAGCACCGCACTGCCTAGCTATAACATAGAACTTAGTGAGCTTTATTCTCTAGAAATCTCTGAAAGCTCCAGAAATGAATACACAGCAGTAATACTAGAGTGGCAAAGTGTGAGTGAAGCAAAGATAAAAAGCATAAAAGTAGGAAGTGGGGAAAATATCTATAAAATGCAAATTGCAGAACCAAAAAGCGATAATGAAGCTTATAAAAAGGGTGAAAGTAAGCTAAATGAACTTCAAAAAGGTGGTGTAAATGGAAGATGTGAGCTAAAGGGAAGAGAAATAAGAGCAGGAGGAAAACTAAAAATTAAAAATATAGGCTATGATAATTATGAGTTTAGTATTAAAAGCGTAAGCCACAGCCTAAATGAGAGTGGGTATAGTATAAATATTTCATATTTGCTCGCAATGACATTCTGTTCTTTCACTGCAAACAAATTAAAGCAAAGTGTGGCAGTCTAAAAAAGAATAATCTATATAAAGGTAAATACTTAAATTGCTATGAGTTCTACGAACTCTTGCAATGATGGTAGAGAGTAATAATCACCGCAGATTAATTGCCTTGATTTTTACACATCAGTCTGCCCTAAGAGTTATTTTTATCTCTCCTCTATCTACTACTTTGATTTTATAAGCCTCTTTACATCTTCCTTCTTCTAGCTCTACAACAATCATTTGAAAAATACTTGGGATACCCTTTTTTTCTGGGACATTAAATCTCCCGCCCATCCCTTTTAAAAATTTTTCTATAGGCTCTTTTGCTTCCATTCCAATCACACTTTCTCTAGCGCCACTCATTCCCACATCACTTACCCCAAAAGTCCCATTAAAAATCTCCAAATCATCTGTGCCAACATGCGTATGTGTGCCAAAAATAGCAGACACTTCACCCTTTAACATCATAAACATTGCTCTTTTTTCGCTTGTAGCTTCTGCATGAAAATCTAGCAAAATATTTTTAAATCCTTCTTTTTTAAGCTCCTCCACACTCTCTTTTGCACAAATAAAAGCATTTTCACATTGTGGCATACCAAAATATCCCATTAAATTTAAAACTGCAAATTTCTCTCCTTTTATCACCCCTTTATAAATTCCTTTTCCCATTACTCCTTTAGGGTAATTATGCGGACGCAAAATCGCACTTTCTTCTTGTTCTAAAAAAGGATAAATATCCTTTTTATCCCAAATATGATTTCCACTTGTAAAAATATCCACCCCATAGCTTCTAAGCTCATTTGCTGCACTAACGCCTAGCCCAAATCCATGCGAAGCATTCTCTCCATTTGCAATTACGCAATCTAGCTTATATTCATTCTTAATTTTAGGTAAAAAATCCCTTACTAGCTCTCTACCAATCCTCCCTACAATATCTCCGATAAATCCAAAACGCATTATTTTCGCCTCTCTAATTCTTCATTAACTGCTTTTAAAATATCTTCTTCATCTTTACTCACTGCATTTATCACACTTCTTTTGCCCTCTTCATCCACAAAAGAAATATTTTGCCCATAGTTACTAATACTTGAAATCTTAGCCATTTTAGCTTTGATTTTAATACAAATAAGCTCTAAAAACTGCTTTGTATAAATATCTAGCCTGCCAAAACGCTCTTCAATCTCATGCTCAATCCCATACACTTCATTAATCTCACAAGCACGCGAAAGCCGTCTATACAATTCCAATCTTAATCGCTCTGAACTAATAAGCTCCGGACTTAAAAAAGCTGTAACACTAAGCTTTACATCTACATTTTTTTGCTCTTCTTTTAAATTTCCACTAAGCTTATAAATTGCTTCTTCAAGCATTCTAAGATAAAGAGAATAGCCTACATTTTTAATGTGTCCGCTTTGTGCTTCTCCTAACAAATTCCCCCCACCTCTTATCTCTAAATCATGATAGGCTAAAGCCCCTCCACTACCTAAATACGAATTTTTTTCTAAAGCCAACAAACGCTTAGTAGCCTCTTGTGTAATCTTTTCTTTATCTTCTATAAGAAAATAGCAAAAACCCTCTTTAGATCCTCTTCCCACCCTGCCTCGCAACTGATGCAAATCTGCAATCCCAAAGCAATCACTCCTATCTACTAAAATCGTATTGGCATTAGGCAGATGGATACCCGATTCCACAATAGAGGTGCAAAGCAAAAGATTAAAATTCCCTTTTGCAAACTCTAGCAAAATATCCTCACTCATTTGTGCTTGGATTTTAGAATGCAAAATCGCAATTTTTAAAGCTGGCAAAATCTCTAAAAGCTCTTCTTTTTTGCGTTCAATTGAGGAAATATTATTATGGATATAAAAAATCTGCCCTCCTCTCCTAAGCTCCCTTAAAATCACCTCTTTAACAAGTGCTTCACTTGCCACTTTCACAAAAGTTCTTACCGCTAAGCGTTCTTTAGGAGGAGTTTTTAACTCGCTCATTCCTTTAATATGCGAGAGTGCCATATTTAGTGTTCTTGGAATAGGAGTGGCAGACATTGAAAGAAGATGGATATTCTCACTAAGTTCTTTAATCTTTTCCTTTTGTTTTACTCCAAACTTATGCTCCTCATCCACGACAATTAGGGCAAGTTTTTGAAATTCTACATTAAAAATCGCATGAGTGCCTACCACCACATCAATTTTTCCACTCTTTAATCCCTCTAAAATCGCCCTCTTCTCTTTTGCACTAATATAGCGATCTAATCTAGCAGTTTTTACCCCGAAAGCCTCTAGGCGTTCTTTTAGGGTATTGTAATGCTGATATACCAAAAGTGTAGTAGGAGCAATCAAAGCACCCTGATACCCACTTAAATAGATTGCAAAAAGTGCATTCATGGCCACTTCTGTTTTGCCAAAACCCACATCACCACTAAGTAGCCTATCCATAACTCTGCCTTGAGAGATATCTTTAAAAATCTCTTCCACACTTCTTTGCTGATCTTCTGTATAAGCAAACCCACTTTGTGCTTGAAAAATAGCAATTTCTTCTTTTTCTACATTAATTTTAACACCCTCTATTAACTCCCTTTTTGCAGCCATTGCTACAATCTCACTTGCAATAATAAAAAGTTTTTCTTTTACTTTTTCTTTAAGCTTAACAAAAGAACCTTTGCCTAATCTATCAAGAAGCGGTATCCCCCCATCTGCAATATATCTATCAATTCTATCTAGATTTTCAACTGGCAAGAGTAGTTTATCTTCACCTAAATATTTTAATTCTATAAAATCCCTCTTTGCCCCAAAAATATTAGCTTGGATAATTCCGCTAAAGAGTGCAACCCCATAATCTATATGCACTACATAATCGCCCACTTGAAGTTCATCTAATAAAATTTTGGTATTTCTTTTTCTATTTTGCTTAAGTTTAGTGTTTAAAGAAAGGATTAATTCATTCTTACCAATAATAAAAATTGCATAATCTTTATCCAATAAAACCTCATATTCCCTGTGTTCTACTAGATTAATTCCTGCTTGTCTAATTTGTGCTTCACTTTTTGAGATAAGAATAATTTTTTTATCCCTATGGAATTCCAAAAAGCTTAAAATATTTTTAAAAGAAAATTCAAAATCTTCATATTCTTTGGCTTCTTTAATTTCCTCCAGTTCTAAACAAGTTTGCAAAATTTCAGCATCTATTTCTTTAAATTCTAAAAGCTCTTTAATCTCTTCACTAACCTTCGGAGCTAAAAAACTTTTATAAATTTTAGGCAAAAAACAACTATCCTTTAAATACCAAAAACCATAAGCATTAAGGTTAAAATTGCCTACTTCTAACTCCTCTTGATTTTCTTGAATATTTTCTAAAATTTCTTCATATTCTTGACTGTCAAGATTAAAAAGTGCAGGTGCAATCTCTAAAAACTCTATTTCTTCTTTTTTACTAAGCTGACTTTCTCTATCAAACTCTCTAATGCTCTCAATCTCATCACCAAAGAGCGAAATTCTATAAGGTTCTTCACAATGGGGCAAGAAAATATCAATAATATCTCCCCTAAAAGAAACTTCTCCACCCACTTCCACTAAATCTACAAATTCATATCCAAAATAAAGCAGAGTGTTTTTAAGTTCTTCTAACTGAATTGTTTGCCCATATTCTAATCTAATGCCTTCTAATTTTTCTCTCTTGGGAAGTTTATGAAGCAGTGTTTGCAAAGGAGAAAGAAGAATTTTTTTAAGATTTTTAGATTGATAAAATCTTAAAAGCTCTCCTAAGAGTTCTTTAAGTTCTTCTTGATAGCTCCTTAAATCATCGCCAAAAATTGCTCTAAAATCTGGCATAATAAAAGTTTCATAACCAAGATATTTGGCAACATCACTTAAACTTTGTGCTTGCTCTTTGTCCTGTGTTAAAACAACAAAACCCTCTTTATTTAAAAGAAGTTCTTTTTCTTTTGTCTTTAAAAATTCATAAAAGCTAGCTTGCATTGTATTTGTAGCTTAACCTTTTAGCTGTTTTTAGCTTCTGTGCTAGGTGTGCTTACTCCAAGAGGCTTTTTGTCTTTATTGGAAAAAGCATCTTGATGTTGTCTATCTTTATGCACGATACTCTGCCCTACAAATTCTGCTGTTTTTTCAATAACAATTTCTCTTGCAGCTACTTCTCCATCAATACGACCTTGAGGCAAGATTTCTACCATATTACAATCACAATTCCCCATAAGCTTACCACTTACCATTAAATGTTCTGCATTAATACTCCCTTTAACGCTTCCATTTTTACCAATAGTTACACTATTTTTTGCAATAATATTCCCTTCAAATGCACCATCAATATGTAAAGAACATTCACTAATAATATCACCTTTTATTTTTGTTCCCTGCGAGATAATACTTGTGTTCCCTGAATTTCCGCTAGCCTGTTTATCATTGTTAGTAAAGATTGCCATTTTATACTTGTCTCCTTCTCAAAAATTTTAGTATAATCCCTCATTGTCCATTCTACAAAAGGCTTAGGATTTAAATCCCTATTTAAATAACGCACCTCATAATGCAAGTGAGGACCTGTGCTTCTTCCTGAGTTTCCTGAATATGCAATAAGCTGTCCGCGTCTTACAAATTCCCCTTTTTGCACTATAATCTTACTTAAATGTGCATAGAATGTTTTAAAACCAAAGGAATGTTCTAATTTTACCATAATTCCATAGCCACCATTATATCCATTTCCTGTAAAATCTGCTACACCATCTGCAGGAGCGTAAATTGGCGTTCCTATTGGCATACCAAAATCCATTCCTGTATGTGAATGGGTTCTGCGTAAAATTGGATGCACTCTAGTTCCCCATTGTGCAGTTGTTCTATATTCTCCCCTAAAAGGTTTTCCATTAGGAATTAACTGCATAACAAAAGTCTTTTGTGCACCTGTAATACTTGCCAAATCCACTCTTTCCATAAGGCTTAAATCTGGCTTTTCAATAGTTTGATCGCTTAGTCCAACAATTCCTTCTAAGTCTTCAATTCTATCAGAAACCTTAACAAGCTCTTCTGTTTTCTCATCTATAAGGGCTTGCAATTTTTCATTAGTTTGGTTGATTTTAACATATTCTTGCTGCATTAAATCGCGTTTATTTTCAATTTGCTCTACTTCTTTTAAGAGAAGTTGAATAGAAATAAAACTAAAAAATACAATCACAACAACCAATAAAACCCCATAAAGCAAAATTTGCTTCATATATTGATGGATATTGTATTGCTTAGAACCATTTACATCGGTTATAGTAACCACAAATCTATTTTTCAATCACATACCTTTTTAAAAACTCGCCCACCACACTAAAAGAACCACAAACAAGATATTTTTCTTCTTTGCTAATTTCTTTAAAGTATTTATAAGAAATATCAAGCTCTCTTAAAATATCTTCTAATCTTTTTTTATCAATAATGCGTAAATTAGAAACTTCTAAAATCTCTACGCGTTTAATTATGGGCTTTAAAATCCCTAAAATCTCTTTAGGATTTTTATCTAAATAGGAATTATAAACTATAATTAATTTTTCTTTACTGAAATATTCTAAGCTTTTTTTAGCTCCCAAGGGATTATGCAATACATCTAAATAAATATTAGACTGTATTTTTTGCATTCTGCCTTGTAAATCAAGAGAGGGTAAATTTTCAAGATTAAATTCCAAACCAAGTGTTTTTAATGCGATATAAGCAAGATATAAATTCTCTGCTTGATAGGCTGGATAATCCATAATTTTTATATAATCCCATACATTTTTTTCTATTTTTTCTTTAAGAAGTATTTGTAAATTTACCCCTTTTTCCTTTGCGATTTTTTGTGCTATTTCTCCCACAATCTTTTCATTTTGAATGCCTAAAATCGCATTTTGTTTCATTGCTTTTAATTTTGTTGTAGCAATTTCTTCTATGCTTTTGCCTAAAAGCTCTTCATGGTCTTTTCCAATAGATGTAAAAAGACTTAAAGCTTCATCTATGCAAGCAGTCGTAGAGTCAAACTCCCCTCCAAGCCCTGCTTCTAAAACCAAATAATCACAATCTTTAAAGTAAATCAAGGCCAAAAAAGTCAAAGTTTCAAAATAGCTAGCCTCTTCCAAAATAGGCTTATAAAGCTCTCTAAAAGCAGTTTGCAAGGATTGCTTTGTAGCTATCTTACCATTCAACCAAAATCTCTCTCCAAGCTCCAAAAGATGTGGAGAAGTAAAATGCCCTACATTATATCCAAGCTCTTTTAGCATAAGTGCTAAAAATCTCCCTGTGCTTCCTTTGCCATTTGTGCCGATGATATGAATGGGTTTAAATTTAAATTTTAAATTTAAATTTTTAAAAATTCTTCCTGCTCTTGTTTTATCAAAAGGAGCATATTCTGCACCCTTTTTTTCTAAAAACGCTTCTAATTCCATCTAAAAAATTCCTGATTCTTTTTTATGGGCTTGCAACTCTCTTTGTGACTTTTCTAGCATTTTGTCCAAACTTTCTTCATCTTCTCTAAAAGAAACTTGTGCACATAAAGAAATAGAAATTCTGCTCTCTTGAAACATAAAAATACTCTTTTTAACCGCTTCATCTAGCTGCTTAATGAAAGCAATTGCTTCTTCTTTATCCCTATTTAAAAGACAAGCTAAAAATTCACATTTACCATAATAAGCAATCAAATCTTTTGTGTTAGAATATTGTTTTAATAAACGCCCAAGTGTGGCTACAACGCGTCTAGTTGCCTCTTCTTTATACACCTCTAGCAATTTTCCACAATTTGCAATCCCAAAGCTAATCACACAATAATGTATCCCTTCTTGCTGGTAGGCATTCTCTGCAAATCCTAAAACACTTTCCATTCCCTCATAATTAATTAACGATGTGCTTAAATCTATAGGTAAAGACTGCAAATCTTTAAATTCGCATTCATTTGCTTTGAGTGTTTTTTTTACTTCTTTAGTTTTTCCTTCTTTTACTTCTTCTAAAAGATGGTTTTCTTTATTTTGTTCTTTGGTTTTTAAAAAATTTTCTAATTTTAAAAGATGCTTTTTGAGTTCTAAAAGATGATGTTCTCCAAAATTACTTTTAGAATTTAAAATATTTCTAAACTCTTCTTGCCACTTATTAAAATCCTCATCTCCTTTAATTTGCAAAAAAACTTCCAAAATACTAAAATCTTCATTTTTACTCTCTAATTCCTCTTTATTAAGATTTCTTATTAGTTCTCCCCAATTTTCTTTCCATCTAAGTGCTAGATTTTGGTTTAATTTATCCCATTCTAGCAATTGTTCTTTAGCCAAAGTTCTTATGGATTTATTAGAATGAGTAGATAAAAGACGCAAACAATAACGCATAATTTCTTTTTGTGTTAAAAAAGCTTTGTAATAAAATTGCTGGTGATTTACCATTTGGATTAACGAGAGAGTAAGTTCATTTTGTGTTTTGTAGTTTTTGCCTTGCAAGCTTTCTTGAATATCTTTATCTAAAAGCGAAAAAAGTTTTTTAAGATCATAATAAGATTCTTCATTGACTACAATACCAAGACGCAAAGATGCTTTATAATAAGCATCTGCATAAGCCTCTGGAGTAGGATCCTTTCCTTCTTTAATAAGCTCCCTTAAAGCCTCTCTTGCAATCTTGCTAGATAGCATTATTGTGTATCAACCCCAACTTGCGAAACAAATCCATCAATAGCTTGCAAAAGTGCCTTATTGATAGCATCTAACCTTGCAGAATCGGTAATTACAGAACTATCATTTAAAGAAAAGTTATAATAACCTTTCTTTAAAAATGTTCTTGTTTTTTGTGTAGCTTTATTAAAGTATTCAAACTCCACTACAACATTACAACGATAAAAAGTCGCAAAACCCGTAGTATTTTCAGCCAATGCACTAAAAGAAACAGAATCTAGCTTAACTTTCACTATAGAATCTGCACGCTCTTTATCTGTGATTTGAGATTGAAGACGCGAAAAAACTGCACGAGAAAGCTCATCTTTTAACTCTACACTATTTTGTGAATCGCGTGCATCTACTTTTAGCTCCACAAAAATCTTTTCTCCTAAAGCCTCCTTAGTGTAATGAGAAATAGGCTTATACCCACAGCCCACAAACAAGAAAGCAAAAATTAAAAAACGCACTATCATTTAACAACCAAATTTACTAGCTTATTTGGAACCACAATTTCTTTTACAATCGTTTTATCTTCAATCCATTTTTTTAACTGCTCTTTTGCAAGTCCCAAAATAAAATCATTAGAAGAATTAGGAGCTACATTGATTTCTCCTCTAAGCTTACCATTGACTGTAAGTGCTATTTTAATCTCATCTTCTTTTAAACTTTCTTCATCCACTTTAACTTGGGTAAAATTTTTAAGATTAAAATATTCTTTGCTTAATTCCCAGCAAATATGAGGAATAATCGGCTCTAAAATATTTAACAAAATAAAATAACCCTCACTCCATATTTGCTTATTATCTTGATCATTTAGTGCATTAAGTGCTTCCATACAAGCTGCAATCATCGTATTAAAGCTATATCCTCCTTCATAAGAAAAGGTTTCATTGGATTTTTTTAATGCTTCATAGACTTTTTTTCTTGCTAATTTTTCATTTTTACTAAGATTTGCTGTATCTACTTTTGGCAATTCTTGAGTTTTAATGATATTTTCTACCTTAGCACAAAGTCTTTTAATAAAACGGTAAGAACCCTCTAGTGCTGAATCATTCCATTCTAGTTCCCTAACTGGAGGCGCTGCAAAAAGAATAAACAATCTTGCAGTATCTGCTCCAAATTTTTGGATAATCTCTTTTGGCTCTACTACATTGCCTTTAGATTTTGACATCTTAGCACCTTCTTTAGTAACCATACCTTGTGTTAAAAGATGTGAAAAAGGCTCACTGCTTCTAGTATAGCCAAGATCTCTTAATACCTTTGTAAAAAAGCGTGAATATAATAAATGCAAAATAGCATGCTCTATTCCACCAATATACTCATCTACATCCATCCAATATTCTTGATCTTCTTTACTAAAAATTTCATTTTCTCTTAGACTAGGTGGAGTAGTATAACGCAAAAAATACCAACTAGATTCCATAAAAGTATCTAGCGTATCACTCTCTCTTAAAGCTTCTTTACCACATTTTGGACATTTACATTGTTTAAAAGTTGGGTGCTTCTCAAGTGGATTTCCCTCTCCATCAATCACAACATCTAAAGGTAACCTAATAGGTAAATTCTCTTTTTTCTCTGGTAAAATCCCACAATTTTCACAATGGATTAATGGGATAGGCGTCCCCCAATAACGCTGTCTTGAAATACCCCAATCTCTAAGCTTATAATTTGTAACTGCTTGCCCTAAAGAATTTTTTTCAAAATATTTTATAATTTCCTCTTTTGCATTGGCAGATTGCATTCCATTGTAATTTTGAGAATTTATTAAAATACCCTCTTGTGTATAAGGCAGAGGTTCGTTATTACTATCAATAACCTGCTTAATAGGAAGATTATATTTACTCGCAAAATCATAATCCCTCTCATCATGTGCTGGAACACTCATTACAGCACCACTGCCATAGCCCATTAAGACAAAATTTGCAACCCATAAAGGTATTCTCTCCCCACTAAAAGGATGGATAACATTCAAGTGTAGACTAAAACCTTCTTTTTCCTGCTGTGCCCTTTCTTTTTCGGGAGTATTTTGCATTTTTAAGATTTTTTCTCTTAATTCCTTATCCATCTTTCCTTCAGCAATCAAAGCTTTGACTAAAGGATGTTCAGGAGCTAAAGCACAGTAGCTTACACCAAAAATCGTATCCGCCCTTGTAGTAAAAACTTCTAAAGAATTAATCACACCCTCTTTAGTTTCTAAAGGCTTTTCTAACTTAAAAGCAAATTGCAAACCTTGTGATTTGCCTATCCAATTTCTTTGCATTGTTAAAACTTGATTAGGCCACTTGCCCTCTAATTTATCTAAGTCTTCTAATAGTTCTTGGGCATAATCAGTAATTTTTACATAATATTGATACATCTCCTTTTGCACTACAGGAGTATCACAACGCCAACATTTTCCTTCAACTACTTGTTCATTTGCCAATACCGTTTTATCATTAGGACACCAATTTAAATAACCTTTTTTACGATAAATTAGCCCCTTATTCCACATATCAATAAATAAAGACTGTTCCCACTTAGAATACTCTTCATCACAAGTTGCAAGTTCTCTCGTGCGAGAGAAAGAAAATCCCAAAGAATAAAGCTCTTTTCGCATATTATCAATATTTGCATAAGTCCAATTTTTTGGGTGTGTTTTATGCTTAATAGCCGCATTTTCTGCAGGCATTCCAAAAGCATCCCATCCAATAGGATGCAATACATTAAAGCCATCTTTGCGAAATCTTCTAGCAATTGCATCACTAATACAATAATTTCTCACATGTCCCATATGGATATTTCCGCTAGGATAAGGAAACATACTTAAAATATATTTTTTGGGCTTACTTTTATCTTCTTTTGGCTCGTATTCACCATTTTCTTCCCAAATATCTTGCCATTTTCTCTCAATTTCTTTAGCATTATATTCCATTTCTTTCCTTTAACTAACGGTATTCATTATAGCTTTTAATACTTTCAATCGCAACAAACAAAATAGATACAACATTAGCAGCAAGTGCCCCAATAGCAAGTGCTACTGCAATTCCTACATTATTTAAAACTTGCATATAAATAAAAGCAGGAATTAAATGTAAATCCGCAACAAGAGAACTCGCCATAAGCTCCGCTGACATATAACTCCTAACACCCAATTTTAAAATGGTAGAGATAATATTTACTCCACCTGCTATAAAGAGCATAACAATATTTTGTTCATACAAAAAGCCCAAAGTTGAAGTTAAGCTCATCAAAATAAAAAATATAAAAATAACCTTGCCCCAGTCCATTTTTACTCCTTATACCCTGCCTTTTTCATACATTTCTCTTAATCTTTTTTTCTCTAATTTCTTTTTTTCTGCCATTTGTATTTTTTCATTATATTTTTTAATATCAAATCCAAAAAACATTACAAGCTTGCTTGCTATAAAAATGGAGCTATAACTCCCCACAATAGAACCAACAAGCATAGGCAAACTAAATCCTACAATAATTTCTCCACCAAATAAATAAAGTGTTAAAACTACAAAAAATACAGTAACTGATGTCAAAACTGTTCTTGAAAGAGTTGCTGAAAGTGCTTCATTGATAATAAATTTCAAACTTTGCCCACTTCTTGCACCTATAGTTTCTCTAATCCTATCAAAAACAATAATCGTATCATTAATAGAATATCCAATAAGTGTTAAAAGTGCAGCGACAACTTCTAAATTTAAATCAATATCAAAAAGTATAATTGCTCCTGCTGCTATCACAACATCATGCACCAATGCCAATACGCTAGCAATTGCAAATCTCCATTCATAGCGATAACCTACATAAGCTAAAATCGCTAATAATGCTAAAACCAAAGCCATCATACCTTTTTCTTTAAGCTCATTTCCTACTTTGGGTCCTACAACATCATCACGCCTAACTTGAAACTCTCCAGTAGGTGCTAAAAGTTCTTCAATTTGCTCTTTTATACTGTTTTGCACAGAACTTGTCGTTACAGAGAGCTTAATCAATACTTCCTCTTTAGAACCAAACTCACTTACTTGTGCTCCTTCAAACTCTGGCACAGAATTTAATTTTTCTCTAATCTCTGCTATAGGAGCTTCTTTTGTGTATTTTAGTTGTATGATAGTTCCACCTGCAAAATCTACACCATAGGTAAAACCAGGCTTAAAAAAAAGCACCAAAGAAACAATGAGTAAAATTCCTGAAAGCACAATCCCATAATTTGCAATTTTCATAAAATCATAGACTTTATTGTGTTTAAAAAATTCCATTATCTCTTCCCTTCTCTATAACCAAACCAAAGTGCATAATTTTTTGATTTTACAATCCTATCTTGCAAAAGCCTAAAAATACCATGTGTTCCAATAATTGCTGTAATAATAGAAGCTAAAATTCCTATTCCCATAGTAATGGCAAAGCCCTTAATAGCTCCTGTTCCAAACGCATAAAGTAAAATTGCTGCAATTAGCGTAGTGAGGTTAGAATCAAAAATAGCTCTTGAAGCATTAGCATATCCATTTTCCATAGCCTTTATAAAGCCTTCTCTTGCTCTAAAACCTTCTCTAATCCGCTCATTAATAATTACATTTGCATCCACTGCCATACCTACAGTTAAAATAATCCCTGCCATACCAGGAAGCGTAAGCGTAGCCCCAAAAAGTGCCATTACTGCAATAACCAAGAAAATATTTACAACCATTGCAATATTTGCAATTACCCCTGCAATGCCATAATAAAACACCATAAAAACAATCACAAGAGCAGCACCACTTACTAAGGCTATCATGGAAGCTTGAATGCTATCTGCACCCAAACTTGGCCCCACGCTTCTCTTCTCTAAAAGTGTAATAGGTGCAGGAAGTGCCCCACTCCTAAGGGCAATAGCAATATCACTTGCTTCTTGGACACTAAATCCACCACTAATTTGTCCGCTACCACCTCCAATTCTTTCTCTAATTACAGGTGCTGAATATACTTTACCATCTAACACAACTGCCATACGGTTTCCAATATTTTTCCCCGAGAAATCTCCAAAAATTTTTGCACCTTGAGAATTAAGCGTAAAATTAATCACAGGTTGCCCATTTTGATCATAAGCTACCTTAGCGTCTGTTAGCATTGCACCATCTAAAATCGGAATAGCTTTTAATAAAATTTCCTGATTAGGCAATGCTCTTATTTTAATTAATTCTTCTTCTTTTTGGGTGATTTCAAGCTCTTTTTGCATTAGTGCATTTTGCTCTTGTGAATCAAGTTCTTCTTTTTGGCGTAAAACTTCTACTTCATCTTTAAGAGTTTTGATTTCATCGCGGACTTTTTGGCTTTGAGAATTTACTAAAGGCAAAATAACATCCCCTAAATTCCTAGCTTCTTCCTCGCTCATACTAGACACTCTTGCATTTCTAGCTTCATCTACTGCCATCATTTGCAAATGTCCGCCTTTAGAGATTAAATCAAGTGCTCTTTGTTCTTGCTCATTTGTTTTGATACCAGGTAACTGCACCAAAATCGCATCTGCACCTTGCTTGGTTACACTAGGCTCTGATAGTCCAAACTGATCAAGCCTATTTCTAATATTTCCAATAGCTTGCTCAATCGCAAAACGCTCTACATTTAATACCTCTTCCTCTTTTAGAGAAATATGATAAATAAGATTGTTTTCCTTAATATTTAACTCTGGCATTTTAGAAAAAAATGTATCCATTTTGACTTTTTCATTAGAATCCAATAGCTCAAATGTAATGCTATTTTCATCCGCATTTAATGCATCTATTAAAATTTGATTATCCAATGTATAATAATTAATTTCTGAAGCAAGAGTGGAATAACGCGTTTTAATGGCTTCTTGTGTTTTTACTCCTAAAAGCAAATTTAATCCGCCTTGTAAATCCAAACCCAAGGTAATTTTAGGTCCTTGAGTTTGAAAAATAGAGGGAACAGAAAGTATCACCCCAAATAATGTTGCAATGATAAAAAAAAGCAACTTTGTGTTAAATGGCTTTTTCATTTTTTTATTTTTCTACCTTTTTAGCAACATAATCTTTAGCAAGTTTTACTATTGTGTCATCGTTTAATCTCACCATAAAATACTCTTCTTCTTTTTTAACAACCTCTACAATAAAGCCACCACTTGTTACGATTTTATCTCCTTTATCTAAGGAAGCTATCATATCGCGATGATTTTTAGCTTGTTTTTGCTGTGGGCGTATGATTAAAAAGTAAAAAATTGCAATCAAAACCACCAAAGGCAAAAGTTGTGTTAAAGTGCCACCAAGATTTTCCATAAGAGACATTCCCCTTTTAAATTAAAATTTTAAGGGCTGATTTTAGCATTTTTTTTCTAATAGAAAGTTTTAATCTAAAAACTTTTTATTCTCTTTAACTTCAAAACTCCCACACACTTTAAAATAACATTCTATTAGCTTATAGCTTATTAGCAAAAATAATCTTACAAATCTTTTTAACTTCTAAACTTTACACTTCACCTTCATACCTTAAAATACTTACAACCTTCACAAACAATTTTAACTTCAAAAATTAAACTTGCCCTCATTTTCCAGATTTTTGCAATTTTAATGAAATTCCAACACAAATTTTACTGATAATCCTCTTGTAATTTAAAAGTAACTTGTTTACCCTTTAAATCAACAAGCCTTTAGGAGAAATTTGCTATACTTAATAAGAAATTTTGACTTTATAAGGAAAGAAATTGGCTTTTTTGCGAAAAATTTTTGAATCTTTAATGTGGAATGCAAGATTGTTTATTATCTTAGCAGTTATTTTATCTTTAGTAGGTGCAATTTTACTTTTTATTGTTGCTAGTGTAGATATTATTAAAGCAGGAAAACAAACTTATCTTTATTACACACACGCCCTAGAAGCAGGAGCAGATATTCACAATATTCTTCTAAATACAATCATTATGGCGATTGATTTATATCTAATCGCTGTAGTGCTCTTAATCTTTGCTTTTGGGCTTTATGAGCTTTTTATTTGTAAAATCCAAATCAAAGATGAAAACTCCTCTAAAGTGTTAGAAATCCACACATTAGATCAACTAAAAGACAAACTTGCTAAAGTAATTGTAATGGCACTCATTGTAGCATTTTTCTCTAAGGTGCTTAATATGGGTATGAAAAGCACTCAAGATATGCTCTTTTTTGCTATCTCTATCCTAGCCTTATCAGTTGGACTGTATTTCTTACACAAAGATCAAAAACATTAAAAAGGATAAAAATGATTTTTATTGATGCATGCTTTGGAAAATCTACCCCTTATACACCTGTATGGTTTATGCGACAAGCAGGACGCTATCTAAGCGAATACAAAGAAGTTAGACAAAAGGCAGGAGATTTTCTTTCTCTATGTAAAAACCCTACTTTAGCAAGTGCAGTAACTTTGCAACCTATAGATATTTTAAATGTAGATGCAGCAATTTTATTTAGTGATATTTTAGTAGTTCCCATGGAAATGGGACTAGAACTTGGATTCTTTAAAGGTGAGGGACCCAAATTTGCAAATCCTATTCAAACCTCACAAGATATTGCAAATCTTAAAGAAGACTCACACCTAAGATTAAATTATGTCTATGATACGATTTCTCTTACAAGAGAAAAACTTGCTAATGATAAAGCATTAATTGGATTTTGTGGAGCTCCTTGGACTCTTGCTACCTATATGATAGAAGGAGAAGGAAGCAAGACTTATGCAAAATCCAAAAAACTTCTTTATTCTAATCCTAAACTCCTCCATACCCTCTTAGAAAAAATCACTAACAATCTTTGCCTTTACCTTAAAGAACAAATTAAGGCAGGTGTGAATGCAGTTATGGTATTTGACTCGTGGGCTAGTGCTTTAGAAGAAGAAGCTTATTTAGAGTTTGGCTGGGAATACAATAAAAAAATTGCTAACTTTATTAAAGAACAATTCCCGCATATTCCCACTATTCTTTTTCCAAAAGGAATTAGTGGATATTTAAATAAAATTGATGGAAATTTTGATGTATTTGGGGTAGATTGGAGCACACCTTTAGAGGAAGCCAAAAATATCTTAGGCAAAAATTATGTGCTTCAAGGAAACCTAGAGCCATGCCGTCTTTATGATGAAAAATCTATGCTAAAGGGTGCTAAAGAAATTTTAGATCTTATGAATGGAGAAAGGCATATTTTTAATTTAGGACATGGAATGTTACCAGATTTACCACGAGAAAATGCAATCAAACTTGTAGAATTTATCCACAATTATAAACAAAAACACTAAAATCTTTTAGCGTTTTTGTGAGTAAAAATTAAACACAATACCCATTACATTCACAAAAAGTAACTTAAAATTTTTAAACTTTTCCTTGATTAAAAAAAATCTCATTTTTGATATGTATAATTTCTAAACATTAATAATTTATTTTGTTAAATTTCAAAACAAACTTAATCTTTAAGGAAAAGATAATGAAAAAACTTCTTAGCATTCTATTATGGTCTGCTATTTGTCTAGTTGGTGCATACTGCTTTGGTGTATTAGCACTACATCAAGGAGAAAGTATTTCAGCAGTTTGGATTATTGTAGCAGCTGTTTGTTTCTATGTGATTGGATATCGCTTTTATGCAAAATATATTGCAGAAAAAGTTTTAGAACTTGATGACAATCGTGCTACTCCTGCAGTAGTGCAAAATGATGGAAGAGATTTTGTTCCCACAAACAAAGCCATACTTTTTGGACATCATTTTGCCGCAATTGCTGGTGCTGGACCGCTTGTAGGACCGATTTTGGCAGCTCAAATGGGATATTTGCCTAGTATGATTTGGATTGTAGTTGGAGTTGTTTTAGCAGGTGCTGTGCATGACTTTACTGTGCTTTTTATTTCAATGCGTAGAAATGGGAAATCCATAGGAGAGATTATCAAGCTAGAACTTGGAAAAGGTGTAGGTAGCATTACAATGATAGGGATTTTAGGCATTATGATGTTAATCATTGCAATTTTAGCCTTGGTTGTTGTCAATGCTTTAGCTGAATCGCCTTGGGGATTATTTACCATTGCTATGACAATTCCTATTGCAATTTATATGGGTATCCATATGCGTTTCTTACGCCCTGGAAAAATTGGAGAAGCAAGTATTATAGGCTTTATTCTGCTCCTTTTAGCACTCTATTATGGCCGTGATGTAGCAGCTAATCCTACTTTGGCTGCTTACTTTACTTTAAGCCCTGTTACTTTAACTTACATTATGATTGGCTATGGCTTTATCGCAGCAATCTTACCTGTATGGTTTTTACTGGCTCCTAGAGACTATTTAAGCACATTCTTAAAAATTGGCGTGATTGTAATTATGGCTTTTGGTATTTTAGTAGCAGCTCCTGAAGTAAGATTTGAGAGTATGACTAAATTTATTGATGGAAGTGGTCCTGTATTTAGCGGACAACTTTTTCCATTTTTATTTATCACCATTGCTTGTGGTGCAATTAGCGGTTTCCATGCACTTATTTCAAGTGGAACTACACCTAAAATGCTTGAAAAAGAATCCCATGCTAAAATGGTAGGTTATGGCTCTATGATTATGGAATCTGCAGTAGCTATCATGGCATTAATTGCTGCTGTTATCTTAACTCCTGGACTTTACTTCTCTATCAATGTTGCCCCTGCAGCTCTTGGAACAGTTGGTATTAAAGATGTAACAGAAGCAGCAACAATAGCCGCACAAACTATTAGTTCATGGGGATTTGTAATCACACCTGAAGATATTTTAGGCACCGCAAAAGAAATTGGGGAACCAAGCATCTTAAGCAAAACTGGAGGGGCACCCACATTTGCTATTGGGCTTGCCACTATCATTTCTCAAGTTCCTGTATTTAATGCTGGTTCTATGGCTTTTTGGTATCATTTTGCTATTTTATTTGAAGCTTTGTTTATTTTAACAGCAGTAGATGCTGGAACAAGAGCGGGCAGATTTATGGTTCAAGATGTTTTGGGAAATGTTTATAAGCCTTTTGGAAATATCCATTCTATGTTTTATGGAATTTTGGCAACAATTATTTGTGTTGCAGGTTGGGGATATATTCTTTATCAAGGAGTAACCGATCCGCAAGGCGGTATTAAATCGCTTTGGACACTCTTTGGGGTTTCTAATCAAATGTTAGCAGGTATGGCACTTTTAGCAGTCATTGCTATACTCTTTAAAATGGGCAAAGCAAGATTTTCATGGGTTGTTATTTTGCCAACTATTTGGGTGCTTGTTAGCACACTTTATGCAGGAGTTGAAAAGCTTCTTCCTGCAAATGGAGAGAAGATTCATGATGCAGTAAGCCATGTTGCACTCTATCAAAACAATAAAGCAAAGGCACAAGATTTATTGGCTAAAATCCAACAAACCACCAATGCTCAAGAGATTAATCAACTCACTTCAGAAATGGAAAAATTTGAAACTCTAGCAAGCAACAACCTCTTAAATGCAATTCTTTGTGCTTTCTTTATGTTTATTACTCTTCTTGTTTTAATGCAAACGATTAGAATTTGCCTCCAAAGCCTAAGAGGAGAAAATACAATTCCATTAGCAGAAAGCCCTTATCTTAAAGCAAGTGATTATGCAAATAAAGTCTAAATTTCTTTTATTTTGCATAAAAATCTATCAAAAATCTGATAGATTTTTTCACTTGCTTGTTGGAATGCCAAGCTATGATAAATATTTAGAACATATGCAAAAGCACCACCCTGATAAAATCCCAAAATCACAAAGGGAGTTCTTCAAAGAAGCTATGGAAAAAAAATATGGAGCGGGAAGAAATAAGTGCTGATAAGACAAATGCTATAAGTTTATAGAATACAAAAGCCAAATTTCCTAACAAATACAATCTTCCTTGCTATCCCATATTCAAAGATGCAAAAATTTCTTCTCTACCATAAAGTTCTCATCAAAGTTTATTAAACCATTATTAAGTAAAATACACAAGCATAGCATTATCCATAAAAACTAAAGCACAAATTAAAAATACCTCTAAGATGTAGCTTTTAGACTGCTACACTTGCTTACACATTCATTCATTTACACCCAGTGTTTCATTATAAAGCCTTTTAGAACTAAAAAGCAATCTATTTAAGATTACCACGCAAAGCTTTGCTTTGCTCGTGATGACAGATGGGAATGTTATTGCAAAGAGGCTTTACTAATGAAACAATCCATTTTTGCCTTACAAGCTTGTTTCTGCCATTTTAAGTCCTTTTTTATCATTATTTCTGTCATTGCGAGGAGCTTTAGTGATATGAAGCAATCTTTTTACCCTGTAAGGTTATTTTGTCATTATAAAGCCCTTTAGGGCTGAAGCAATCTTATTTAGATTACCACATAAAGCTTTGCTTTACTCATGATGACAGGTATAGGGGTATTTATTACAAAAAAGGGTCTTTGCTGATGATGACAGATGGATGTGGCATTGCAAGGAAGCTTTGCTTGTGATGACAATATGGTAATTCATAAACTACCTCATCAATGTTTAACACATTTACTCACAAGTTGCACTCCCTTATATAAAACTATCCTCAATCACTTAAAGATTAAACTAAACATTACAATCAATATTCCAATAGGAGCAATCACTCTAATTGTCCAATACCACCCTACAAACCAAAAAGATGTCAAATGCCCCTCACACATTGCATAAACTTTCTCTTTAGGCAAAATCCAACCCATATATATACACATAAACACACCTGCAAGCGGTAACATAAATGTGCTAGTAAGGTAAGCAAACCAACCAAAAAGACTTTTACCAAAAAAGCTAAGATCTGCACTAAATACATCAAGTCCACTAAATAATACAACCAACCCTAAAAGATACGCAATAGAAATGCCAATAAAATTTGCCTTTTTTCTACTCATATTATGGCGTTCAATCAAATAAGAATTAAAAGGCTCAAGCATAGAAACTGCTGAAGTAATCCCAGCAAAAATCAATGCCACAAAGAATAAAAATGCAATAATCTGTCCTGTTATTCCCATTTTAGCAAAAATCAGTGGCAAAGAGATAAAAACTAATCCCACTTCTTGACTTGGCTCACTTCCATATCCGAAAATAAAAGTAAAAATCACAAGCCCAGCCACTAGACAAAATAAAAAATTCATCAATGCGACATAAACAGCATATTTTACAAAATTTCCATGCTTTGGTAAAGAATTAGAATAAGTCAAAATCACACCTACCCCTAAAGAGAGTGCAAAAAATGCTTGCCCTACTGCCTCTGCAATAACTTGCGGGGTTAATTTGCTCGCATCAAAAGCAAAAAGATAAGTAAAAGACTTCCAAAAAGCATCTTGCATCATTGCATACACTAGCAAACCTATAAAAATAAACAATAAAAGTGGCATTAAAATTAAATTTAACTTCTCAATCCCTGCTTTTACACCCTTATTTAACACATACGCACACAGTGCAACAATGATAAAATGCCACAAAATTTGCCAAGAAGCTTCTTTGGAGGCAAAATTACCCCAAACGCTTTGTGCTTCTTGCAAGGTTGTTGGCATACCAATTATACTTAAAAGCAGATAATGCACAAGCCAACCCAAAACCACCGCATAAAAAGAGAAAATCAAAATTCCTGAAATAAACATAAATCCACCATATTTTAGGAATTTAGCATCTTTAGGTGCTAGAGTTTCAAAAGCACTCACAGCATTTTGTCCTGTATGCCTACCAAAAAGCATTTCTGCAATAAATACACTCACGCCAAAAAGCACAAAAGCGACAATAAAAACAAGCACAAAAGCAGCTCCTCCATATTGTCCTACCAAATAAGGAAATTTCCAAATTCCACCAAGCCCTATTGCACTTCCAGCAGTAGCTAAGACAAATCCAACATTTGAAAATCTTTTCATATCTCTCCTAAAAATTAAAATTCTTGTTTTTCATCTTTAATGGCAACAAAAACCACATTATAAATAGGTGTTCTAAAAATATCTTGCATCTTAAAATCTTCACTATCACTTACCACCATTTGTGCGCTTACTAAATAATAGCGTTCATTAATCTTAAGAATTTGCTTTTTATCTTTTAGTGTGGTTAAATCCAGCTCTAAAAGATCGTATTTTTCAAAAGAAAAATCCTCTTTTGTAGTTGCATAAAGATTTCTATTTGCGTCAAATAAAACACTAAAAATTTCACTATCTCCTGAAAGAATGGAAGATTCTTTTGAGAGAGTTTTATGGAGAATATTTGTAAATATATCTCCTTCTAAAACAAATGCAAGTCCTCCAACAATGCGATTAGAATTTACAATAGGCGTATAAAATATAAATGTTTTTTTACCATTATAAAAAGGACTTTTTTCATAATTAGATACAAAAAGGTTATTTTTATAGATTACACTTTGAGATACCCTATCATAAATAGCTACTTTTTCACCATTAATAGCATGTATATCACTTCCATTAGCAACAATTACTCCATTTGCATCATATGCTAAAATATTATGATAAATACTGCTTTCTTGTTTAACTCTTTTAATACAAGTTAAAACACGGCTATCTTCTTTAATACATTCTTCTGTGAAATTTTTAAAAGCATCATTTTGTCTAATCCATTGCACATCACCATAAACCATCAAAAATAAATCAAAAACACTATAGGCAGAATATTTAGAATAATAGCCCACAACATTAAAAAGTGCTTCATAAATCCCTTTTTGCAACTCTTCGGTAGATTGCACACAAAGTGTATTCATCTCTTCACTTAAAATTCTAATATTATTCAAAATAGGATTAAGCGCGTAAGAATGGCTTTTTGAAGCGATAATCTCACCATTAATCACAACATCACCTAAATCTTCATTAATATTTTCCGCCTCTGTAATCACACTATCTAAATCCTCAGTAATTAATAGAGAATCTTCTAAAAATTTCTTTTCAATTTTAAATTCTTGTCCTCTTTTTTGATCAAATGCAACTAGTAAAGGCACTACACGATAGATTTTCCATCCCTCCATAATGCCCTTTACATTTTCAAAACTTCTAGAAGCATTCAAATAAAGCCTTTTATGACTTTCAACAAAACTATATTCTTTATGATGGTTTAAAGCTAAATTACTCCCAAAAGGAAAATCTCTAGCATTGCTAGAATAAATAATTTGATTTTTTTGATTAGTTAAAATAAGTTCTGCTTGTGAAATTCTATAAGGATATCTCTTAAGAGAATCCATAAAAATTTTTTCCAAATCCACAATAAAAATAAGCAAAGTAAAGGAATTTTCTTCTAGCTTAATAGGTGCTACAAAGTAAAATGCTTCTTCATCACTATTACCATAAAAATCAATTCTCCCAAAGCAATCTTTAATCTTTTGGTTATAACCTACAATTTCAATATTTTTAGTATTCTTTGCTTCAAACTTAGTAGAAAAACCAATATTTCCATGCACATCATAAAGCAAAACATCTTTATAAGAATTACGATTTTCTAAGAATGTATTAAGATATTTTTTTAGCTCTTCATATTCTTTATTTTGGCAACTTTTTAAAATATATCTACTTGCCCCAAACATTGTAACTTCTTCTGTGCATTTTTTAATTCTACTTTTTATTTGCTCTAAAATTACACAAACTGAAGTATAAGCCTCTTCATATTTATTTAAAAAACTTTGCTCCATAATTGTATCAATAAGTTTTTCTTGCAGATTTTCAAACTTCTCTTGTGTTTGTTCCATATATTCAAAAAGATTTTCTGCAATATCTAAAGAACTTATCTTCCCTGTAAGAGTAGTCTTTCCAAGCAATGCGTTTAAAGAAGTGAATTGAGAACGGTAGCTTTTTATAAGCGGCATATAATTATTTAAAAGATTAATCATTGAAGATTCCATAGTTTGCCTCCTTGTATTTTGCAAATTATAACAAAAAATTTTAATCTATTTTTCAAAAATTAAGAACACCATTGAAGAATATTTTCTTTTTGCATCTCAAAATTATCAAATCTATGAGAACCTCCCTCATAAATTAAAAGTTTGGAATCTTTAAATTTCAATGCAGCTTCTCTATAATCTAGCACCTCATCGCCTTTTTGTAAAAGCACCATAAATAATTTATAGTCAATATTTTTAACTTCCAATTCTTTTAAATCTTCTACTAAATCTTGTGTCCATAAAAAAGTTTCTCCACTATAAGGAACATTTACTTTCCCAATAGCCAACGAAAGATTTCTATAAGCATAAACTGCAGGATTTACAAGCACTGCTTTTAAATTAAATTTATGTGCTAGATAAATTGCATAATACCCACCAAGAGAACTACCAATAAGAGAGATTTTGCAAGATTGCTCTAAATTTTTTAGGATGATTTCTTCTAAAAGCTTAATAGCAAGCTTGGGAGCATAAGGGAGATTAGGAGTTAGAGAATCCTCGCTAAATTCTTTAATTAAACTTCCCTTATAGCATAGCCCAACACTGCGAAAACCATGTATATATAATAACAATCGCTTAACCTAAAACTATTTTAAGCTTGCCAATGCCGCTTCATAATTTGGCTCTGTTGTAATTTCTGCAACAAGCTCTTTATACACAACTTTACCTTCAGGATTTACTACAAATACGGCTCTACTAAGCAATCCTGCAAGAGGAGAGGAACCTAACAATACACCATAAGCCTCACCAAATGCTTTTTCTTTAAAATCACTAAGTGCTACCACATTTTTAATTCCCTCTGTTGTACAAAATCTTCCTTGGGCAAAAGGTAAATCCAAAGACACTACAAAAACTTCTGTATTGGGTAAAGTTGCTGCCTTTTCATTGAATTTTCTTGTTTGCATAGCACAAACACCTGTATCTAGCGAAGGAACTACATTGATTACTTGAAATTTACCACTCGCTCCACCTACACTTTTTACGCTCAAATCACCTGCAACCAAATCTACTTCAGGAGCATTATCCCCTACATTAATTTCTTTTCCTTTAAGTGTTACTTCACTACCTTTAAAAGTTACCATATTTATTCCTTTTTTATTAAATTTAAAACCAAATTTTTAAATATCTTCACTAAAATTTGCATTAAAATCATCAACTTTTGGCTTAGTTTTAACGCTAAAGGGCGAGCTAAATTCTTCCCTTAGATACGATTCTATGCCTACTCTACCTATCATTGCAGCATTATCAGAGCAAAATTCTAAAGGTGCTAAAAGTAAATTTTTTGTATAACTTTCACACATTTTTTGCAATTCTTCGCGTAAAAACAAATTTGCACTTGCTCCACCAACTATAGCAAAATGCTCCCAAGAATCCCTCTGGCTTTTATTTTCTTCAAAAAAAATCTTGCATTTTTGTAAAAGATGTGTGCAGGCTACTTTTTGAAAACTTGCACATAAATTTGCTCTAAAAATTTCTAATTTTTCCCTATCTTCAAAACCTCCTTTTGCTTTAAACTTCTCAATTTCAAGCCTTACTGCATTTTTAAGTCCTGAAAAAGAAAAGGCAAATTTTGCCCTGCTATTTAAAGGCAAAGGAAGTTTAAAAAAGTCTGCATTTCCATTTTTAGCATATTTTTCTACCACTGGACCACCTGGATAACCTAAATCCAACATTTTTGCTACTTTATCAAAACTTTCTCCAAAGCTATCATCTATGCTTCTTGCTACAATTTTAATTTCATGAAAGCTTTTTGCTTCTATCAACATTGTATGTCCGCCTGAAACCAACAAAACTCCAAGAGGAAAAATTGCTTCTTTTTCCAAAAATAAAGAATACAAATGTCCTTTTAAATGATTAACAGCAATTAAAGGCACATTAAGGCAAAATGCAAGAGTTTTTGCCATCATAAGTCCTTCTAATAGAGTGATGTTTAAACCAGGCTCTGTAGTAATAGCAACTGCTTGAACTCTCTCTAAAAAAGGTTTGGTTTTTTCTAAAATTAAAGGTAAAGCTTCTGCATGTAACCTGCTTGCAAGCTCAGGAACAACACCACCATAGTTAGAATGCTCTTTTTCTTGCGAAATTTTTTGATGAAAAATTAACTTTTTATCTATAATTTGCGTGAGTGCGATGGAGCTATCATCGCAACTACTTTCTATGCTTAAAATTAAACCCTGCAAAATTACCCTTTATGCGTCTTGCTCTAACACATTTACTCCAAGATCGGCTAGAGTTTTATCAATCTTCTCTAATGCTCTATCTAGAGTTTTTTTGCTAATTTCTGGCAATTCCTCTCCCCAAGCTTTTTGTGCTTGTTCATAGCCTCTAATAATTCCTTCTCTACCTGCTTTTAGTTTCTCTATATCATTTCCTGCACCCGCAATCACAAAATCAGCAATCCTGTCTGAAGTCTGCGTAATTCCAAAAAATCCATTCTCACCTACTAGCTCTTGTGCTTCTTTTTGACTTAGCTCGCCAAGAGGCTTGCCCTCATACCCAATAGCTGACAAATCAAGACTAGAAAAAAGATCTTGAAGATTTTTAGAATAATTTTCCCCTCCATTAAAATTCCCAAAACTTTGATTTACTCCACTTTGTGCTAAAAAATTTCCACTCACACTCATTTGAAACTGCACTGTATATTGCATCATAAGTTCTTTTGCATCCACTTTAGAGGCACTCTCTTTAATACTCTCCTCTTTTTGTGTTAAACCTTTCTCATTTTGAGTTGGCAGATTAAAATTGCTTTGCAAATTACTTGCATATTCGCTTGTGCTTTTTTTTACTTCCATTTTAAACTCCTTAAAGTTAAATATGTAATAATATCGTCATTTTTTTAAAAAGAGTGAGTCCTTATGAAAAAATTTTATGCAGAATGGGAAAACCAAGATGGAATTTTACTAACTTTTCCCCACAAAGATTCTGATTGGTGCGAATATCTTAGCGAAGTTAGAGATGTATATTGTGAAATTATTTCTAAAATCACTAAAGTGCAATCTTGCATTTTGGTAGTGCAAGACAAAAAAGAGACACAAAACTACATTAAAAACTATGCAAAAAGCCATAATTTAGACTTAAATTTTACTAATTTACATTTAATGCAAATACCTAGCAATGATACCTGGGCTAGGGATTTTGGTGGAATTACAATTTGTAAAAATGGCAAAAATATTGTTCTTGATTTTGGGTTTAATGGATGGGGTTTGAAATTTCCTTCTAATTTTGACAACCAAATCACTTCCAAAATGCAAGAAAAAGGAATTTTTAAAAAAGTCAAAACACAAAAAATTATTTTAGAAGGTGGAAGCATTGAAAGTAATGGGGAGGGAATTTTGCTTACTAACACACAATGCTTACTAGAAAAGAATAGAAACCCCTCCTATTCCAAAGAAAAAATAGAAAAGATTTTAAAAAAGACTTTAGGGATTAAAAAAGTTTTATGGCTCAATTCTGGCTTTTTAGAAGGAGACGATACAGACAGCCATATTGATACTTTAGCGCGTTTTATTACACCCAACACAATAGCCTATTTAAAATGCGATGACAAAAATGATATTCACTATGAAGCCTTAAAAAAGATGGAAGAGGAGCTAAGAGAACTAAGGGATCTTGAGGATAAGCCCTTTAATTTAGTTGCCCTACCTTTTTGTGAGCCAAAATATTATGACAATGAAAGATTGCCTGCAACTTATGCAAACTTTCTTTTTATCAATGGTGCAGTTTTGCTTCCTACCTATAACGACAAAAACGATGCTCTAGCTATAGAGATTTTATCCAAAGCACTGCCAAATCATAAAATTATCCCTATTGATTGCAGTGTGCTAATAAGACAACATGGCAGTTTACATTGCATCAGTATGCAGTTTCCAAAAAACACTCTTTTAAATCTCTCCTAACCTCCTCTTCTCCCTTACTTTTATCATTTTTAGCACTCAAAAATTACAAGATAAGCAAAAAATACAAATAATCTAAAAAAATTGTTTTATTATTAAAGCAAAACATAACACTTATAGCTTAATAAATATACTTTGTAACAATCAAACCTACTTAGAAAATATTGTTAAGATTTTTACATAGTAAGATAAAATTATCATTTTATATTTATCATAAAAAAACCAGCCTAAATAACTTAAGCTTTGATATCTAAACCTTTATTAGAAAGCCTCTCTAAAAGCCCCAAAACATCTACCCCTTTTTCTCTCTGTATCTTTACAAACTGCTCCCAGAAATTTGAATTTATCTCTTCTTTGTAAGTTTCACTTTTGCTTTCTGCTTGTATAGGTTTAAAAGTCTTTTTTTCTTTATTATTTTTCATACCATTTTCTTCACCTTCTTCACTATTTGCAGATTCTTCTGCAGGACTTTTATCATAATCAATTCCTTCTGCTTTTTCTACTTCTTTTAAATTTTTTACAAACTCATCATGCCTTATTTTAAAATCAAGATATTCCTTCTTAAATCCCTCCAAACTTAAATCCATTTTATTCATCAATTCTTGAAACTCTTTAGAAAGGTTTTCAGCCTGTTTGCCTAATTTGATATCTACTTGATAAGCTCTCTTTGTAAAAAGTTGCATAGATAAAAAAGTTTCAATACTATCCCAATCATACACCTCTCCAAAAGGATTTTCCATAAATGCACTTTGTGTGCGATTAGCATTCATAAACTCTTGAAATTCTTTAAGCTCTTCTTTACCTATATTCTTATCTATTCCAGCCATCTTGCCCAATACTGTAGTTTTTCCTTCTATAATTTCAAACCCTCCCCCTCTTAAAAATGCCATCAAAGCTCCACCTTTAGAAATTTCTTCATTTTCTATCTTATAGACTTTTGCACCAAAATCTGCCTTATTAAGAAAACCCATATTAAGCAAAAATATTTCGCCACTCTTCAATCCTCTCCAAAAATCCTTTCTATAATCTTCAATATTTTGCAAATCCTCTTGAGTAAAATTTCCCCCCAAATCTTTCTCCTCTATAATTTTAGAAAAAACTCTATAGGAGTTCCCAACAGTTTTAGCTATATCAATATCTACATACATTGTTAAAAAATCCATATGTGTATAAAGCTCTTTCATCTCTTCTAAACCTTTAGCATAAATCTTATAATCTTTTGGAATACCTGCTTTCTCATTAAAATCGCTTGTAAAAAAGCCATTCTCATCTACTCCATAACCTAAAACTTTATTTACTGCTTGTGATTTATCACTTACAAGGTTTGATAAATTATTGCTTTCTGCAATAAATATATTACTCTTAAAATTATTTGCATAATGATAATTTGAATAAGATTTTATAGGATTCACTATTTTTACCTCTTTTTGAAGCTTTAAAAATATTCTAAATATTTTTGATATTCAAACACACTCTAAATTCATAAAATTTTAGAATTAGAATCGGCTATTTTTAAAAATAATTTATATTTACTATGCTTTTTAGATTTTTCTACATTTAAACAAAATTTAAGTTAAAATTTCGCTTGTTTTTGCTATAATTAAGCTTATTTTAATTTTAAAATCAGGAGCAGTGGATATATGAGTAATAAATTATATAAGAGTATTTTATTTTTATTTTTTGCTTTATTTTCTTCTTCGCTTTATGCAGCGACAATTCAAGAAGCAAAGTGGCCCCAAGGAAAAACCATTTTGAACTTCTTTGAAGAAAATAAAATACCTCTTAAAGTTTATTATGATCTCCCTGCTGAAGATAAAGAACTTGCTGATGAAATCATTAGCGGAAATACTTTTTATTCTTTATATGAGGGCGACACTCTTTTGCAAGCCCTTATTCCCATCAACGAAGATTCTCAACTCCATATTTACAAAGATAGCAATGGATATGGACTAAAAGCAATTCCAACCCTCTATTTCAAAGAAGAAAAAACAGTCGCACTTTCTGTGCAAAACTCTATCTACAACGATATTGCAAACTATACAGGAGATGGCTTTTTAGCACATGAATTCATCCAAAGTTATAAAAATAGTGTAGATTTTAGAAGACAGATTAAAAAAGATGATAAAGTTGCCATCATTTATGAACGCAAATATCGTCTTGGAAGACCTTTTGGCGTGCCACAAATCAAAGCTTCTGTCTTAAATGTTGGCAACCATAACCAATATGTTTTTAGAAATAGCGATGGTAATTTTTATGATTTAAATGGCAATCATCTCAATAAATATCTCCTTACCATTCCTTTAAAATATAAAAGAATTTCTTCTCAATTCTCTATGGGTAGAAAACACCCTATATTAGGATACAAACGCCCTCACTTAGGTGTGGATTATGCAGCACCTAGATACACTCCTATTAAAGCTGCTGGTAAAGGTAAAATAGTATTCTTGGGAACAAAAGGGGGGTATGGCAAAACCGTTATTATCCAACATGAAAATGGCTACAAAACCCTTTATGCCCATATGCAAAAATTTGAAAAAGGTTTAAGGGCGGGTTCTTATGTATCTCAAGGTAAAGTAATAGGAGCTGTTGGAAGCACAGGACTTAGCACAGGTCCCCACTTACATTTTGGACTTTATAAAAACGGCAATGCCTTAAATCCTCTAAAACACTTAAGAATAGCAGTTTCAGCATTAAAAGGCAAACAAAAAGAGGAATTTTTAAATCTTGCAAATTCCTATAAAAATGACTTGCATTCTGCTATTGCAAACAATATAGATAGCACACCTTTGCAAAAGAAAAACAATACTTATATTGTATATCTCAACGAAAATAATCTAGAAAATGCGCTCAATTAACAATGAAACAAATTAGTAATATTCGCTTTTGTGAGTGTGTAAATTCCAAATATGTAAAACCCAAAAGAATGCTCTTTTGCGAAAATGGTAAAGAAAGAGCTTGGGATATTATAGAAGCCCATGATAGTGTCGCTGTGCTTTTGTATCACACACAAAAAGACTCCTTTTGTATTGTAAAACAATTCCGTCCTGCAGTATATTTAAAAGAACAACAAAGAAATGCCACAATTAAAGAGCTTGGCTATACTTATGAATTATGTGCTGGTATCACTGATAAACCCAACAAAAGCTTAAAACAAATCGCTAAAGAAGAGATTTTAGAAGAATGTGGCTATGATGTTCCTTTAGAAAAAATAGAAAAAATCACTGAATTTTATAGCTCTGTGGGATTTGCTGGTAGCAAACAAACTCTTTTTGTTGCTAATATTGATAACTCTATGCAAAAAACAAAAGGGGGTGGAGTTGATGATGAAAATATAGAAGTTATTTACATTCCAAAAGAAGAAGCCTACTCCTTTATCTTTGATGAAAACTACCCTAAAACTTCTGGAATTATGTTTGCATTTTTATGGTATCTTAAAAATAAGGCTTAACTTTGGCAAATACTGAGGCACTTGCAAAACTCATTGAAAAATTAGATGAGATTAAAGATGCATGGCAAATTTATGAAATTTTTGAAGAAGAAAGAAAGAAATTTAATGAAGAATTTGCACTTTTAGAAGAAGATAAAAAAAAGCTTATAGAAACTTTTAATGAAATTTCAGCCAAAAATGCAATGCTTTTAGCACAAAATAAAGACTTGGAAGAAAGAAACAAGATCTTAGAACAAAACTTAAACAAAACTAACCAACCCATTTACAAAATCGTTCAAACAGAGCCTAAAGACACAAGTTTTCTTCAAACTCAATTTGAAAACCTAAAACAATCCTTGCAAACAATCAAAGACAAACAAAAAAACTTCAAAAAGCCTATTTTAGAACCTTTAAAAAAAGTAGAGATTCTTTATAAAAATACCGAAAAACTTCTAGCAGTTCCTGCAAAAGAATATATTCCATCAAGTAACACTCTACCCTTAGAAGAATATATCAAAGAATTTGAAAAATGGCTTTTAGAATTTGACTTAGAATTTTCAAAATTTGGAATAGAAATTAGGGATTTCAACAAAGAAGAAGAATATGAATAAACCCTTAAAAATCTTCATATCTTCTTTAGAATACTCTTCAAATATCCATCTACTCCACCTTTTAAATGCATTAAAAAATATGCAAGTTAAATTTAGTTTGCATGGGATTTTTGATAACTCTCTCATTGCAGATTTTAAAAGTGATTTCTCTCCCAATAGTTTCAGAATTATGGGCTTTATAGATGCACTAAAAGTTATTAAAACTTATTTTAAAATCAAAAAAAAACTTACAAAAATTGCCCTAAATTGCGATATTGCTTTATTTATGGATTCTTCTTCTTTTAATATTCCCCTTATTAAAAGTATTAAAAAAAACAAAAACTCTCCAAAAATTATTTACTATATTCTTCCACAAGTCTGGGCTTGGAAACCCTATAGAGCAAAAATCTTAGAACAAATTTGCGATGAATTATGGGGAATTCTACCCTTTGAGGAACAATTTTACAGCAAAAAAGAAAAAATCTCCTATGTAGGACATCCTCTCTTAGATGAAATCCCATACTTTTTTGATACTGCACCTGAAAGTGGCAATATTGCTTTTATGCCTGGTTCTAGAATTGCAGAAATCAAATCTTTAATGCCACTTTTTATTCCGCTTGCTAGAATCTTAAAGCAAAAGAACAAAAAAGCACTTTTAATTATCCCAAAACATTTCAAAAATAATGATTTGGATAAAATTTATGGAAATTTGGAAGATTTTACACTTTATTTTGACACCTATGAAGCCCTAAATTTAAGTGAATTTGCCTTTGTATGTAGTGGAACAGCTACTTTAGAATGCACTCTTATGGGCATTCCCACACTACTTGTTTATAAGGCAAAATTTTTAGACTATCTTCTTGCTAAAATGCTAGTTAAACTAAACTTTATTGGGCTTGCAAATATTTTTTTGGAATTTTACTATTATAAACATCCTTCTTTAAACACAAATCCCAAAATCGCCCCTATCCATGAAGAATTTTTGCAAAAAGATGCCAACCTAAATAATCTCCTCAAAGCTTGGGAAACCTACAATATGGAGCATTTCTACAAAGAAAGGAGAGTGCTTTTAAAATATTTAAAAAATGGCAGTGCCACAAATTGTGCAAAAAAAATACAAAACTTTTTAAAATAAGGGCATTTTAAAAGCAGTTAGTGTATGATGAGCGATTAAAATCAAAATGGAGATATATCGTGCAAAATGAACCAATGACACAATATGGTTATGAAAAACTAGTTAATGAATTAAAAAATTTAAAAGAAGTAGAAAGACCTAATAATATAAAAGAAATTGATACAGCAAGAGAGCATGGAGATTTAAAAGAAAATGCAGAATACCATGCAGCAAGAGAAAAACAACTTTTTATTGATGCAAGAATTAATGAGCTAACCCAGCTTTTAGCACAAGCTAGAGTAATCGATCCAAAAACAATCACACATGATAAAGTAAGTTTTGGATCTACAATTCTTTTAGAAGATATGGATACAGAAGAAGAACTTTGCTACACTATTGTAGGAGCAACTGAGAGCAATCCTGATATTGGATTAATTTCTTTCCATTCTCCTTTAGCCAAACAACTTTTAGGAAAATGTGTAGGCGATGAAGTTAATGTTGTATTGCCAAGAGGAAAAGCGGATTATGAAATTTTAAAAGTATTTTACAAAGAAATTAATTTTGAATAAAAGGAGGAATATGACTAAAATCAAAATTAAAAAGCTAAATGAAAATGCCATTATCCCACAATACCAAACGCAAGGTGCTTCAGGGCTTGATTTGTGCTCTTGTGAGGATTTAGTCATTCCAAAAGGAAAATGGACACTTATTCCTACAGGGCTTGCAATCAGCATTGAAGAAGGATTTGAAGTGCAAGTGCGTCCGCGTAGCGGATTGGCACTAAAGCATGGAATTAGTGTATTAAATACACCTGGAACGGTTGATAGCGACTACAGAGGTGAGATTAAAATCATTGCGATTAATTTTGGTGAGAGTGATTTTCCTATTAAAAAAGGCGAACGAATCGCACAAGCTGTGCTTTGTAAAGTAGAAAAAGCAATCTTAGAAGAAGTAGAAACCCTTGATGAAACAATGCGTGGAGAGGGTGGATTTGGTAGCACAAACAAATAAGGAGTTTTTATGAGTATGAAGCAAAATTTAAATTTCATCAAAGAAGAGATTAATAATGATGAGAAAATGCTAGAAGGGCTAATACGCTTTGAAGGCTGGTTTAAACGCTACAAAATTCCACTTATTGCTCTAGCTGTTTTTGTAATTTTATTAGGTATTGGCTACTATGCAAATGGAATTTATACAAATATGCAAAATGAAAAAAATTACAATTTTTATTCACAAGCATTGCAAGGTGATGAAAAAGCACTCAATTCTCTAAAAGAAAGCAAAAGCAAACTTTATGATTTATATTTGTTTAAAAATGCTATTGGAAATAATGATAGCAAAACTCTAAAATCTTTAGAAAGCTCTAAAGATCCCATTATAGCAAGATTTGCAAAGGCTCAAAATGCAAGTTTAAACAAAGATACATCTACACTATCACAAAATTCTTTAGGGGAATTTGCCTTGCTAGAAGCTGCTTATTTGCAAATCCAAAAAGGAGATTTTAAAGCCGCCGATGCAATTCTTCTAAAAATTCCTGACAACTCACCCACAAAAGAAATTGCAAATGCCTTGACACATCTTAAAGCAGGAAGTGAAAAATGAAACAAATAGCAGGAATTTTATTTTTTATACTCTTTTTAAGTGGTTGTGGTTCTAAATACTATTATGAACCCAAAGAAGAGGATTTAAAAGGAAGCACTTCTTATACAAATTCTATTCCTTCTTCCATTATCGCAATCTCAAGAGATGGTGCTACCCTTAAAAATGGTAATTTCATCACAAAAAATGGAGAAGTAATTGACTTTACTCTCCCTAAAAATGCACGCTATCTTAATGAAAGCGAATCTTACTACCTTGCTACAAGTAATACAAAAGAACTTATTTTAATCAATAAGCAAACCAAAGATACTATTTATCTAAACTTTGAAGCAAATCCTATAAGTGCAAGTATGGAAAATAATCTAATTGCAATGATTTTTGATGACAATTCCTTGCAAATTTTTGATTTTGATACCAAAAAAACTCTTTATAAATTATCAAATCCTTCTGCACCCACAAACAACACCTTAATAGCTTCTCCTTATTTCTTAGGAGATATTATTGTAATGCCAACTTTAGATGGCAAATTAGTTATTATTGATAAACCTAGTATGCGTATGATTAGAAATATTGTTGTTAATGGTGAAAAACATTTCAATAATGTCATTTTCTTAGATGCCATAGGCAATAGAATGGTAGCTGCTACTCCTAAGCGTGTAATTTCTGTAAGCCCTAGTGTTATCAATACTTTTGAAGTGAATTTAAAAGATATTCTCTTTTTTGAAGATAGAATTTTCTTATTTTCCTCTGAAGGAGAAGTTATCCTAACAGATGTGGATTTAAATGAAATCAAGCGTTTAAAATTTCCTTTTGCACACTTTAGTGCTCCAAACCACGGACGCAAGATCAATGTTCTAGAAACACAAGGGTATTTTTTAAGCATAGAAGATGATTTAAGCGGTTATGAAGTTTTTGAAATTCCTAGCAAAATTAAAGAACCTGCCTTTAGTGCTGGGGAAAAAATCTTTGTTGATGATTCTTATTTAGATTTAAATTAGGCTAATTATGATACTTTGTGATATTGGAAATACTTTTTTACATTTTTATAACCATGGAAAAGTATGGAAAGAAGAACCCCACCAACTTTCCTCCAAAGATTCTAGCGAAGTAATTATTTATATTAGTGTCAATGAAGAATCCACAAAATCTTTGCTCTATTCTCATCCAAAGTGTTTTGATCTTACTCCTTATTTATACCTTGATACTGCTTATAAAGGACTTGGAATTGATAGAATAGCCTCATGCCTTGCAGTTCCTAATGGAACAATTGTGGATGCTGGAAGTGCCATTACAATTGATACAATGCACAATGGTATCCACCTTGGAGGCTGTATCTTGCCAGGAATTGAAAGATATAGAGAACTCTTTAGCACCATTGATGTATTAGATTGCGATTTTAATCTTAGTGTAGATTTAGATGCATTCCCTCAAAATACACAAGATGCCATTAGCTATGGTGTTTTAAAATCCATTGTTTCTATGATAGCCCAAAGTTCAAAAGGTAAAAAAATTTACTTCACAGGTGGGGATGGAAAGTTTCTCTCACGCTATTTTCCAAATTCTATTTATGATGATTTGCTAATCTTTAAAGGTATGCAAAATGCAATTAGCACCCATATTACTTCAAGAGGTATCAAACTATGATAAAAGTCGCACTTCCTAAAGGAAGAATAGCCCAACAAACCCTAGAAATCTTTGAAAAATATCTTAATACAAAGCTTGTTTTTGAAGATAGAAAGCTTATCCTCTCATACGATAATTTTACTTTTATGCTTGTAAGAAATCAAGATGTTCCCATCTATATCCAAAGAGGTGCTGCTGATATTGGCGTGGTAGGATTAGATGTCCTAGAAGAAAAAGAAAGTCCGCTTGTTAGACTTTTGGACTTAGAATTTGGTAAATGCAAAATAGCCATTGGCTCTCCTAAAGATTATGTGCTAGATTTTTCCAATCCTCATTTAAAAATTGCCACAAAATTAGAAAATATCACAAAAAAATTTTTTAACAAAAAAGCTTTAAGTGTAGATATTATAAAGCTTTATGGATCTATTGAATTAGCCCCTCTTGTGGGAATGGCAGATGCAATTGTAGATTTAGTAGAAACAGGTGATACTATGAAACAAAACAATCTTAAAATTGATGCAATTATTATGGAGATTAGTGCATATTTAGTTGCTAACCGCAATAGTTTCTACGAAAAAAAAGAAGAAATTTTAAAACTGCATGAATTTTTTAAAAATCACATTAAGGAGTAAAATATGGGTCAAACAATCACAGAAAAAATTTTTTCAAACCATGTAGGCAAAGAAGTTTATGCAGGAGAAATTATAGACTGCCCCATTGATATGGTAATTGGCAATGATATTACAACACCTCTTTCCATTAAGGCTTTCAAAGAAAGTGGAGCAAAGTCTCTAGCAAATCCTGATGGATTTTGCATTGTTATGGATCATTTTATCCCTGCAAAAGATATAGCAAGTGCCAATCAAGCAAAAATTAGTCGTGATTTTGCTAAAGAACACAATTTAAAATACTTTTTTGATGAAAAAGATATGGGAATTGAACATGCCTTGCTTCCCGAAAAAGGCTTAGTAGTAAGCGGAGATGTAATTATAGGGGCAGATTCTCATACTTGCACGCATGGAGCTTTAGGAGCTTTTAGCACCGGTATGGGAAGCACGGATTTAGCTTATGCTATGATTAGTGGCAAAAACTGGTTTAAAGTGCCTAGTGCCATCAAAGTAGAATTTAGTGGAAAACCTGCAAAACATATTTATGGAAAAGACTTAATTTTGGAAGTTATTAGACAAATTGGCGTAGATGGCGCACTCTACCAAACACTAGAATTTTGTGGAGAGGGAATAGAATATCTCAATATGGATGATAGATTTTCATTATGCAATATGGCAATTGAAGCAGGGGCAAAAAATGGAATCATTGCACCTGATGATATTACAAGAGAATTTTTAAATTCAAGAAAAAGTCTAAGAGCTAAGCCTAAAGAATTTTTCTCTGATAAAGATGCTAAGTATAACAAAACTTTACACATTGATATTAGTAAGCTAGAACCTATGGTTGCCTATCCTTTCTTGCCAAGCAATGGCAAAAGTATCACACAAGCTACAAAAGATAATTTAAAAATAGATCAAGTATTTATAGGAAGTTGCACCAATGGGCGTTTGAGTGATTTAAAAATCGCTAGTGAAATTTTAAAAGACAAAAAAGTGCATAAGGATGTGAGATTAATCATCACTCCAGGAACACAACAAATTTACAAAGACGCACATAAATTAGGCTATATTGATATTTTACTTGAAAGCGGTGCTTTAATTTCAAATCCTACATGTGGGGCTTGTCTTGGCGGATATATGGGGATTTTAGGAGATAATGAACGCTGTGTTTCTACCACAAATCGTAATTTTGTAGGTAGAATGGGTGCTAGAAATTCTGAAGTATATCTAGCAAATTCCGCAGTCGCTGCTTATAGTGCAATTCAAGGAAAAATTGCAGATCCAAGGGAAATTTAGTTCCCTTTGTCACCTTTTAGCTTATCTTTTAAAATTTTGCTTATTTCATCTCAACAAAGCACTTCAAGATTTTAAACTATAATATTTAATTTTATTGTAAGCTTTTAGCTATAAAAAGTCATACAAAATAAAAAATGTGCGAAAATTCAAAACTCCATCTCTCCAACAATATGTTAAACTTTACTTTCATAGGCAATAGATTGTTCTTATTTTACAAATATAATCCATTCTAATAATATAAACAATCTTGAGTAAAAGCCAACTTTATACAAAAAATAATCCATACTTGTTAAATTCTGCAAAACTTAAAACCTAGAAATTATTCCAAATTTAAGCCTATCTAAGCAATGATAAAAAATCTTACCCGCTATTTGAAGCAAAGAGTTACCGCACTAAATCCTTGCAATTTTACAATTCTCCCCCCATAAAATAGTTACTATTTTATACACTATCCAATAGTTTTCTTTAACATAAAGAAGTAACAAATCATTTATTTGATATGCTTTAAGAAAATAGATTAAACATTTTAAAGGAAAACCATGTGGGAACAAATTTATGATCCATTAGGCAATATTTTCTTAAGTGCTTTTGTAGCCTTTTTGCCTATACTTTGTTTTTTATTATGCTTAGTAATTTTCAAATTAAAAGGTTATCAAGCTGGCTTTTTAACTGTAATTTTAGCAAGCATTATTGCACTATTTGTTTATGGTATGCCTTGGAATTTAGTGGGTGCTAGTTTTATTCAAGGATTTACAAATGGTATGTGGCCTATTGCTTGGATTATTATTGCGGCTATTTTTCTTTATAAACTTTCTATCAAATCAGGCTCTTTTGAAATCATCAAACAAAGCGTGATAAGTATTACTCCTGATCATAGAATACAAGTTATTTTGATTGGCTTTTGTTTTGGCTCTTTTTTAGAAGGTGCGATTGGTTTTGGTGGTCCTGTTGCCATCACAGCAGCACTTTTAGTAGGACTTGGCTTAAAACCTTTGCAAGCTGCTGGGCTTTGTCTTATCGCAAACACTGCACCTGTTGCCTTTGGTGCAGTAGGAATCCCAATTATAGCTATGGCAAATCTAGTAGGAGTGGATGCACATCCCATCTCTGCTATGGTAGGAAGAATGTTAGTTCCACTAAGTCTTAGCATTCCATTTTTTATTGTGTTTTTAATGGATGGATTTAAAGGTATCAAAGAAACTTTTCCAGCGATTTTAGTAGCTGCTTTAAGCTTTACTGGAACACAATTTTGGAGTTCTAATCATCTAGGTGCAGAATTACCCGATATTATCTCTGCTGTTGTTTCTTTAGCAGTTACGACTATATTTTTAAAATTTTGGAAACCCAAAAATATCTTTAGATTTGACAACCAAACAGATTTTAAACAAGACAATCGCCTTAATTTTTCTCTCGTATTGAAGTCTTGGATGCCTTTTATTTTGCTTATTATTTGCATTGTTATATGGACACAACCTTGGTTTAAAGCAATTTTTGATAAGGATGGTATTTTAAGCTATACAAGCATTACTTTGCAATTTAGCAATATCACAACTCAAATCTTAAGTCCCTCCATTACTGGAATTGGAGATCCAAAACCTCTTTCTTTAGCCCTAGGGGTAGATTTAGTAAATGGAAAAGCAGTAGCACAAGCTGGAACTGCTATTTTACTTGCAGCTTTTTTAACCATAGCAATTCTAAAAATAAAAGCAGAAGATGCTGCAGAATGCTTTTGGGCTACCCTAAAAGAAATGGCCATACCTTGTTTAACCATAGGCTTAGTAGTTGCCTTTGCATTCATCTCTAAAAACAGCGGTATGAGTGCTACTCTAGGTTTAGCTTTTGCACATACTGGAGATGCATTTGCATTCTTTTCACCTATCATTGGTTGGATTGGGGTATTTTTAACCGGTTCTGATACAAGTGCCAATTTGCTATTTGGAACACTGCAACATGCAAGTGCGCAAAAACTAGGAATTAGCGAAGCTTTATTTTTGGCTGCAAACTCTGTAGGTGGCGTAGTAGGAAAAATGATAAGCCCTCAAAGTATAGCTATTGCTTGTGCAGCTGTTGGATTTGTAGGAAAAGAATCAGAACTTTTTAGATTTACTTTAAAATATTCTATAGCCTTTATTATTTTAATAGGAATTTGGACTTTTATAATAGCATTTTTTATGCAAGGAATTATTCCTGAAATTAGTTTATTAAAATAAGGAAATATTATGAAAAAAGTGTATTTATTTGCCACTTGTCTAGGCACTGCCTTAATGCAAGAGAGTGTTTTAAGTGCCATCAAACTTCTACGCCGTGAAGGCATAGAAGTAATCTTTAAAAAAAATCAAACTTGCTGTTCACAACCTTCTTTTAATTCTGGTTATTTTCATGAAAGCAAAAATGTAGCTTTACACAATATTGAACTTTTTGATAAAGATTATCCCATAATTGTCCCCAGTGGTTCTTGTGCTGGAATGATGAGTCATGATTATTTGGAACTTTTTAAAGAAGATAAAAATTTCAAAAAAGTAGAAGAATTTAGCTCACGCATTATAGAGCTTTCACAATATCTTGATGAAGTCTTAAAAGTGGATTATGAAGATAAAGGAGAACCCATAAAGGTTACTTGGCATTCTAATTGCCATGCTTTAAGAATTCAAAAAAGTATAGAAGCTAGTAAAAACCTCATTAAAAAGCTCAAAAATGTTGAACTTGTCAATCTACAATACGAAGAAGAATGCTGTGGTTTTGGTGGAACCTTTTCAATAAAAGAACCCCAAATTTCAAACTCTATGGCTTTAGAAAAAATCAAAGATATTCAAAATACTGGTGCAAATTATGTAATTAGTGGAGATGGAGGATGCTTACTTAATATTTCAGGAACTCTAGCTAAAATAGGCTCTAATATTAAAGCTATACATCTATATGATTTTTTAAACAAACGCCTTGAGGGAGTAGCAATATGAAAATTCCACACGAAGAATTGGTTAGCATCAAATTAAACGATTTACAAATGAGAGATAATCTAAGATCTGCTATGCATACTTTGCAAAATAATCGCCTCAAAGTTATTGAAGATAAATTTCAAGACTGGCAAGGCTTAAGAGATAAAGCCAAACAAGCCAAAAACAATGCCCTATCAAGCCTATATGATAGACTTTTAGAATTTGAAAAAAATGCCACAAAAAATGGTATACAAGTGCATTGGGCAAGCAGTGATGAAGATGCTTGTGAGATTATTTATGAAATTATGAAAGAAAAAAATATTTCTAAAATTTTAAAGGGCAAGTCTATGGCTAGCGAAGAAATAGGCTTAAACCATTATTTAGAAAAAAAAGGATTCAATGCAATAGAAACAGATTTGGGCGAGCTGATTTTACAATTAAATGAAGAAACTCCTGTGCATATTGTTGTGCCCGCTATTCATAAAAATCGCTATGAGATAGGTAAAATTTTTCAAGAAAAGCTAGGTTCTCATTTAGAAAGCGAGCCAGAAAAACTAAATAATATTGCAAGAAAACATTTAAGAGATCAATTTGAGGGCTTGCAAATGGGTCTTAGTGGGGTAAATTTTGCTATGTCTAAAGAAGGAGCTTTTTGGCTGATAGAAAATGAAGGAAATGGTAGAATGTGCACCACAGCAAGCGATATTCATGTAGCACTTTGCGGAATTGAGAAAGTAATGGAGAGTTTTGAAGATGCTGCTACTATGGTAAGCCTATTAACTCCTTCTGCTACTGGACAATTTATACCTACTTACAATAATATCATTACTGGCCCAAGAAAAAATGGTGATTTAGATGGCCCAAAAGAAGTGCATATCGTTCTTTTTGATCACAATAGAAGCAAAATGCTAAACGACAAAGACTATTATGAAGCCTTGCGTTGCATAAGATGTGGTGCTTGTATGAATTTTTGCCCTGTGTATGATAAAATAGGTGGCCATACTTATCAAAGCGTCTATCCAGGACCTATTGGAGAAGTAATTAGTCCCAATATTTTTGGAATGCAAACCAATGGAGATATACTAAGTTTTTGTTCGCTTTGCGGGCGTTGTTCTGAAGTGTGTCCTGTCAAGATTCCTCTTGCAGATTTAATTAGAAAATTAAGGGCTGCAAAAATAGGACAAGGTAGCTTTGAAAACATCTCTACTAATAAAAGCGAAACTTTTGCTTTTAAAATGTTTGAGAAAGTTGCCACTAGTCCAAAAATATGGAGAATTGCCACATCTAACCTACACCATTTTAACACGCTCTTGCAAGCAGGAAAAAATTCTCTACCTATTATTAAAAAATGGAGTGCTTATAAAGAATTTCCTAATGCTAAATATAATCTCTACAAAGAACTTGAAAAAATAGAAGGAGTAAGCTGTGAATAGACTAGAAGAAATCTCAAACAAAAGCAAAAAAGAAATTCTAGAAAAAATCAAAAATGCTCATTTAGAAGCTAGCAAGCTTCCAAGTATAGATCCTATCGAGCACATAAAAACCACGCAAGATAAATTACAAGAATTAAAAGAAAAAATGAGCGCAAATAAATACATTGTAGAAGAAAGCACTAAAGATGAATTGGAAGATAAAATAAATCAAATCGTTGCAAATTATGGCTATAGCAAAATGATTTATCCAAACAATCTAGACATCAATCTAGAAAAAATCCACGCGGAACAAAAAATCTGTTTTAATCAAAAAATAGAAGATTTAAGAAGCGAAGTTTTTCATAGTGAATTTTCTATCATCAATGCAAGGCTTGGAGTAAGCTCACATGGAGTAGCTTTAGTTCTATCCTCTAAAGAACAGCCTAGAATGCTTTCTTTAGCACCTATGCTTTGTATAGTTTTACTTAAAAAAGAAAATATAGTAAAAAGTCTTAGTGAAGCTTTAAATACAGTGAAAAAAGAGCATGAGATTTTACCTAGTAATATTTTATTTATCGCTGGACCTTCAAGAACAGCCGATATTGAGTTAATTACGGTTTTTGGTGTGCATGGTTCCCAACAAGTGCATATTATTTTATATTAATGGGGAGCTTAAATCTAAAACTTCTAAGCTCCCATAAAATAATATTAACTTTTCTTATAAACTTTGGTATTCAAAATTATTTATCTTGCTTTAAAAAAAATAACCTAGATTAAAGTGTTTTTAGGTATTTTAATGGTTGTGATTATTCATAATACTCCTAATCTTTTAAAAAACTCTACCACATAAGGCAAGAAATTTAGCATTAATGCTATAGCACCAATTACAAAAACCATACCATAAACTTTTTTTTGGCTATATCCTCTTGTTTTACCCCATAATTTATAAACATTTTGCGCTAGAAAACAAAGCAAATAAAGGCCTAAAAACAGAGATTGCCAAACTAAAAAATGCATAAATTTACTATGATGATAGATAAGTAAAGATTCTCCATAAAGCAAAGCTATGCTTAATAGCACACTAACAATAAAAATAAAAAATCCCAAACAAAAACCAAAGAATAGATTTTGAGTATCTATTAGCTTATATCCACTTTTAAATCTTTTTATACTCAAAAATACACATAAAAACAAAGATTAAACCCACTCCCGAGTAATATAACACATTAAAAATTTCTACATAAGATTGTGTCTTAGAGTGATTCAAAAAATATAACGCTACCACACTAATACATTATCCAAAAAACAAAGGAAGTCCTACTAGAAGTTTATTTAGGCGATAAAAAAGCATAACAAAAAAGAGAGCAAAAATATTTACATGATAGATAAAAAACATGCCGATTGCCTCACCACCAACAGAGTTAAACATATAACCACTCCTCTAACACAATATCTAAAAATACAAAGCTATAAAAAAGAAATCTAAACTTAGATAAAATGTTGTTTTATTTGCAAAATTCATAATTATACAAGAAAAATAGAAATGGCGCTAAAGAAGTAGAATTTGCGCTAAATATAGTTGTCAGCATATCTGGAAATTTACCTCGTATGCGTGATTATCGGCATTGTATTTTAAAAAATAAATCAAATCCCACATTCTCATAATCCCATACCCCAATAGGCTGATTGCTATCATTATTATTAGGTTTCACAGTATCAATGATAAAAGCACGCACCTTTTTGCACGCAGCATATAAAGAATGGTAATTATAGAATCTTGCAACTCTCGTGATTTGTATAAGGCTTGGTATATATAAGATATTAAAAGCCCCTGCGATAGAGTATAGAGCAAAATTCTGCTTGTATTTTGGGTTAGAGTGGAATTTCTTTAAGATGATATTTTTGTTATATGTGGGTTTTGGATAGAGGATAAGAATATTATGGAGTGTATTTGTCTCTAATGTTTCAAATTTTTTACTTAAAGTTTTATTAAGCAAGGCAACATTATCCAATTTATTAGCACCTAAATTCT
>NZ_NBIU01000016.1 GCF_003245365.1 Helicobacter valdiviensis
TAATTTCTCATACTCATACTCTTATTCATTCTAAAAGAAATCATTCTTTTAGAAAAACTCTTAGTATTAGTATAGTTACTTCTATACTTTTATCTAATCAAATGTTACTTGCTAATCCTAATTTACCAAGTGGAGGTAAATTTACAAATGGAAGTAGTGGAAGTATTAGTATAAGCAATGGAGCTAATTGTAAGAATTGTGTGATGAATATTAAAGGAGATAATAAAAATAATGTAATTGCTTGGGGTGGAGGATTTAATATAGGTAAAGGCTATGAAGTTCATTTTGAAAAAGGAAAGAATGGAGGCAATAATTATTTAAATTTAGATTATTCTAAAAATCCTTCTACAATTGCAGGATTATTACAAGGAAACAATAATAATGTCTTTATTGTTAATCCTAGTGGGGTAATAGTAACAGAGAGTGGAAGTATTAATGCTAATAAGTTTGGTATTTCTACATCTCCTATTGATACAGATACACTTAATGCTTTTAAAGAAGCTAATAAAGCTAATAATGGTGTAGGTGTATTAGTGCCTTTCTCTCCTGTGTTTAAAGCAAATAGCACTAGAGGAGATATTATAAACAAAGGAAGCATTCAAGCTAATGAAGTAGTAATGGTGGGGAATAGAGTAATCTTACAAGCCGGAGTAAATTTACAAGAAGATGGAAAAATAGGTGTTAATAAAATTAATGCAAATAATATTAATATAGAGGGAAATACTATTAATATTGATGTGGCTACACTAGAAAATAATCCTACTCTAAATCTAAAAGCAAATAAAGATGGAAATCTTTATCTAAGTGCTACAGGATATTATTATAATACAAATGCTTGGAATAATACATATAGCTCTTTTACAAATATTAAAGACACACATAACCAATACATTTCTATTGGTAGTGATGTAGATTGGTGGCATTTTGCAAAGGGGTGGAATGAAAATAAAGATGGTAATTTTAAAAATGCAACTGATTTTAAACTTACAAGCGATATAGATTTTCAAGGAAATAAAGGAATAGGAGTAGTAGGAAAAGATTGGCAAAACTATGCAGATTATTGCATTAATGGGCTTGGTTGCACGAGTATGATTGTGGGGGATGATTATGATAATGCTTTCACAGCCAACTTTGATGGACAAGGATATACACTAAAGAATATTAATATAGATACTACAATTACTGTGGGTTATAAACCTGAAAATGTTGGGATATTTGGATATATTAGGAAGTATAATGATAATGAAAATTCAACTATTAAAAATATCAATGTGGATTATATGGGTGGAGGGATAAAAGCTGATAATGCTAGGTTTGTAGGTAGCTTTGCTGGGTATATTGACAGTGGAATGTTTAGTAACATTGTTCTTCAAGATATTGGTGAAATGCTAGTTGAAACAACAAGTGAGAATTTTCAAAGGATATATGCTGGAGGATTTGCAGGATATATAACAAATGGAAAGTTTGATAAAATTTCTCTTAATAAAATAAAAAGTATTTTAGTGGATAATAGGCAAGGCACTTCTTTCGTTGGAGGTTTTACAGGAAGAGTTGTGAATAAGAAAAGAGATACAAAATTAACAAACATTACAATTAGAGATATAGACAGTATTATTGCTAAATCTGATTATGATGGGAATGGAGGTGATAGCAATGCGGGTGGATTTGTAGGATATATGGATGGAGCAGAACAAATAAAAAATATAGAGATAAGCAACATTGGGGAGATCAAGGCAGAAACTGAAGCAAAGGAAAGTTTAGCAGGAGGGTTTGCTGGAAGAATAGTAAATAGTGGAAGCAATGTATTTTCCAATATAGTGATTAACGATATTGGGAGTATTAGTTCATTAGGAAAAAGCAAGTCATTTGCAGGTGGATTTGTTGGGCTTCTTGATAGTGCAACTTTTTTAAATATAACTCTTAATAATATAGGAAATATTTTAAGTAGTGGCAACGGTCCTTATCAAGATAGTGATGCGGGTGGTTTTGTCGGGTATATTTGGTATGCCAATAAAGGAACTTTCTCAAACATCTATATTAATTTTAAAGATAATGCTACAATTATGGCTATTTCTGAATTATATCCAGATTATGCTTATGTAGGCAAGTTTTTTGGAAACGACAATGGTAATATTTCAAGCGATAAACTCTCCAACATCCACATCTATTACAATGGAAGTAAAGAAGCACTAGATAATCCAAACTCTATAGCTAATGCTACTAATGATAAAGAAAAACCTTTTTACAATAATGGAATTACATTACACCCTTATACAGATAAGCAAGAAGACTTTATAAATGATGTCTTAAACGATGAAGCACTAAAACAAGCAGGAATCTACAAGGATGAAAATGGTAATCTAAGTTTCTTTAAGCCTTTTGATAATAGTGGAGACAACGGAAACAATGAAGATTCCAACTTCATTGATAAAAATAAAGATGGCTTAAATGATGTAGAATTAAGCAGTGATGATTTCTCTAATAAATTAGTCAATAATATCATTCAAGATTTACTAGATGAAAAACTCATTCTTAGTTTAGATGCCAATAAACTCTTTATTATTGCAAATGGAAAAGCAACATTAAATACAAACTATCTTAAAGGACTTCTTAGTAAATATAAAGAAGATACTAAACTCTCACAATCTCTAAACTTCCTTTTAGCATTCTATGGAGAAGAAGTAGATAATAATGGATTAGGATTAGGAAATGAATTAGCAAACAAAGATAAAAATGGAGTATGGAACACTACTAAACAAAGAGTAGAAAAAATCAAACATTCTAAACAAGAATTAGAAAACTTTATAAAGGGTAATAATAATCCAAACTATACAGCAGGAGGATTATTAGGACTTATGAGTTTCTTTGCAGAATGGAAAGATAAATATGAGCTTTATACTTCAGGACTTGCTACAGAAGAACAAATGAAAAACTTAGAGAGTTGGTTTAAAAACAATGGAGCAAATCTAAAAGCTTACCAAGCATTATTAAAAGATAAAGTTCTAAAAGAATTTGCTTATGATGATATTGCTAATATAGATGTTAAAGGTTCATTAACATTTATAGGTGGAGAATGGATAGCTAATCTAAAAGAACCAGAATACAAAGATAATGGAGGAAGTGATCAAACTATCAATTCTCCTCTAAAAGATATTAATGCTTCTATGCTAGATAAACAACAAGTAGTCTTAATAAAACCAGCAGAAGAAGAAAAAGAAACACTAGATGAAGAAAAAGGAGTGTTAAACCAAAGAACTTGTGTGGTGAGTGAAAACTTTAAGACAAATAATCCTTGTATGGCACAAAGGATATAGAAGAAATTCGTATTGGAGTAAGCATTTAATAGATTTTAAAAATTTTATAGGGTTCGCAGATTATTTATCTAGCCTCACCCTAAAAATTTTTAAAAAACTCCTAAAGCCTTACTGCCACTACTAGAATTTAACTTTAATTCTTATAATCCTTTCAACCTCTTAAAATTTCATAAAAAGCTAAAGCTATATACCGTAACTACTGGAATTTATTACATCTTTTTTATTTTTCAATTTGGTTTTATCCTAAAAATTTTTAAAAAACTCCTAAAGTCTCACTGCTACTACTAGAATTTATTGAGTTCTTATAATCCTTTCAGCCTCTTAAAATTTCGTATTGTTTTTACTGTTTCTTAGGCTATTTGCTGTGCTTGTCGTATCAATGTATTACTAGGGGATAGCTACCTTTTTAAGCTTTATAGAAAAGCTATTTGTAGTATTTAAGACTTAGTGCTGTAGAGTTTTTGTATCTATAAATTTTTTATGTTACTAAAATATACATTTGAAAATCTTCTAAAACGCACTTGTATTTATCTTTGAATGCTTTTTGGGTTTAAAAAGTTTTAGAAAATACTTATTATTTCTTAATAAACTTGACTATTTTCTATAAAAGTTATAGATTTACAAAGTAAATATAAAAGTTAAATAAATTTTACGCATTAAAAATAGAAAGGAAAAAGATGAAAAAGCTTATTTTAGGAACACTTGTAAGTTTTGCTTTGAGTTCTGCACTTTTTGCAGGAGGGATTGACACTAAAAGTGCAAAGGTTGAGTTTGAGGGCTATAAAACTCCTGCTATGGTAGGCACAAAAGGTAGTTTTAAGAGTGCTAAATATACTTTTGGCAAAGATGCTTCTAGTCTAAAAGGACAGCTTGAGGGTGCTAAGGCTGTGATTTCTCCAAATGATGTAGATATGGGAGAAAATAACGAAATTATCACAACTAATATTATTGAAACCTTTTTTAAAACCTTAAACGATAAAGGTGATATTAAAGTGATGTTTAAAAATGTCGTAGAGGGCGATAATAAAGGTGTGATTTCTGCTAAAGTTACTATTAATAAACAAAGCACAACAATTCCTCTTATTTATACAGTAGAAGGGGATAAATTCATCGCTAAAGGACAGCTAGATTTGCACCATTTTAGCAATAGTGTAAAAGCTCTTAAAGCATTAAGTGATGTAGCACCTGGACACCAAAATATTAGTTGGTCGGTTGTGGATATTACATTTAGTGCAGATATGAAAAAATAGCTATCTCCCTTTTGGGAATAGCTAGAAATATGCTTTAACTTCTTCTAAAACAAACATAAAAAGTCCATAGGCGATAAAAAACATAACCCCCGCACTAAAAAGATTGACAATCACCCAACTTAAAGGCTTTTTGAAAAGTTCGCTTGCTTTAAATGAGGCAAATCCTAAGCATAAAAACCAAGCACAAGAAGCGCCAATAATTCCTAAAGAAAAAAAGATTTTTTCGCTAAAATCATAACGCAAAGAAGTTGCTCCTAAAATCACAATAGTATCCAAATAAACATGAGGATTAATAAGTGTGATGATGAGAGTTTGTAAAATTGTTTTTTGTAAAGAAGATTTTTTTTCTGCAAAGCTTAGATTTAAACTTGTAGTCTGAAAAGCAGATTTTAGAGATAAAAGCCCATAGAAAAATACAAATATAGCCCCTATAACTCCTAATAAAATCATAAAAATCTTATTTTGTGAAAGTAGTTCTCCCACTCCAAAAATTCCTAAATTTACAAGAATAATATCGCAGGCAATGCAACACAAGCACACCCATAAAATATGGTTTTTCATAATTCCTTGTTTTAAAACAAAGAGATTTTGAGCACCAATTCCTGCAAAAAGTGAAAAAGCTAATAAAAATCCAGTAATTGCAATATCCATTGAAGTATCCAGTTACTTTTTTAAACCTGAAAGAAGCAAGGCTAAAAATGAATCTTTATCTATCTTGTTTGTATTTTGAGTTTGCGAGTTTTCTAAATCTTCTAAAATTTCTAAATCTTGCTTTTCTTGAAGTTTTAAAAGATTGATAATGGCTTCTTGGCTAAGGTTAAATTCTTTTTCTAACCATTCACTTTTTGAAAGAAAAAGCGAGCTAAACGCACTATTAGAGCTAGGAGGAATGTAGGAGTTAATATCTCCTATGGGTTTTTTTAAAGGAGGATTTTTAGGCACAGAGGCTTCTATTTGTGTTTCTTGGTTTGGGTGTGGTGGTTTTGGTTTGTGTGTAACTGTTTCTTTATAGGCTTGTGTGTCAATTTTGAACGCCATTTTCTCGCTCCTTTTAAGGCAAAGTGTATTAAATGCTTATGCAATTTTACACCATAGAGGATTATATTATGCTATAATGCTAAGTTTTGATAGAAAAATAAGGGATAAAGCGTGATTTTAAGTCATGAAATACCAAAAGGCTCTAAGCTTTATTTTGGTAAGGAAGCAAAAAGAAAAAGAGAGCTAGAAAATCTTATAAGCAATCTTTTGTATCAAGATGGCTATGAGGAGATAAGCACCCCTAGCTTTGCATATTTAGAACACCAAAGAGATACGACAAGTAGGGAAGTTGTTAGGATTGTTAATCAATACAACCAACAAATTGCTTTAAGAAATGATTCTACCATTGATACTTTACGGCTTTTAAGCCCACATATTAAGGAAGAGAAGGTGGGTAAAAAGTGGTTTTATATCCAGCCAGTTTTTACTTATCCCACAACAGAAATTAACCAAATAGGTGTAGAAAATTTTGAAAGCGATTGTGTTTTGCCACATATTCAGCTATGTTTGGAGTTTTTAAAAAAACTTTCTCTTAGCCCACTTTTGCAAATTTCAAATGCAAAAATACCTAAACTTTGCACACAAGAATTTGATGTAGAGCTAGAAGATTTTGAAAAAATCAATTTAGCAAAAATTCAAGATACCCATCCTTTTTTAAAAGCACTTATGGGGGTGCAAACTTTAAAAGATTTGGAAGTTTTATTAAAAGAAGCTCCAAATGCTTTAAAAGAAGAGCTAAAAGAGCTTTTAGAACTTGCTAAAAGCCTAGAGTATGAAAGATTGATTTTAGCACCTCTTTTTTATGCACCTATGCCTTATTATGATGGAATGCTTTTTAGGTTTTTTATGTATAATAAAACTATAATTTTAGGCGGTAGTTATAAAATCAATGATGAAAAAGCTTGTGGCTTTGGAATCTATACAGATCATTTATTAAGTATAAAGGAGTAAGACTTGCAGACAAAAGCAGATTTGATTGTAGGAATCCAGTGGGGAGATGAGGGCAAAGGCAAAATGGTAGATTTGTTAGCTCAAGATTATGATTATGTTGTGCGTTATCAAGGAGGACATAACGCAGGACATACTATTGTAGTGGAGGGCAAAAAGTATGCCTTGCATTTAATCCCATCAGGTATTCTTTATCCAAAATGCAAAAATGTTATTGGTAATGGAGTGGTGATTAACCCAGAAGCTTTGATTGAAGAAATGAAACAATTTAACAATTTAGAAGGAAGATTGTTTATTAGCGAAAAAGCACATCTAATCTTACCTTACCATGAGATTTTAGATAGATTAAAAGAACAAAATTCACAAAAAGCTATAGGAACGACAGGTAAAGGCATAGGGCCTGCATACACTGACAAAGCTTCAAGAGTAGGCTTTAGAATGATAGAATTAAAAGATACTAAAGCTCTAAGTGCAAAAATTTTAGAGCATATTAAGGATGCAAGATTAGAGCTTTTTGGGATTACACAAGAGAGTTTGCAAAATTTAGAAAATAAGCTAGAAGAATATGCAAAAATACTTACACCCTTTTTGGCAAATACAACTTCTATGCTATGGAAAGCAATGGATGAGGGCAAAAAGATTTTATGCGAGGGTGCGCAAGGAAGTATGCTGGATATTGATCATGGGACATATCCTTTTGTAACAAGTTCTACAACAACTGCTTCAGGTGCTTGTAGTGGGAGTGGGATTTCTCCTAGAGAGTTAGGCGATGTGATAGGTATTACTAAAGCTTATTGCACAAGAGTGGGTAATGGACCTTTTCCAACAGAAGATTTGGATAAAATCGGTGAGCTTTTAAGAGAAAAGGGCGGAGAATTTGGTGTAACAACAGGAAGAGCAAGAAGATGTGGATGGCTAGATGCAGTAGCGGTAAAATATGCTTGTAGGCTAAATGGTGTAAATGCACTTGCTATGATGAAACTTGATGTTTTAGATGGTTTTGAAGAAGTTAAAGTATGTGTGGCTTATGAGAACCAAAAAGGCGAGATTTTAGAAACTTTCCCAAGTTGTATTGAAGGGATTAAACCTATTTATAAAAGTTTTAAAGGTTGGGATAAGAGTGCAAATATTAGAAAATTTGAAGATTTGCCTAAAAATGCACAAGACTATATTTTAGAGCTTGAAAAGTTTATCGGCGTGAAAATTAAGATGATTTCTACAAGTCCAGATAGAATGGATACAATTTTTCGCTAAGTAATGAAGACAAAATTCACGCAACTTGTCATTCTTAATAAACGCAAGGTAGAAGAAGTAGAAATGGAGCTTCAAAAGAATGCAAAGAGCATTGAAGTTAAGCAAGGTGAAATTGATGCTTTGGTGCGGGAATTTGCGACTTTACAAGAGCCAAGAAGCGGGATTTATCAAGAGTTTTTAACCTTTTGTCATCATAAAGAAGAATATAGAAATTATATTGATGATAAGATGAGAGAATTAGCATTTTTAAAGCAAGATCGCAAAAAGCTTCAAGAAGCCTTTAAGCTTGCAAATATTGAATATGAAAAGGCAAAATATTTAGATGAATTAGAGATTAAAAAAATGCTAGAAACTGCCAAAAGGCTTGAGGGGAAAAACCTTGATGAAATTTCTGTAATGCTTTATGCAAATAAGGGGTTATCATGAGAATTTTAATTTTAATGTTTTTTAGTATGGTGCTTAGTTTTGGTGCAGAAGTAATAGATTGTAATATTATTTTTGAGCAAAGAAAGGGAGAGATTTTAAAGGAGCTTGATAAGATTAATGAGCAACAACAAGCTTTACAAGCCTTGCAGAGTGCGACGCAAAATATCCTAGATCAAAAGGAAGCAGAACTTAAAAAACGCGAAGAAAAAGTAGCGCAAATAGAACAAGATATTAAAAACACAGAAGAAAAAATCAATAAAATGCTAAAGAAAAATGAAGAGATTTTAAAACAAATCCAAAATGCTACAAAAACAAAAATGGGTGAAGCTTATACAAGTATGAAAGATTCAAAGTCCGCAGCAATTTTGGAGAATTTACCAGAAGGAGAGGCTGCAAATATCCTTTTTGGGTTGGATACCAAAGTAGCAAGTAAAATTTTAGCCAAGATGAATCCGCAAAAGGCAGCAAGTCTTACGCAACTTATTGTCAAAGGACCTCCTTTTACACAAGAAGAAACCAAACAAGAGCAAAAGCCACAAGCTCCACAAGAAGTTCAGGCTATGCCCCAAGAAGCACCTACAAGCAATACATTATAGAGAAGAAAATGTTTGAAGCTACAATTAACGCTTGTAAAAATGAGAGCATTAATCTAAGCAAATCATTAATACAGCTATTAAAAGATGAGGGGATAAGTGCAAATTATGCGGAATTTTCCCTAGAAGATAGTGGGATTTATTTTATTTTGCCTAATGGAGATAAAATTAAGGTTTTGTTCTATCAAGCAAAAATCCAAGAGAGTGCATTTAAAAGCAAAGGCGATCCTTTTGTGCATCTTTTTTCTTGCGAGGAAGTGAGGGAAAATCTAGCCAATGAAGAGTTTAGAGCCATCTATAAAACAGAATTAAAGTTTTTTTTGGGGGTTTATTCTCATAGGGTGCAAACAAAGTTTTTTTACAATAAGCCTTTGGAGCTTTGTCCAAGTTGTAAGCAAAAGCTTTTAGGCAAAAGCCTAAAAGAGTTTATGGAGGGCTAAATTACCACAACAATCCTTTAAAGAAAAGTGTTAAAAAATATCCTGCAAATATAAGGATAAAACACAAGCTAAGAGCTAAACCAAATGCTTTACCACCAGTTTTAATAAACTTTTTAAAATCAATTTGCAAACCAAGTGCAGCCATTGCAAAAACAATACAAATAGAGCAAAGCAATTTTCCAAAATTAAGTAAAGATTCTATGCTAATGCCTAGAAAGATTATTTCTTTATGCTCGGATAAAAATGTATTTAACACAATCACACCTAAAAACATAAATGCAAAATAGGGGATTTGGATTTGTTTTTTTGCATGGGATTGTGTAGAGCTAAGGGTATTGCTTCTAGCTACATAATAAGAAACAATCAGTAAAAAAGGCACAAGCATAATCACACGCATCATTTTTAAAATCACAGCAGCATTTGCAGCATTTTGAGAAAATGTAGGCGTCATATCTTTTGCCATTTGTGCAGCACCTGCAACATTTGCTACTTCATGTAAGGTAGCACCCATATAAATTCCCATACCGCTTCCATTGATATTTGGGATTAATCCAGCACTAAAAGCTATGGGATATAAAAACATACAAATTAGCCCAAAAATCACTACAGTTCCTACTGCAACTACTCCTTTAAAGGTGTCAGATTTTAAAACAGATTCTAAGGCTAAAACCGCAGCGGCACCACATATCGCACTACCTGCTCCTACTAGCATAGAAGTTTCTTTATCTAGTTTGAAAACTTTTATTCCTAAAAATATTGCACTAAAAAAGATAAGGCAAATAATAATAATAGCTAGTAGAACTCCATAAATCCCAATATTTGCAAGTTCGCTAAAGGTTACATTAAAACCATAGAGGATAATTCCAAGTCTTAAAAGCTTTTTTGCACTAAGTTGCACTCCTGCTTGTAAAGTGTGCTGGTATTTAAAAAACCAAGGCGACATAAGTGCTCCAATTAAAATAGCAAACGCAGTAGCTGCTAAATGTGTGCTTTCATAAATGGTTTTAGAATTTGCGAGTAAAAAAGCAGCAATTACAATACAAGATACAAATGCTAAACCTCTTAAATTAGAAAGAAAAAATAATTTAAATGTGTGAAGTTTCATTGTGTTGTCCTAAAATTTTTTTATGATTATATAGGATTTGCTTTAATTAAAAAAATATATTTATTTTATTAAAATGATTAGAAAAATAAATTTATAGGGGTGAAGTTATGAAGATAAGGGATTTGGAGATTTTTTTGGATTTATTAAAAACTAAAAGTCCTACAATCACTGCACAAAATTTTAAAATCACACAGCCTAATGTATCTGTGATTATTAAAAATATTGAAAATATGATAGGCACTCCGTTATTTGAACGCTTAGGCAAGAAACTAATGCCAACGCCCAAAGCTTTATTTTTAGGAGGTATGTGGCTTGAGGTGGTGCAAAACTATTATAAAAGCTTAGAAGTGCTCTTAGAAGATGATTTGTGTTTAGGAGAGCTTAAAGTCGCTTCTACGCATACTATAGGGGAATATTTTTTGCCTAAAATTCTTTTTGATTTTGCCAAAAAGTATCCCAAAGTAAAGATTAATGCCCAAATTTATAATACGCAAGAATGTTTGAAGCTTTTAAAAATGGGGAATGTGGATTTAGCTATCATTGAGGGAGAAATCAGTAAAGAACAAGCAAAAAGTGAGGGTTTTAAACGCGAAGTTTTGTGTAAAGATGAGCTTGTTGTAGCAACGAGTGATTTTATTTTGGCCTCACGCGAACATTATATTGATGCATTGCTAGACAAAGCGTGGATTTTTAGGGAATATGGTTCAGGGCTTAGAGAGCGATTTTTGCGAGAACTTGGGAATATTGGAAGAGAAATTCCTATTTTTTTGGAGCTAGATAGAATTAGTGCAATTAAGGATTTGGTAATTTCTCGTGGGGCCTTGGCGGTTTTTTCTAAAATGGCAATTAAAAAGGAGCTTGAAGAGGGCATACTCTTTCCTTTGCAAATTATAAATTTAGATTTAGAAAGAGAATTCCTTATACTAGAGCGAGAGAGCCAAATTCCAAATGGAGCTTTGGAGCGTTTTAGAGAATTTTTGGAATCTTGGATATAAATTCTAAGATTAGGCTTGCAAAATTTATGAAATTTCACAATTTTCATTTTAGATTTTAGGCAATGGGTTTTAAAAAGCAAAATGTTTGAATGTTAAAATTTTAAAAGGAACTGCCAAAATTGTGATGATTTTAGAAAATAAATTTTAATGGCAAAAACAAAATATAAAACTAATTGCAAGAAAATTAAGGTTTTAAATTTTGGGAGTTTTGATTTATGGGGTGGCTTGTAAAAATACAGCAACTTTTTATCATGAATGTAAAATGATATTGTTAGAAAGGGTGTGGGTAAAGATTTTAATGGGGTTTAAATAAGCCCCATTTTTTCTTTTGCTTCTTTATAGGTTGCTTGTGCGATACTTCTTGCGTGTTCTGCACCTTCTTTTAGAATCTTTTGCAAATATTCTTTTTCGTTTGTGAGTTTTAGATAAGTTTCGCGAATGGGTTTTAAACCTTCAATCACAGCTTCAGCAACTTTTGTTTTTAAATCTCCATAGCCTTTACCTGCAAAATCGCTTTCAATTTTTTCTTTGCTTTCTTTAGTGAAGCATTGATAGATAGTAAGGAGATTATAAACCCCAGCTCTTTCTTTATCAAATGCGATAATTCCCTCGCTATCTGTAGTGGCTTTTTTGAATTTTTTTATAATTGTGTCGCTATCATCTAAAAGTGCGATGAGGTGATTTGGTTTATCTCCAGAGCTTTTACTCATTTTTTTAGTAGGATCATCTAGTCCCATAATCCTTGCACCCTCACTTTGAATGAGAGGTTCTGGAACGATAAAGAGTTCTCCATAATCGCGATTAAATTTAATTGCCGTATCCCGTGCTAACTCTATATGTTGTTTTTGATCCTCACCTACAGGAACAAGATGGCTTTTATAGAGTAGAATATCTGCACTCATTAAATTAGGATAATTAAACAATCCTGCAAAAATATTTTTTGGATTTTTTTGACTTTTGTCTTTAAATTGTGTCATACGGCTTAAATCCCCCATAGGAGTGATACAAGTTAGCAACCAAGCAAGCGAGGTGTGTTCTTGCACTTCAGATTGGATAAAAAGGGTGGATTTTTTAGGATCAATCCCACAAGCTAGGAGCATTGCACAAAGCTCATAGGTTTTTTCTTTTAAGATTTTTGGATCTTGAGGGATTGTGATTGCATGGGAATTTACTACACAGAAGATGTTTTCATATAAATCTTGACGATCCACCCAGTTTTTTACAGCACCTAGATAGTTTCCTAGATGGATATTGCCTGTTGGCTGTATGCCTGAAAATACTCTTAATTGTTCTTTTGACATTGCTTTACCTTGAAATTGAATGAATTTTTGCTAGGGATTATAACTAAATTTTATTGAAACAAAACGCAAAAATAAAATGGTTGCTTAATGGTTTAGGAAAATTTTGTATGATTTATGATTAATTTTTAAAAAGAGCAGAGCATGAAATCATATTTTTATAAAAAAGCAGATAAAAAAGAATTAACCAAAATTACACAAGAGAATATTTTTAACAAAAGGCGTGAATTTTTAAAACTGGGTGCTGGAAGTATGGCGGTTCTCTTAGGCTTAGAAGAACTTTTAGCAAAAACCCTAGATACTAAAAATATTATAAATCCTTTCCATTACGAAGCTTTTAGTGAGGCTGAAGCATTAAGGATTAATGGAGGGATTTTAGAGCCTACCTTAGAAGAGATTGCTACAAGCTACAATAATTTTTATGAATTTGGTTACTCTAAAAGTGATCCTAAAGAAAATTCTAAAGATTTTAAAAGCACTCCTTGGAAAATAGAAGTAACAGGCGAAGTTGAGAAGCCTTTTAGCATAGATTTAGAAGATTTGATAGCAAAAATGCATTTAAAAGAACGCATATATCGTTTTAGATGTGTAGAGGCTTGGAGTATGGTAATACCTTGGATTGGGTTTGAGCTAAGGGAATTTATTGAGTTTGCAAAGGTAAAAAGTAGTGCAAAATATATAAAATTTAGCACTAAATACGATCCTAGTATGTTTCCTATGCAAGGAAGTGTTTTGGGTGTGAGTAAGAGTTTTTTGCCTTTTCCTTATGAAGAAGCATTAAGATTAGATGAGGCAAAAATCCCATTAACACTTTTAGCAGTAGGTATGTATGGTAAGCCATTAAGTCCGCAAAATGGAGCACCTATAAGACTTGTTGTTCCTTGGAAATATGGCTATAAGATGATAAAATCTATTGATAAAATTGAGTTTTTAACCTCACAACCTCTTAGCACTTGGGAAGCACAAAATCCAAAAGAATATGGCTTTTATGGGAATGTAGATCCTAGTGTCTCTCACCCTAGATGGTCGCAAAGTAGCGAAAGAGTAATAGGTCAAAGAGGGCGTGTAAGAACGCTTTATCTAAATGGTTATGCAAAAGAAGTAGAGCATCTTTATGCGGGGCTTGATAGAAAAAAACTTTATTAAAAAGGTTGTAAATTGGCAATAAGAAAATGGGTGGAGATTTTTTTAATCATTGGTATTTGTTATCTTGCATGGCAGATAGTTTTGAAGCTAGAAGCACAAAATGCAACTTTGATAGATCCTTTAGCAAGTTTATATGTATATAGTGGTTGGATAGGTTTTATATTAATTGTGGCTTCTTTAATAGTATTTGCTCCTTTTAAGAAAAGCTTTGGAATTTTGGGGTTTGTTAGTGTTTTTATCCATTTTTTAATTTTTCTCTACCTAGATTTTAATTTTGATTTTGCCTTAATTTTGGAGGAATTAGGGGGTAAAACTTATCTTTATTTTGGGATTTTTAGCTTTTTATTTTTGTGTATTTGTATGGGGGCTACATTTTTTAAGGTTTTTAGATTTTATTATCTTGTTTATGGGGCAATTTTTTTAGCAAGTTTGCATATTGTTTTGATTCAAAAAGTGCTAAGCTTAAAAATTATAGGGATTTTTAGTTTTGTGGGAGTATTGCTCTTATACAAGATTTTAAAAGCTTACAAAAAGATAAATTCAAAAACATTTTAGACTTCTATTATAAAATTTTTGCTAGAATGGCAAGAATTTTTTTTAGAAGGTTATTGATGATTAGCATTTTATTGGTGTTGCAGTTTGTTTTAGCGGTAATTATTACTATTGTGGTTTTATTGCAAAAGAGTTCTAGTATTGGATTAGGTGCTTATAGTGGGAGCAATGAAAGTTTATTTGGAGCAAAAGGGCCTGCAGGGTTTTTAGCAAAGCTCACTTTTGTTTTAGGGGTTTTATTTGTGATAAATACAATAGCTTTAGGCTATTTATATACAAAAGATTCCAAAAGTTCTATTGTGGATAATATGGTTGTGCCTAGCACACAAGCACCTGTTGCACCAAGTGTGCCAAATGTGCCTGTAGCTAATGAAGGAAATACTACTAGCACACAAGCGCCTAGCACACCGAGTGTAGCTCCACAAAACCCATCACAAAATTAATTTTTAAGGAAAATAAATGAGTTTGCAAGAGATTTATACCCATACGCAAGATACGATGAATAAGAGCATTGAGGCTATGAAAAAAGAGTTTGGAACTCTTAGGAGTGGTAAAGTGTCTATTAGTATTTTAGATCATATTAGGATAGATTATTATGACACTCCAACACCTCTTAATCAAGTGGGATCAGTAATTGCACAAGATGCAAGCACGATTGTAATTACTCCATGGGAGAAAAATTTACTTAAAGATATTGAAAGAGCTATCCAAGAGGCAAATATTGGAGTAAATCCTAATAATGATGGTGAAACTATTAAATTATTTTTCCCTCCTATGACAAGTGAGCAAAGAAAAGAAATTGCAAAAGAAGCTAAAAATATCGGTGAGAAAGCAAAAGTAGCTATTAGAAATATTAGAAAAGATTCTAATGACAAGATAAAAAAGCTAGAAAAAGATAAAGCAATTAGCGAAGATGAATCCAAAAAAGGACAAGATGAAATCCAAAAATTTACCGATAATGCAGTCAAAAAAATTGATGAGCTTGTAAAACATAAAGAAGAAGAATTGCTAAAAATTTAAGGGGATATTATGGATATTGCAAAAATTTATAAAGATGCAAATGCACTTTTAGAAGGGCATTTTTTGCTTAGCAGTGGCAAGCATTCTCCTTTCTATCTACAGTCTGCAAAAGTATTAGAAAATCCACAAATTGCTGAAGTTTTAGCAAAAGAGCTTGCAACAATTATCCAAAAAAGTGGAATACAAATAGATTGTGTTTGCTCTCCAGCCCTTGGTGGAATTTTAGCAGGGTATGAGCTTGCGCGTGCTCTTAAAGTGCGTTTTATTTTCACAGAGCGTGTGAATGGTAAAATGTGTTTAAGAAGAGGATTTGAGGTTAAAAAGGGAGAAAAAATCTTAGTTTGTGAGGATATTATCACTACAGGAGGTTCTGCATTAGAGAGTGCAGAAGAGGTGAGTAAATTAGGAGCACAAGTGGTTGCTTATGCAGCTTTGGCAAATAGAGGGATTTGCACCCGTTATGAAGGAGAGAAAGGAAGTGGAGAGGGCTGTAAATTAGATTCTAATTTACCTCTTTTTGCTTTGGGTGATTTTGTCTTTGAAACTTATGAAGCAGATAATTGTCCTCTTTGTAAAGAAGGTAGTGAAGCATATAAGCCAGGAAGTCGCGGTAATTAATGCAAAACCTTAGATGGCGTGAGCTAAAGAATTCTAAAACCCTTAAAAACTCTAAAGAAGTGCAAAATAAAGATGATAGGAATTTTGCCACTTTTATAGAGAGAGGAAAAGCACAAGTTATTGATACTTTTATGATTTATCTTCCTCTTTTGTATTTTATGACTTATGTAGTTGTAGGAAGTGCTAAAGGGTTTAGGGACTCTCCTTGGGCGCCTTTAGCGGCAGTTTTGGTTTATGCACTCATTGCTTCTATACTTTTGGCTTATAAAGGGCAAACTCCAGGGAAAAAGGCTTATGATTTATGGGTTGTAAGAGAAGATGGTAAAAAAGTAACCTTTCTTTTTGCATTTCTTAGATTTATTGCTTTTTGCCTTTCTGGAATGAGTCTTATAGGGATTTTAATGCCTTTATGGCGTAAAGATAAAAAGGCATTGCACGATTTTTTGTTAAAAACTGTAGTAATTAAAAAAGGTTAATTTTTTATTAAAAGTTTTTAGGGCATAATGCCTATAACTTTTCACAAATTATTTGGAGATATGAATTATGGATGGTAGATTATTTACATTTGCTGGGCTAATAAGCCACGATCATGATTTTATTATTGCGATACACACGGTTTTGATTGCAATTATTGCATTAATTTTAGCTAAACTTGCCACTTCAAAAATGCAAGTTGTTCCAGGTGCTATCCAAAATGTATTTGAGACATTTTTGGGCGGTGTTATTTTTATGGCAAAAGATGTAATTGGTGAAGAAAAGGCTAGAAAATACTTGCCATTAACTGCTACTTTAGCGTTTTTTGTGTTTTTGGCTAATTTTATTGGTATTATTCCAGGTTTTGAAGCACCTTCATCAAGTCTTAGTTTCACCCTAACTTTAGCGGCTTTAGTTTTTGTGTATTACAATTTTGAGGGAATTAGAACTTTTGGTGTTGGAAAGTATTTTGCACATTTTGCAGGACCTGTAAAAATGTTAGCACCTTTGATGTTTCCTATTGAGATTATTTCACATTGCTCAAGATTAGTTTCGCTCTCTTTCCGTTTGTTTGGTAATATTAAGGGCGATGATATGTTCTTGCTTGTAATGTTAATGTTGGCTCCTTGGGTTGCCCCATTACCAGCATTTTTAATTCTTACATTTATGGCTTTTTTGCAAGCATTTATTTTTATGATTTTAACTTATGTATTTTTAGCAGGTGCTGTTTTAGAGAGTGAAGAGGCACATTAAAAGCTATCTTATTAGTGATCCAAATTTATATCCCAAAGAACAAAAGGAGTTTTGCTCCTTTTATAGTAAGATTTTAGATACTTACCAAATAGATTTTGCTTGCTATCGCGATAAAAGCGGGCAATACAATCTAAAACTTCTTGAAACCTTTTTAAAACTTAATGCAAAATACAAAATCCCCTCTTTGATAAATAGTGATTATGATTTAGCATTTAGGCTCGGTTTTGATGGGCTACATTGTAATTCTTTGCAAATAGATTTGATACCGCAAGCAAAAGCAAAAAATCTTTTAGTTTTTTTTAGCGCACATAATGAAAATGAGCTTAAAGAAGCCTTTAAAAAAGGAGCAGACGCCATTACTTTTAGTCCTATTTTTCATTCTCCAAATAAGGGGGAACCCTTAGGAGTGGAGGAGCTAGAAAGAATTGTCAAGAATAATCCTCATATAAATATTATAGCCTTAGGTGGTATTGTTAGCAAGGAGCAAATACAAAAAATCTCACATATTCCACTTTTTGCTTATGCTTCTATTAGATATTTTGTTTCTTAAAATTTTGTTTGTGTAGAGAGTAAATATTTAATGGAATATTTTGGTATAAAGATAATCGCATTTGTTTATTATTTTTGTATGGCACTATTTTGAAAATATTCCTCTAAAATTTTTATAATTTTTTGTATTTGCAGGGCTCTTGAATCATTTTTTATAATCCAATTTTCTAATTCTTTTGGCTTGTCTAGCAAGTCTTTGGGAAGATTTTCATTAGGATAATCTAATAAATCTTGCACATAGGCTTTAAAATCTTCTTTGGCTTTTGTAATGTCTTCTTTTCTAAGTTCCACCCCATTTTGTAAAAGTTTTTTTAAATCTTGCATAAAATCTTCATTAAGCCCAAAACATATTACAATCTCCTCATCGCAATCTTGTGCTTGGATGTATAGAGGTGCTATTTGTCCTAAAAGTTTTTCTAATTTTTCTCTTTTGGATTTAAAGAGATTTTTTAGTTTTTGTATCATGTTTTATCCTATGATATGATTTTTAACATTTTAAAATTATCTTTGCTAATATTCATTGTAAAGTGCTTTACAACTTTCTAGATTTTATGATATTGGCAATATTTTACATTGCTATCCTTATATCTTTTATTTTTTGTAGAAAATTATATCAAAAAACAACATGATAACCTATGCAAACTATTTTTATTTTTTCTTTTGTGTGCTGTGATAATCATATGGCTAGTAATAATGTAATTTGTGTATGTTGTTTAGTATGCTAGATTTCTATCGCTTTGGCAGTAAGTTTAGGTGTGTATATGTGTGAAAACTAGAATATTTTCAATTTTGGCAGAATAAAGACATTTGCGTTTTGATGGCACAAAGATTTTTCCTCAAATCCCGTAAGTCACAATCCTCCCCTAGGTCTCTAGGAAATAGGCTTTTTAGAATTAGATTTTGCAAAATTGGATCTTTTAAAATCATGATTTTTAGAATCAAGTCCTTTGGAATCTTGATGGGCTATCTCGCACTCTTTTTCACCATGTTTGCCCCCGCGGAATTTTGCTTTTCTTGCAGGATGTGGGCGATGCCTACACAGCCAAAAGTATCATCAATAAACACTCTGCTTTAAGTCAGCCATTTTTAGGGCAAATCAAACATGTCCTAAAACCTGCATCACTCAAGTCCTATTTCTTCTTAAAAAGTGCTAAAACTTCTTCTTTACATGGGCTTTTTTCTAGAATCTCATAAAAATTTTTATTTTCATAAGTCCCAAGCTTTTCTACATCGACATTATGACTTGCAAATTCTTTCAAAATATCTTGCATTGGAAATTCTTCATCGTTAAGATTTAATTTATCCTTAAATAGCGATAGAAAAATAAGCAGTGCAGGAGCTTTAACCGCAGCATATTCCACAATAGTATCAGCACGTACTGATAAATTATGCCCTAAAAGCTGCAAAAATCTTGATAATTTCCCTTTTGGCTCATAACGATAGCCATATGGGCTTAAATAATGCTTGCCAATGATTTTAGGATTATAGGGCACATCTTTTAAATCCACTTCCACCCCATGCTTAAACAGCAAGTAAATCAAATCAAGATTGACAAAAAGGCTTAATAGCTTCTTATCAGTCATTTCTTTTGGATAACGCTTTAAGAGCCCTTGAAAGAAAAAATCAAGCGATTCTTCATTGAAATCATTAAATCTACCACGAATATATGGATCTTCAAGATTAAGATAGCTAAAAAATGCGATATTAATTGTATTATCAAGATGATCAAGCGTAAATTCTAAAATCTCTTTAATTTCTTCGCTCAATTCTGAACCAAGTGCGACGCTTACGCCAAAGTTATTTTGCTCATCAATAGTTACTTTGTAACCTAGTGTGGTGAGGAATTTTGCATATTCTAGCCGATTAAAACGCAAGCAAGTTTGCATAACTTTATTGCTGATAGGGACATGAAAGCCTTGCGATTTTGCACTTTCTACAAAAGCGCTAAAAAACTCTTCATCAGGCATTGCATTGCTCACGGTGCCACTTGGCACATAAAAGCAAAGCTTTGAGATATTCTCATATTGCTCATTTTGCAAGGGCGCTATTTTTTCTAAAATAATCTTAGCTTGTTTGTAATCGCGTGCTTGAACAAGCTTGCATAATAGCTCATAGCTTGGATTGTCCATATCAAATACCGCTTTATACCACAATGGCGGATTGTTTTGCAAAGGGCAGTCTATAAAGATACATTTTGATTGCTCTATAAGCTCACTTGGCAAATCCCAAGCATTAAGATCGCTACTAAAAGACTTGCAACCCTCAAACATAGAATTGATATTTTCAGCCTTCTTTGGCTTCCATTTAGAAAGATCGCCATTAAAAGATTCACAGCCGCTAAACATGGATTCAAAATCTTTTACGCTTGTAACTTTCCACTTGCTCAAATTTGCATTAAAATCTTTAAGCCCCGCAAAAAGATTGTTCATTTCTTTAATCTTGCTTGTATCCCAAGATTCTATCCCGCTAAAATCCTTTCTATTGGTGCGAAAATGAATGAGGCCACCCATAGAATAGTTAGCAAAAAGAGAACTTAGGCTTTTTATAAAGCTTAGATCAATCTGCCCTAGAGAGATAGAATCTAACTCCACTAATATTTTTAGCTCAAAAAGACTAAAGGGAATATAGCAAAGGTTTGGATATTTTGGTTTGAATTTTCCTTTTTTATCATAAAAGGCAGATTCTTGCAGGGCGGATTCTATACTTTTGCCTTTTATGATAGATTCTAAAATCTTTCTTAGCTCATCAAGGCTACTCTTTTTAAGCTCTTTTCTCACCTCTTTGCTATAGTCTTTAAACCCATCGGCGTTATAATCCACATCAATAAACTCGCTAAATTCTGTATGGATACCTTCCCCGCTACTCTTGCCGCCCTTAGAATCTACCACAACCTTATCAACTAGCGTATCTATGGCATTATAATAGGTTGTCAAAATATCTTTGCCAATATTTTTTATCGTGCCACTTTGCAAAAGTGCCAAAGCCTTTAAGACTTCAAAATTTTGCACAGCATTTTTAAGCTCTTGTGGTGTTTGTGATGAATTTGTCTTATTTTCTTGCGACAAGGCTTTGCTGAAGTCTCTTGCCTTTAAAAGCGATTGAATGGTTGTATAAATTGTGCTTAGCTCATCGCCTAAAATTGCCTTGTGAATGAGCCATTGATCAAACTCATTGCTACTAGCTTCAGCATAAGGAATGCCAGTGTCAACTTCATACTCTAGCTCATATTCTTCTGGATCAATCTTTTCGTATTTCTCATTAATGTAAGCATCCATATGACCTTTTAGCGTTTTTAAGTCCTCTTTGCTAGGATTTGTTTGTAAGAATGCCTGAAAACTCTCTAGATTTTTTATATCAGCAATATTTTGCATAGCTATCCTTAAAATATATTTCTTACTTTTTTATTAAAGATGGTGCATAATTATATCAAAAATAAAAATGACACAATAAACTGTGAGAATGTTTTTTCTAACTGTATGACTAGTGATAATATAATTTTGCGTATATAGTTCAAGTTAGATTTACTATTGCTTGGTGAATAAGTTTAAGGGTGCATTTTATAGAATTTAGAAAACTATCATATTGTAAAAATAAAAATTTATGTCATTATTGAAGTATTAGCAAAACTTCTAGTCTTTCCCTTATTTTATTTTTCTTAGGCTCTGTGGTGCGGAGTTTATCTCTATTTGCAAGCAATATTCCTTTTGGTTTCAAGTTTTAAGATGCCTACACTACATCATTATGCAGGGCATATTTTAAGATTTCAAAAATCTCCATTGCTTCATCTTCTTCATATTTTACGAATATTTCTCGCTCATTTTCTAAGTCCCTATTATCTTGTTCTAAAAGTCTTAGTGCTTCCTTTTTATCCCCAAGCTCGATTAAAAGTAAAACTTGCATTAAATGCTTGTTATACCATACTACATCTGCATTTTCTTCATATTTGTAGATAAAGTCATAAAGCCCCTTAATCTCGTTATTTGTATCAACCTTAAAGGCAGTGAAAAGATCTTGCATACTCCTTTCATAGGCTTTTAGAATGTCTTTGCAGGATTGTTTTGACATATTAGTTAAATCAAATTCTTGCAATTCTTGCAGGCTTTCAAATTCCATACTTTTAAAAGAAAATGGAAAAGATCGCAAAGAAAATTCTTTATTTAATGCCCTAAATTCTAAGTCTGGAAAATCTAAACCTATGGCTTTGCACAAAATCTCATCGCCTTTAAGGGATTTTACGCGAAAAGAAATATCAAAAGAAATAACAGAATCTTCACAATCTAAATAATGCTCAAAACTAAAAAATAACCCCTCCATTGTCCCAAAAGTCGCATATTCTTTTGTTTGTAGATAAAAATCTGGGGCAAATTTGGCTATATTTTTACCAAAACCTTTGATTGCAGAATCTAGATAAGTTTGCATGGATAATAGTCCTTAAGAATTATTATATAATTAGACTAATTGTAAAACATAAAGGTTTATACATGCAAAATTATTATCAAGAATTTGATGCACTAATCACTGAAAATAAGGCGACTTTAAAGTATTTTGAAAATAATTTTAGCGCGATTAAAAAGCAGGTAGAAACTTGTAAAACGCATGAAATCTATAGCACAAAGGCTGATGGTTTAGGGATTTTAAGCCCAAGTCTTATCACAGATAAAATCTGCAAAGGGTATCGCAAGGGCAAAAGGCTAAAAAATAAGCCAATGGCGAAAGATTATTGCATTTATGAGCTAGATTCTAATCATAAGCCTTTGCGTATTTGCCATGTAGGTGATGTGAGCTTTTATTTTATCGCGCATAATAATGCGACCTTTGCGCTACCTTGTATGGATGATGAGGGGTATAACTTCTACCCCACATATTCTCACAAGATAGAATACAAAAATGATAAGTTATATAAATATTCAAAGATTGATAGCAATTCATTGTGGCAAGAGGTGTATGAGTTTAAAAATGAGAATGTAGCAGTATGCTATCAGTATTATTATGTCCAAAATCTAGCAGGAAGTAATCAGGCGATCCCGCCAGGAGAAAAGGGCTCTCCAGCAAAAGCTTTTAGATTAGAGCTTTCTTTGGATAGAGATAAAGTTACTAAGATTTTGATGTATGAGTTCCCGTGTAATAAGCTTGTTTATACATGGGAGAAGTAGTAAGAGATTTTGTAAATCAAAAAGATTTTACAAAATGATTAAGCTTTCTAAATTTTTAATTGATGATATTGTGTTAGCTTTTTACCATTTTGTCTATATTCGCGCAAAAAGGAATTTAAAGGATTCCTTTTTCTCCGATATTTTCTAAAATTGCCTTATAGTCTTCAAGATAATCTTGTATAATCTGGCTATCTTTATTTTCTTTGATATAGTCCGTGATAACCTTTTTTTCTTCTTGACTTAAAGGTGTAGAGGTAAGATAGGTAAGCCATTTAAGACGCTGCCATGGCTCGTAGCACTTGATAACCTCCTTTAATAAAGGTCCTTTCAGCTCTTTTTCCATCTCTTCTTTGCTAAAGATTTTATGCTCTAGTGCTAAGATATACAAGCCACTATGCTTCAAATCAATATCCGTTTCTTTTAGCCCATATGCTTTATACAGACGCAACATCTCTGCCATACTTTCATCGCTGATTTTCCTATCATTGCTAAAACTATACATGCTCCTTAAACCATGAAGGCTTTCAATGCACTCTCCTGCTTCAAATAAAAACTTTACAATATCTACGCGTCCCACCTCTGTGGCATTGTCTAAAAAGCTCATCTTTCTTTTTTTATCTTTTTCTCCGATTTTTAGTGCGATTTTGTAATCTTTAGCATTGTCTTTTATAAGCTCCAAAAGCTCTAGTGGGCAGTTTCCTATCGTGTCTTCTTTATAAAATTCTCTCTCACCCATAGCCACTCCATAGATTCTAGCTAAATCTTTATCACTCACTTTTTTCTTTTCAAGCAATGCTTTTAGTCCTTGTAGTGCTAAGTTATAGTAGTTTGTGAAATACGCCTTTCCCTTTTTATAGCCACCCTCACACATTTCTTTTAAGAGATCGCAGATTTCTTTCACGCTTTCTGGGATTTTTTGTGTTTCTTTAAGCCATTTTGGGAAATTATTTTCTAGTTTTGTCCTATGAAAGATATTGTTTTTATTTTCTATGGCATTTTTAAGCCCAGCCTCGCTAAGTTTCCAAGAATCTAGATTTTGATTAAAATTCTTGCAATCATAAAACATATCTTCAAAATTCTCAACCCTAGAAACATCCCATTTATCTAAAGGCTGATTGAAAATTTCAGCACCATAAAACATTCCTTCCATATTTTTTACTTTGCTTACATTCCAAGATTCTATATTGTGGTTAAAATAAGGCGAGCAACCAAACATAGAGCTCATATCCACGACATTTGAAGTATCCCATGATTCAATCCCGCTAAAATCTTTTCGCTTAACCTCTCCGGTAAATAAACGCGACATATCAGTAATAAGGCTTGTATCAATATCACTAAGTTTTATATTCTCTTGCTTACATAAAGCTTTAAGTTCGGCATTGCTTTTTGGGAGATATTTGGCGTTATTCGCACTTTGTGAAATGCTATCGCGTTGCTTTTTATTCCACACTTCAAGCATATTTGTAGGACATTGATAAAAAATCTCTTCACAATTAAGCAATGCTTTAGCACTTACATTCCATTTGCTTAAATCTTGGCGGAAGTTTTCACAATATCTAAACATACCCCGCATATCTGTTACATTACTCACATCCCAGTTGCTTATATCGCGGTTAAAGTTTTTGCACTCATAAAACATATGGAACATTTTTGTTACATTGCTTACATTCCAAGATTCTATGCCGCTAAAGCGTTCGTTATCCCAAGAGGCGAATTTAAACAACTCACTCATATCTGTAATTTCGCTTGTATCAATCTTAGCAGGGCTAATCCCGCTATTTATAAGCTCTTCTAAAAAAGCTTTATGTTTTGGTATGTATTTGCCATTTTCACAGACGCAAGACCAGCTTGGATAAGCTTCATCTTCATGGATTTTTGAAAACCAAAACATCTTCTCACAATCAATGCCATTGTCTAAATCAATCTTTTTGCCCCAAGATTCTAAATTTTGATCAAAGCTTTTTGCATGTGCAAACATTTCTCTAAAACTCTCTACATTTGCAATATTCCAAGCATTAAGTGGTTGGTTAAAACTTACTGCTTCATAAAACATTCGCTCCATATTTTTCACTTTGCTGACATCCCAAGCTTCTATATTATGGTTAAAAAACTCCGCTTCTTCAAAGCAAGATTCCATTGTGGTGACTTTACTTACATCCCAAGTTTCTATCCCGCCAAAATCCCTGCGTCTGCTATTTTTAAATAAATCTTTAAAATTTGTGATCTTGCTTACATCAATATCGCCCAAATAAATATTTCTATCTTTGATAAGTTTTTTAAGTTCGGTTTTATTTTTTGGCGTAAGTGTAACGCCTTTACTTTTAGTCACTTTAAAAAGTGCGTTTAAGGATTTTTTCTTATCTTTTGCATTGTTGAGTTTTGAAAGGATATTAAAAAGCTCGTATTCATCACTGCTATGAATGCTTCTCCCTGCATAAACTGCTTTATCGTCCCAATGCTCTTGCTCTAAATCGCCTAGATAAGATTCTAGATTTTCTATGATATGTGGTGGGATATTTGCACCTTTACTAAAAAGCTCTAAAACAACTGCTTTTTTAGCTTCCCATTCTGTCGTGGGTGATTTTCTTAAGTCTTCTATCGCGTCTAAAAGTTGTGTATCTAAATCTTGTGCCATAATTTCTCCTTAACTTAAAATTATTTAAAAATCTTATTTAAAAAAGCCCTTGCAAAGCCACTTTCTTTAGAACCCAAAAACTCCTTTATAAGCTCCTTGCCATTTGCTTGTGTGTTAAGATTTACTAGCTTATCGTTTAAATCTTCTTTGTCATAGATAATAAATGGAATTTGTCTGCCAAATTTTTGCTCCATAAAGCCACTATTTTGGATATAGTTAAGTGCTTGGGTTACAAGCTTAAAATAATGCTTAAGATCAGTTGTGCGGCATTCTGCCCATTCCTCTTCAAATTCTAACTTTTTTGCTTGAATCTCTTTGATATCAGGTTCTGTTATTTTTTGAAAAGTGTTATCAGCCTCATATAGCTCTATGGTTTCTATCATATTATCTAGGAAGTTTTTATATTCCCATTTTGCTTTTTGCAAGGGGATTTGTTTGGATTCTGCTACCTTTTGTGCGTTAGAGAGTGTGTTAAATCTAAGCTTTAAAGTAAAGCAAGGGGATTTGTAATTATGAATTAGCCCAAAGGCGTAAATATCGCTAAATTCCTGTGTGTCAATGTCTTCAAGCGCTTGGATTAAATACAATACATAATTTTTAAAGACAAGATAAAAAGGATTTTGCAAGTCATTATTCTCCCTTGCTTCCTCTTCTAGCTCATGTTGTATTTGTAGTGTAAGCTCTCCTTTGCATTCATCATATACTTTTATATTTTTAGCCTTAGCAAGCTCATACACTTTTTCTATTACAAGATTTTCTGATGCCCTCTCATCTAAATCATAATATGTTTTTCTGCCATTCTTTTCTTCTTCATATATCATGGCTGGCAAATCTATTTCTAAAAAGAGATTGCAAAGATGAAGTGGTGGTTCAAAGCTAATGCAAGGCTTTCCTGGTGTGTAATTTCGCTCCTTTTGATACAAATGCAAGGCTAGAGGGAAATTCTCTTCTTTTGGTAATTCTATCTTATAAGCCTCATCTCCCCAAGCATAACGCATAAGATTCCATAATGCAAGAGCTTTAAAATCCATACTTGTTTTAAAAATATCTGTGCCATATTCTTTGCTTTTCTTTGCATTTTTACAGAGTAAGTCAAGCCCTAGTGAGATTGCCTCAAAGTCTTTATTGATCATAGCAATATATAAGGCACATTCATCTCTATAAGTTTTGGAGTTTGATTTTACATTCAAGTTGTGCGTTAGTTCATCTAATGCTTTGTTTTTATGTGTAAAATCATTATAAAAAATCATAGATCGTGTAAGATAGAAGCTACTTAAATAAGCCGTGTAGTTTCCCATATATTCTTTAGGATAGACTTTAGGGAAAAGTGCGAAATTATTAGCGCACAATATCTCCTCCCATTTCAATTCCTCCCTTCCAAAAGAGTGTTTTATACTCTCTGTATAAAGCACATCATCTAAAAATTCTACATTCTTTTGCGTATAGCCATCTTTTATAATATTATACATAGCTATGTATTTAAAATCTATCGTATCACAAAAATCATATTTGCATAAACGCTCTATTTGTTCTTTTAGACTTTTATGTTTAAGCTTACGCTCATAATCTTCTAATAACTCTTTCTTATACTGCTCTATGGAGAGTATTTTATAGTTTTGCCTATCTTCGCAAAGCTCTAAAATCTTTGCTCTTTTCTTGCTATCAATTTTCTTTTGTGCGCTTAATTCTTTCTCAAAATCCAAGTTTGGCTCCTTGTATAATTTTGCTAACTTATTATGGCCAACATTATATAAAAAAAGTTATAATTTATGTTTTAATTTGCAAAGAAAACTTGTAGTAAGGAAAACCATGAATTTAACAGAAGAAAAAGTAAAATCACTAGGGCTTGATACTAAAGAAGAGGTAGTGATCCCAAAGGATATTAAAGTCATTGAAAAGGATACATTTAAATACAATACAAAGATACGCAAAGTCATTCTAAATGAGGGATTAGAAGTTATAGAAAAGCATGCTTTCCGCAAGTGTGAATCCTTAGAAGAGATAAGCTTCCCAAATAGTTTAAAGAGTATCGGAGAATATGCGTTTTATGATTGCTGTCTTAAAAAACTAAAATTGAATGAGGGATTGGAGGTTATAAAAGCTTGTGCTTTTTTGGGTTGTAAATCCCTAGAAGAGGTGAGCTTCCCAAATAGTTTAAAGAGGATCGGAGAATTGGCATTTAGTGAGTGCTCTAGCCTTAAAAGTTTAAAATTAAATGAAGGTTTAGAAAACATAGGATCTCAGGCTTTTCTTGGGTGTGAATCCTTAGAAGAGATAAGTTTGCCAGATAGTTTAAAAGAGATGTGGGCAAGTGCGTTTTTGAAAGTCTATACTCTCAAACGCATTCATATTTCTAAAAACCATAAATATTTTGGCTATGAAAATAATGTGCTTTATAATAAGGAAGGCAAATTTGTTATTGCTGTTGCTAATATGCAAGAGAGTATGAGTTTTCCAGAGTGTATAAAGAGAATTGGATACGAGGCATTTATCGAATGCTCTAGTCTTAAAAAACTGCATTTTAATGAAGGATTAGAAATTATAGGAGGGAATGCCTTTTATAAATGTAAATCCTTAAAAGAGATAAATTTCCCAACAAGCTTAAAAACGATTGAAAGAACCGCATTTGATAAATGCTCCAGCCTTAAAAAACTAAATTTTAATGAGGGATTGGAAGTTATAGAAAAGCATGCTTTCCGTAATTGTGAATCTTTAGAAGAGATAAGTTTGCCAGATAGTTTAAAAGAGATTGAAGAAGGTGCGTTTTTAAGAGCATATAAGCTAAAACACATTCATATTTCTAAAAATCACGAATATTTTGGCTATGAAAATAATATACTTTATAGTAAGAAAAAAAGGAAGGCTGTTATTGCTATTACAAACGCAAATGAGGGCATTACATTCCCAGAGTATATCACCGCAATCCCAGAAGATATTTTTAAAAATCCAAATCTTCCAAAAGTAGCTTTTGAAAATAAAAATTATAAAATTAGCGAGAAAGATTGCTATTCAAAAGGGGTGAATGAAGCGATAAGCGCACATTTAAAAGGCTATATGTTTAAAAAGGCTAAAAAAGAAAAAGTAGCTGAAATTATGAGTGTGAGCTTTGAAGGTATTTTACAAGAGATTGCTAAAAACTATGGGGTAGAATGCAAAATAGAAACTAAAAAATGCGATCAGGAAAAAATCGTTTGTGTTTTGCAGTTTCAAGAACGCACAAAGTTTCTTGCCACGATAAAAATCAAAAATCCTACTTTTAAAGAGCAATTTGAAAGCTTTATAAAGCTTATAGTAGATAAAGAAAGCACTTTTGAGAGTTTGCAAGATTTCACTAAAAAGAATAAAGATATACGCCATAGCAGGGCTTTTGCGCTAAATCATTGTATCCCTTATGTGAAATTTTCAAAACTAGAGAAAGCATTTTTATCATCAGACTTAAAAGATCTTAGAGTGCAAATCCCACAAGGTGTAGAAGTGATACTAGAAGAGACATTTAAAAGTATCAGTTCTTTAGTATCTGTTAAGATAAGTGAGGGTGTAGTAAGGATTGAAAAGAGCGCCTTTAGGTTTTGTAGCAGGCTTAAAGAAGTTGAGCTTCCAAGCACTCTTGCTTACATAGGCAACCATGCTTTTTCCTTCTGTGATGATTTAGGGCAAATCAACATTCCAAATAGCGTTACACAGATAGGTGAAGAGGCGTTTTATGGATGCAAATCGCTTAAGAGTGTGGTATTGCCAAACAAGCTAAAAGTGATAGAAGAAGGAGTATTTAGATACGCCGGTTTAGAGAGTATCACAATCCCTGCAAGTGTAGAACCTCTAAAAAAAGCTAGTAAGTCTTTTTATGAATGTCCTTTGAAAGTCATCTATGGCACAAAAGATTCTGTTGCAAAGCAAGTGGCCAAAGATTTAAATACACAATATATAGAAATACAAGAATAAAGGATAGCAATGGGAGTAAAGATTAATACAACCGAGTTAAAAAAGATTTTAGAAATCACGCCAAGTGAGCAAAATATCATGCTAGTAGGGAAGCACGGCATTGGCAAATCTCAAATTATCCAAGAGCATTTTACAAAAGAGGGATTAAAGGTTGTTATATTATTCTTAGGGCAGATGAGTGATCCGGGTGATCTTATCGGCTTACCGCATAAAAATGAAAAAAGTGGACATACAGAGTTTATCCCACCCTTTTGGTTTCCGCTTGATGATACACCTATCGTGCTTTTTTTAGATGAGCTTAATCGCGCAAGGCCAGAGATTTTGCAAAGTGTTATGGATCTCACACTTAATAAACGCCTAGCGGGTAGATCACTCCCAAAGGGTTCGCGTGTGATAAGTGCGGTAAATTTTGGTGATGAATATCAGCTAAGCGATCTTGATCCAGCACTGACAAGTCGTTTTAATATTTATGAATTTGTTCCAAGCATAGAAGAATGGCTTTTATGGGCTGATAGTGCCAAGATTGATTCTAGAATCATTGCTTTTATTACAGAAAATCCAGATTTACTGGATACACAAGAAGGAATAGAGGATTTTGGGCTTGATAAATTCCCTGATCGTAGAGCGTGGGTGAGAGTTTCTAGCATTATTAAAGATGTAGAGGATATAAGTAGCGATATTTATAAAAAAGCAATTTGTGGTATTGTAGGTGTAAAAGTGGGTGTGAAATTTACAGAAACTTATAAGGATAGTAAGCTTATAAGTGCAAGTGAGATTTTATTGCATTTTGCTAAAGCACAAAAAAAGCTAAGCAAATACAAAACGCCAGATTTTGCAAAAATCAATGACTCGCTATTTCGCTATATTGAAAACAAAAACTACCAAGATAGCGAGGTTCAAGAGATAGCCAAAAATTTTGAACTTTATTTTGATTATTTACAAGAAAAAAAGGCAAATGAAGTGTTAGGACATTTTACTAATCTTTTTATTAGTCACACTTATCCTAAAGTAGTGAGTTTTGTTATGAGCTATGCTCTAAGCTTACAGCAAAAAATCATTGGCTTTGTAAGCTCACTATAAATGAAAGCAAAATAATGGATTTAAAACAAAAATTTCAAAAAATTATCGATTCGTGGTTTTTGAATGAGCCCTTTTTGTTTGAGATTTATTGCACGCATACGCTTAAAGCTTCTAGCCTTGAAGCTCCTATGCGAAGCGGTAAAGGCTTAATAGAATATGATAAAGATTTATGCCAAGATCTAAGCCAAAATGCACTAGAAGAGTTTTTAAAGCTAGAAGTGTTTCGCATAGCGCTAAACCACCCCTATCAAAGACAACCTATCAATGCTAATAGAGTGGCACTCTATCTTGCAAGCACCATTACAATTACTGATAATTGCGATTTGAAACTTAATTTGCCTATGCCAGAAGATTTTGGATTAGAAGAAAATTATGCGTTTGAAGTGTATTATAGAAAGCTTTTTGAGATTTTAGCAAAAGAAGAGAGCGAAAGCATTAGCGATGATGAGGATACAGATGAAAAACAAGATTTACAAGGCTTTGGATCTGCAGGTCCTAGCGATGGCACAAATGAAAATCAAGATATACAATCTATGGATTTTAAATCTGCAAACCTTATGGATTTAAATCTCTCTGAAATTGCCCAATCTTGCACGCAAAATTGGCAAGATGATGAGGTGAGATCTGAACTTATACAATCCATTGTAGAAAATGCTTTAGATAATCCAAAGTCATTTGGCACGATTCCTGGCGATTTTATAGGATTATTAGAGCTTTCTTTAAAGGCCAAGATGGATTATCGGCGATATTTACGAGCCTTTAGGCATTCTATCCTTTCAAATAGGCGTCGCCTTGTGAGAAATAAGCCAAGTCGCCGTTATGGCTTTGCATATTTTGGTAGCACTTATGAATTTAGCACAAAGCTTTTAGTTGCAGTAGATGTGAGCGGTTCTATTAGCAATGAAGCTTTGCAAAAATTCTTTTATATCATCAATAGATTTTTTAAATACGGCATAGAAAGGCTTGATGTCTTGCAGTTTGATACAGAAATACAAGGCGAGATAGTAACTTTAAAAAAGGCACAAAAAAGTGTAGAAGTGCAAGGGGATGGTGGGACTAACTTTGAGCCTGTGATACAATATTATGAAGCACATAAAGAATATGATGGGCTTATTATCTTTAGCGATGGATATGCACCTCCTGTGAAAGCAAAGAATTCGCGCCCAAAACTTTTTGTTCTTGAAAATTCTGAGCAATATAGTGATTTTTTAGAAAATCCTTTGCCAAAGGGCTCTAAATGCACTTATCTTACATAGAGTGTAAAATTTTAAAACATATCTGTTTCTAATATTTTTAGAATTTAAAGTGTTTTAAAATTTTTCCATAAAATTTTATAGAAATAAAACTTAGAATTTTAAAGCAAATTTGTTTAAATGGGTTTAAATGTTTAGCATAGACAAAAGTGTATTCAAAACAAGGTTGCATACGCCTAGAAGTTTTAAAAAAACTTGCTCCACTGCTTTTATTTAAAAATTTATTTTTTCTTTTGGCGGTTTCTAAAATAAAGGCTTGTAAAATTCTATATAAAGGTTTTTTATTGTTTAAATCATATCCTATAAACGGTATGGTTAAGCTAACTTCATTTTCTAAAAAACTTAAAAAGCCCACAATATTTTCTTCTTCATATAAAATATAAATTTCTATTAAATTATTCTCACACATTTTTTGGATATAGTGAGCTTGAAATTGTATATTGTGTGTAGAATATTTTTGTAAATAAAGCATATCATAAAGCTCTTTTATACGGTTAAAATCACTATTTTTATCTGCTTTTTTAAAATAAAATTCTTTTTGCTCTAGTAATTTTTTATCTTTTTTATAGTCTCTGCTTTGCTCTAAAAGCGAAAAATCATTCATATAATAAATTTGTCTTGTTATAATAGGATAAAAATCTTGCTTTTTTAAAAAGTTAAATAGTCTTGGATTTTGTATTGCATTTACTGAGCGAAATGCTATAGCTTCTTTGCTTGTTTTTAGTTGCGCGAGGAGATTTTCTAAACAAGTATGTAAAAATTCTTCATCTTCATAGTAATTTTCAAATAAATTTGTGCTAAAAAAATAATTATCAATAAAAATGAGCCTATCAATATAACGCACAATAGGGGTAAAAAAATAAATAAGCATAAACGAAATAAAACGCAAAAATTTAGAATTTAGCTTATTAATTTCATCTTTTGCGTATTGAATAATAAGCCCATACAAAGATGCATTAAAAGTATTAGGAGTATTTTTAGTATTTTTGCTAAGCAAAAAGGTTATGGTGTGATTTTTATAAACTTGCTTATATGTTTTAAAATCTACATAAAGATTTCGGATGCAAGTCTCACTGGGTATGCTAAAACTTTGGATAAATTTTTGACTAAAAGTTTGAGTGTAGCAAAAATCTAAATTTCTCTCATCCAATCTACCATTAAACTCTATATCAAAAGTGCTAGCATCACTTAATTTAATTTTATGTTTAAATGCAGTATAAAAAAGCCCAAAAAGACTTATAAAGCTGGCCTTTATAGGAATTTTATCTAAAATGTCTTTGGCATTTTGATAATCTTTTAAAAGTTTTAAAAATTTCCCTTCTTTGAGTGATTTTAGACTAAAAAATACAAATAAACTTATACCAATTCTATAATTTGGATTAGAAATCTTAGTGTTTATTGTTTGAAAATCTTTTTCAAATTTAATATTTTTTGCGACAAGATGTAGCCCACTTGTAGCTCTAGGATTGCATTCTAATACATGCAAACAATTATTTTGCAATATAAAATCAAAAGCAAATTGTCCGTTAAGATTATGCATTTCTCCAAATTTAACCATAAAATCAAAAGAAATTTTTAATAAATTTTCATCTTTAATGGGTGTAAAATAACTTCCAGCAGAATTATTAATAAGATATTTTGGTATATAAAGGCTATGGACTAAGAGTTTTCCTTGATGGAAAATACCATAATTGCATAAATTTAAACCTTTTAGTTTTTCTTGCAATACATAGGGATAAAGTGAGTTTAATTCCAAATTTTCTATATCTTTTTTGCCGATTTCTCTTATTACTTTTGCTCCAAACCGCGAGAAAACAGGTTTTAAAATATAAGCATCTAGGTTCTTTATTTTGGTTAATTCAAATTTATTTTGGATAATTTTGGTTTTTGGAAAACAAATATTAGTGGTTTGGGGTAAAAAAGAAAAAAATTGATATTTATTATGCAAATTAAATAAAAGCTTACTCTCGCAAAAGAAAAATTGTATTTTAGAATTTGGAAAATGTCTTAAAAAATCATCCCTTGCCATAGCAAAATAAAATATTTCCTCACAATTTGCAATCACAAAATCCATTTCTAAAAAAAGCTTAAAAATTTCATTTTTAAAATGATAAAAATCAAGTTTTGGCGATGGTAAGATAAGTTTTTTTAAATTTTTATGAGAATGAAAACACAAGGCAAAGAGTGAAAAATCAAGTAAAATAATTTCATGGTTTTTAAAGATCTCTATCCATTCTAAGACAACAGGACTCCTAGCACCACTTAATAATATTTTCATTCAATCCTCTAAGATTAAAATTCTTTTTCTTTTTTGTGTGAAATCTTCCCTTTTGTAAGGAGAGAATTTTAAATTAAAAGGTTTTAGATTGAAATTTTCACACATTAAATTTAATTCTTCTTGCACTTTTTTTTGAAACTCTAAAGGTTCTAAAAAAACTTCTAAAATCATACTTTTTTTATGATAGATAACGGTATAATTTTTTATTCTAATATCAACACTTAAAATGCAACGCCTTAAAAAATCAGGAAAAAGCAAGAAATTCTTATTATCTTTATCTAGTAGGTGTAAAATTTCATCGGCACGCCCTTCAATAAAGCTAAGATGTGTGAAAGCACTTTTACAAGGGCAGGATTTTTCACTCAATACCAAAATATCATCGAGTCTATAACGGATGATGTTTTGGGTTTGTCTTTTAAAATCTGTAATAATAGGAACAAAGCGATTTTTACCTATCCATTCTTTTTCAATAAAAACCAAATCCTCATTTAAATGTAAATTTCCATATTCGCAAGTGTGAGCTAAAAATCCTTCAGTGCATTGATAGATTTGATGAATAGGTTGTTTGAAGTATTTTTGTAATTTTTCTTTCACTTCTAACTCTAGCGTCTCTGCAACGGAAATAATTTTTTCAGGATTTTTTTCTAGCTTGATATTGTCTGCTATGTATTCAAGCACAGAAGCAGGAGCTATAAGTATATCTGCTTTAAATTCTTGTAATTTTTGCAAAAGTAAATAAAGCGGCTTACTTAAATCAAAATAGCAAAAATCAATCAAGGAGCTTTTCGTCCCTTCATAAAGATTATTATTAGAGCGTAGAAAAAAGGCAATCTTCCTTTTTTTATAATAGGGTTTTGGTAGCATTCTTTTTAGAATATAACCGCTCCAAAGTGCAATTTCTTTATCACTTAAAAGAAAAATTCCTCTGTTGCCACTTGTGCCAGAACTTAAACCTACACTTAAATTTGCTTTTAGCTTTGTGCTAAAATTCCTTGTATTTTCAGCATTTAATGCAAGAGTAAAAGCCTCATCTTGTGAGATATGAAAACAATTTGTTTGGCTAAAATTTTGCATAAAAATGCTTTTATTGATAATGGGAAAATCCTCTAATTTTAAAGATTTTGGATAAAAGTCGCTTTTTAGCTTCTTTAGCATTTTTAAAATTTGCTTTTTTTGGTATTTTTCTAGTGTATTTTTATCATAAAAATTTTTAGTTTCCAAAAAACTTTTTAAGGTATAAAATAGTTTAAACATTTTGCGCCTTCAAAAAATTTTGTAATTTTTCTATACTTGTTTTACAATGGCTTGGCACAAAAAGCACTTTAGGGTTAGAGTGTTGCATATTTTGTAAGCATTTTATGGTGTGGTAAAATTCTTGCGTATCAGAAAGCAAAAAATGTGTAAGTTTTGAAGGTAGGGCATTATCCATTAAGCTTTTATAATCCCAAATAGAATCGGCTATGAGAAAAATTTCTTGATTTTTATAAGTAAAAAATAATCCATATTGCCCTAAAGCATGCCCAAAAAGTGGAACAATAAAAAAGCAATCTAACCATAAATAAGCTTCTTGGAAATCCTTATTGAATGCACTTTTTTGTAAAGTTTTAATATCTATTAGTCTTTCTTTAAAATCTTTTGGTAAGAGATTTGGCAAAACCCCTTGTCTTAAATTGCTCCATTTATTTTTATGGATAAAACTTTCATAAGCTTCTTTAGAAGCAATAAAAGATACTTTTTCAAAGTCTTTTAAACCTCCTATATGATCGGCATGAAAATGTGAAATAAAAATAAAATCAATTTTTGTGATATTGTGTAATTTTAATTGTGATTTTAGCGTAGAGTTAAGACTAACAGGTGTGCTTAAAGCATAAAGCTTTTCAGGAAAATTTGTAGTGGCTTTAAAAAAATGTTCGCTATAGCCACTATCAAATAAAATATTGATTTCTTGATTGTTATGCAAAACTTTAAAAAATACACAAAGTGCAGGAAAATCTACTTTTTTAAACGCACCGCCCTTAAAGGCTAAACATTCAAGATTTTTACAACTCCCTGCTATAAAGACTTTCATATCAAGAATTAAAGACATAGCGTTTTAACCCTTCATCAATAGAGTAAATAGGCTTATAACCTAAAATCTCTTTTGCTTTGTTTGTGTCTAGCGTTTGAGAATAGCTTATAAGCCCTAAAGCGTAATGAGTAAGAAGTGGCTCTTTGCATAATTTTAGCTTGGCACTAAGCTCACTTAAGGTTGCAAAGAATCTTAAAGTATTTAGAGAAAATGCTTTAAATTTGATATCTAAATTTAAAATCAGCCCTATTTTTTCATAAATTTGTTTTATATTTAAGGGTTCATTATTGGTAATATTAAAAATATTGTTTTCTTTAAGATTAGCATTTAGAGCTAAAAATATAGCGTGTGCGACATTTTGAGAATAAGTCACATCACATAATATCTCTTTGTTTTTTATTAGTGGTAAAAAACCTTTTTTTGCAATACGAGCAATCCTTGGAATAAGCACACTATCATATTCTCCAAATATTCCCCTAGGACGCAAGATAATGCACTTTAAAGAAGAGTTTAAGCATTCAAGTTCGGCTAGAAATTTGGTTTTTGCATAAAAATTAACAAAATTTTTTGGGATAAAATCTTCTTTAATATTAAAACGATCGCAAAAATCAAAATACACGCTAGAGCTTGAAATAAAAATAATCTTTGGGATTTTATAATATTTACAAGCTTTGATAATATTTTGCGTGGCTTTTACATTGTGGATATAAAAATCATTATATGCCCCCCAAGGAGAACTTAAAGCAGCACAATGCACCACGCAATCTGCACTCTCAAAACTCTCCATAACACTTTTTTCATCACTTAATTCGCAAAATCTAAAAGAATGGATATTTTTACCAATATCTTTATTTCTTCCTAAATTTATAGTTTGGATATTATTTTTATCTTTTAAATAATCCAAAAGACTTCTTCCAAGCCCCCCTGTTGCACCTGTAATGATAATTTTCATGGCTTTTCCCATATAATTAAGCCAAGTCCTAGACCCGCAGAAGTGCCAATTAGCATAATTTTATCCTTACTTTTTAAAACATTTTTATTAAAAAGTTCTTTAAGTGCAAAAGGAATAGAGGAGGCAATTTGGTTACCATGATTCTGAAAGATATTAATAATTTTTTCAGGATTGATTTTTAGCATTTTTGTCGCATGAGCTAGAGAGGAAAAACTTGCTTGATGTGGGATAATATAGGAAATTTCATTGATATTTATTTTTGCTTTTTTTAGACTTTGGGTGATAAATTTTGGCAATACTTGCATAGTAAGTTTAAAAAGTTCTTTGCCTTTCATCTCAAAAAACCCAAGTTTTTGATAGTCTTTTGTGTGTTGAGGCGGATAAAGATAACCACCTGCTTTAATTTGGCACAAATCATAACCACAAGAGTGTGTTTGAAAATCTGAAAAAACTATTCCTCCAGTTTCACTTTGTGAGATAATCATTGCACTAATGCCATCTCCGAAAATTCCAGCGGTATGGACTTTTTCCCAATCAAGTCCTAAAGAAGCTATGTCTATGCTTACAAGTAAAATATGTTTATGTATATCTAAAAGTCTAGCACCTATATCAAAAGCACGCAACATAGAAAGACAAGTCATATTAATATCAAAAGTTTGTATAATAGGATTTGCGTTTAAAATTTTATGGATATAGGCTGCATTGTAAGGGATTGCTACTCGGTTAATAGCACTGGCACAAATAATGCATGAAATATCATTAAGGTTTAGTTTGGCAACTTGCAAAGCTTGGTTTATAGCTTTGAGTATATGGGGTTCTAAATCCTCATCTTGTTTGAAAAAATATCTTGTTTGAAGTTTGGTTGTTTTTTCTATAATTCCTGATTTAAGATTGAAATCTTTTTCTATTTTAGCATTTGTAATATTTTCTCCTAATGCAGTTCCAATTCCAGAGATATTGGCTTTAATCATTATGAAAGTCCCTTAGAGTTTTTGCAATTATATATTTTTTTATAAAAATTTGAAAGTCAATATGTATATAGGTTGTTGCTTTAAGATTTTACGATTAAAGAGGGTAGGTGGGCTTTTCTAGCTTTTAGTAGCATAGCAGATATTTATAAAGACTAATTCTTCAAGGCTTTGTGGGTTGTTTCTCAAAGCTCTATTTAATGCAATAACTTGTTTTCTTCTTTCTATATTGTCTATATCAAAATAAAATTTTAAAGATTTAGCAAACATTTCTAAAAATATTCTTGAAACTCTACCATTACCCTCGCGAAATGGATGTAAAAAATTAAGTTTATTCCAAAGATTTGCTAGAAGTTTTGCAGATGTTTTAATATCAATTGGAGAAGAGCTAGATAGGCAAAAGTCGTTTATGGATTTTAGCTCTTTTGTGAATATAGATTCTGCAAGACTTGAAATCTTATCACCTCGGCAAAATTGAATGATAAATTTGCTAAAATTACCAGACAATCCTAAATCATACCTATCCTTGCCAGCCCACTCAAAAATATCTTGAAAGAGATAAAAATGTATCTCTTTGTAGTTGCTATAATTAAACTTTTTAAAATCCCAAAAGCCAATATCGCTTTTTAGCTCTTTGGCTCTAAGCTTGGTTAGCTCTCGCATTTTAATTTCTAAATTTTTGCCAGATAATCCAAGCTTATTTTGGGCTATAAAATCATAAAAATGCTTATTTGTTTGCATAAGCACGCATTTGCTCTTTTAACTCCTCCCATTGATCAAGGGGCATTATTTCTCGTATCCACTCATCAGGATCGGTTTCATAGCGATAGTCCTCTTCGCCATCCTCATTTGTGCTAGTATAGACTCCTGGCTCGTCCCAAATCTCATTTTCCCACTGCTCCATATGATTATCAAAGCCTTCTATTAGCGTCTCTACATCTCCATCGGCTTTATCAATAAGGATTTCAACTACAGGAGGCATTTCCCCATCAATAAAGCTAAGATTCCAAGCATTTAAAACAGATTGTAATATTACCATTCCATCACCATAACAAGTATCCAAAAGGCTCTCATCATCAATGTTTTCTTCAAATTGTTCTAAAATAGATTCTTTACTATCAGTTAAATAAAATGGAATATCCATTTCGCTTTCATCTTCTTCATATTCGCCATGCTCTTCTTGCCATCTCTCTTTAATACGATCAATCATTGTAGCTATATAAGCATTATCGTTATCATGGGCTATACTAAAGGCAGTTTCACCATCATTGTTACGGATAAAAGGATTGCAATTAATGAGCATTGCCACACCTCCATCACTGCCTAATCTTGCCGCGTGGTGAAGCAGTGTATTACCCTCTTCATCTTGCATATTTATAAATTCTTCATCATCAACAGCTAAAAAGATTTGAAGCTCTCCAATGTTGCCATTTTCCATTGCGTTTAAATAATAGCTAAAGTCTTTTTTGTCCATAGTAATTCTCTCCCTATTTATTTAAAGTGTTAAATATAAATTTGTTTTTAAAAAACACTTTATTTTACTATAAAGTTGTATTGAAAAAAATAAAGATAACCAAAAATATTAATATTAAAATATAATCAATAATTTATATTTATGGCACTTTTAGTGTTTTATTATTTAGTTTTTAGGTATTTATTGAAGATTTTTAGTGTTTATTTAGGATGATAATATTTTTATTAAGAGATTTTCAATAATCTAAAAATTTTGTAAATCCTAACTTGAGTTCTTCTTTATTAAAATAATAAGAAATTATTGTGTTTTTTACTAGCTTATATCGCAAGTAATTTTAAGTCTTTGCATATTTTTGCTTGTTTTATGCACTCTTTATTACTTTTTTAAATGTATTTAAATTATAATTGTGATACTTTGGCTTTGATAGAAACATTTATTGTTTCCTTTAATTATGAAACATTTATACAAAGCTAATTCTATTTTGTTTAATCATTCTGGCACGATTGATAAGAGCATAAAGGGCTATATCTTCATCATTATATATTTTTCCTTCAAATTCTTCATCCCCATCAAACTCAATACTTTTCCATTCTATAATCTCTGCTTTAGCATTAGTAATAAAAGAAATATATTTATCTCTTTGTTTATCGTGTTTAATACCTGCTCGCATTGGTTTAAGTGCTTCATCATACCAAATCACTTCTAGATTTTCTTCTTTGATGATTCTTAGTGCTACTTCTTTTGTTAGATATTCTTTGATGTCTTTTCCATCGTATTTTTTTCGCATATAATTCATTTGCAACATTTTATCAATGGCTTCTTTTTCACTATCAAAAGAATAGTCAAGTTCAACACCTCCCCTTTCTCCAATATAAACAGCTTCGTATTTATTATTGTTAGGATTAAACCAAATTGTAAAATGATATTCTCCTGCTGTATAATCATAATCACGCCAAGTTACATAAAACAACTTTTCTTCTTTTATAATTAATTCTGCTTGTTCTCTTGTCATTGTTTTTCCTTTGTTTAGTCTATAAAATCTATATTAAAATACTTACAAGTTAAAGTAATATATTCTAAATCATTATCAAAATATATGCTTATCAACATCTCTTCTTCTTTTTCAATATAGCCTATTATATCATCCCAATTATTTCTTATCAAATCGATAAAATTAGCTTCTAATTGATTAAAATTTTTACAATATGATTTTGAATGTAGTAACTTATAATCATAAAAAATAATTTGCAAATCTTGTATATCTTTTTTTTCTGATTTAAAAAATATTTCTAAAGTTTTTTCATTCATTGCGATAGAATAAACAAAAAAGTCATTTTTTAAATCTATTTTTACATCCTTAAGATAAAATTCTCTTTTAAATAAGCTTCCATGCTTTAAATTCTCAAATTTCATTATTTTGCCTTTTTAAATAATTTTCTACAATATCTAAATCTTTGATGTCTTCTTACAATGTGGTTTACCATCTAAATCATATCTGGTGAGTTTATCTTTTGTCTTTATAGAAACACTATTATATCCCTTATTTAAAGTATTTTTTATTTCCATGGCTCTTTACCTCCAAGCAAGCATATTAAAGTATTATCTTCTAAGATAGGATGCATACAAGACGCATCAGGAGTTGCATTAATATCTTTTATTCTAGGAATAGTGATTGTTCTTTTTTTAGCCATGAAAAGCCTTGTGGGTTTTTTAAGTATGTTTTCTAGTTGCTCATCTTTAGCATAAAGAAGCTTTTCTTCTAAAGAGCAATCAAAATTTAAAGGAAAGGGTTTTAGGGTGTTTTTACTTAGAAATTTTTACCAAAGTATAAATTATTTTAAAAACTTTTAATGGTAAGGTTAGCTTTTTCATTGTCAGCTAGTTGTAAGACCTTTTTAAAGAGTTCTATAAAATCATTACCATTGCTTGTTACAAAATAATTTGATAGGTCTGTAATATCACTACTGATATTATCACCCCAAGGTGGCATAAGCGATAAATTTTCAATATCCCAAATTATTTGTTTTGGGGTAAAATTTTTAAATTCTTTTTGTATATTTTCTAGTTCATTTAACGCTAAAGAAGCTTTTGAAAAATTTAATTTACCTTGATATACTTCATTCATTAATATAGGGAATCTACTTCCCCGGTTTCCTTTTTCAAGATGATAAGCCACATTGCTAAAAAATGCATGTAAAAAATCACCACTGCCTATTTCATACCAAAAATCATTTATGCTAAAACCCACCATCAATCTTCCTAAATTTACTTAGTTTTAAATTGAATAAGTATATCACAATTTTTTAATGCGAATTTTTTGTTTTATTTTTCTTGTATTTCTTTAGAAATATTTTGTCCTCTAAAGTCTATAATGAAGATTTGTTCAGTTTTTGGTGGCAAATGTTGCAATCTTTGTTGATATTGTTTGGTAATAATATTAATTAAATTGTTTGCACTGGATGTTTTATCAAGATTATAGTTTTTAATTTCAATGCTAGAACCATTTTTGTATAAGTCTGGACGAACAGAATGTTTTGTTCCGTATGGAACTTCATTGCCATTAAGAAAAGATTTCTGTTTTTCATAATCATGGTATAACTTTGATATATCTTCTTCAGATTCTCGCCAATGAGGTTTTTTAGGTATATTTGATATAGATATTTGTTTTATTTTGCTATCGTTTTTATTTTCATTTTCCAAATATAAAAGCATTTTTGCTTTCTCTTTAATTTTTTCTATTTATCTCTTCTTTATTCTTTTCCCTCTTAATTCACTCTTATTTTTTTACTTTATCCTTTTTCTTAACTTCTCTTTCTTTTCATTTCTCCCATTATCTTTGCTTTTTTCACTCTTCTTTTCCTTTATCTATCTAATCTCTTTATCTCTTTATCTCTTTATCTCTTTATCTCTTTATCTCTTTATCTCTTTATCTCTTTAACCCCCCCTGTTTTTTTATTTATTTTTTTATTTATCTTGCTTTGTTTATCCTCTAATCCTCTAATCCTCTAATCCTTTCTCCCTTTCTCCCTTTCTCCCTTTCTCCCTTTCTCCCTTTCTATCTTTCTATCTTTCTATCTTTCTATCTTTCTATCTTTCTATGTCCCCCTTTCCTTTTCTCCTTTTTACTC